>DASSUW010000357.1:0-38331 GCA_035706585.1 Solirubrobacteraceae bacterium | reverse complement strand
GGGCCTACATGGGGCCGGGCGGCCTGGCGGCGGCGCCGGCGTTCCCGGCGTTCGACTGCTTCGTGGCGCCGGGCACCCACACCTTCGCCTTCAAGGGCCTGTGGGAGTGCAACTGGCTGCAGGGCGTCGAGGGGGGCATCGACCCGAGCCACGTCTCCTACCTGCACCGCTTCATCAAGGAGGACCCGCGCGAGCAGTACGGCCAGCAGTTCGCCGAGAAGGTGGAGGGGACCGACGTCAGCCTCTCCGAGCTCGTCGGCGCCAACCCGCGGCCGGACATCGAGGTCGAGACGACCGAGTACGGGCTGCGCGTCTTCGCGATCCGCGAGCTGGGCGAGGAGGTCCGCCACGTGCGGATCACCAACCTGCTGTTCCCGAACGCGTTCGTCGTGCCGTTCGGCAACACGAAGGTCTTCACCCAGTGGCACGTCCCGATCGACGACGTGAACCACTTCTGGTACATGATCTTCTACGACTTCCAGGAGACCACCGACAAGGAGACGCTGCTGCAGCAGCGCCTGGAGGGCTGCACGCTGCCGGACTACCGGCCGACCCGGAACCGCGGCAACAACTGGGGCTTCGACCCGCGCGAGCAGGCGGAGCTGACGTACACCGGAATGGGCCTGGACATCAACGTGCACGACCAGTGGGCGGTCGAGAGCATGGGGCGGATCCAGGACCGCACGGTGGAGCGGCTCGGCGTCTCGGACCGTGCGGTGACCGCCAACCGCCGGCTCCTGCTGCGGTCGATCGCCGACCATGGCGCGGGCAAGCCGACGCCGGGCATGGTCGCCGGCGACGTGACGCGCGAGGCGCTCACGGGCCCGCTGGCGGTCGACATGATCTCCCCGGCCGAGGGCTGGCACGACCGCTGGCGCGACCACGAGATCGAGCGCCGCCGCCGCTCGCCGTGGGCGGGTGCGGGATCGCATGCCGCCGTCTGAGCCCAAGCGGTGGGCAGTTGCGCGCCTTGACGAGATCCCCGACGACCACCCGCCGGGATGGTGGGACCACGAGGCCGCGACGCCGGGCTTCGGCGCCCGCTGGCACCCCGTCCGCCGCCACTTCGGCATCGAGGGCTTCGGGATCGCCGCCTCCGGCGCCGATGCCGGCGCCGAGCTGATCGTCCCGCACACCGAGCTCGGCGACGACCCGGACAGCGAGTACGTGAGCGGTCAGGAGGAGGTCTACTTCGTCGCCCGCGGCCGCGCGCGGTTCGTGCTCGACGGAACCGAGCTCGACGTCGCAGCGGGCGACATCCTGTTCGTGCCGCCGCACGTCCACCGGGCCGCGACGGCGACCGCGGACGACACGCTGGTGCTCGGCGTCGGCGGCGCGCCCGGCAAGCCGTACCGCGGGCTCGATCCGGACCGCTACCAGCCGCCGCCGAGCCCGGACTCGATCGCCGCGGCGCGGGGGGCGCGATGACCCAGGTCGTCGACCTTCTCGGCACCGGCCCGGGGCGCGCGGGGTTCATCGAGCGGCACGGGCTGTGGGACGACGCCGAGTACGCGGCCGCCGCCCAGGCGCTGCGGGTGATCGACGAGCACGGCATCGAGCTGATCCGGGTCGCGTTCCCGGACCAGCACGGCGTGCTGCGGGGCAAGACGCTCACGCGCGAGGCGTTCGGCGGCGTGCTGCGCGACGGCGTTGCGGCGCCCAGCACGCTGGTGCTCAAGGACACGGCCGGGCGCACGGTCTATCCCGTCTTCGAGGCCGGCGGCGCGCCGGCGGGGATGGCGGGGGCGTCGGACATCGTGCTCGTCCCGCTGCCGACCACGTTCCGCATCCTGCCGTGGTCGCCGCGGACCGCGTGGGTGCTGTGCGACATCCAGCTGCCGGACGGCGGTCCGGTCCCGTTCTCGGCCCGCCACCTGCTGCGCCGGCACCTGGACGCGCTCGCCGGCCGGGGTCTCGAGCTGCGCGTGGGCATCGAGCTGGAGTTCCACGTCTTCCGCGCCGCGGACACCCCGCTCGACGCGCGGCTGCTCGGCCAGCCCGGCCAGCCCGGCGAGGCGCCCGGCGCCACCCCGATAACGCCCGGCTACCAGCTGCTGTCGGAGGCGGCGCTCGACTCGGTCGACGAGCTCGTCCAAGCGCTGCGCGACGGGCTCGTCGCGCTCGGGCTGCCGCTGCGGTCGATCGAGGCCGAATTCGGACCCAGCCAGCTCGAGGTCACGTTCGGGCCGCAGAGTCCGCTGCGCGCGGCCGACGACGTCGTCCTGTGCCGCAGCGCGATCAAGCAGCTGTGCTCCCGCCACGGCTACCACGCCACGTTCATGGCCCGTCCGCACCTGCCGAACCTCGCCTCGAGCGGCTGGCACCTGCACCAGTGCCTGCTCGGGCGCGACGAGGGCGACAACCGCTTCATGGCCGCGGACGAGCCGCTGTCAGCGGTCGGGCGCGGCTACCTCGCCGGGCTGCTCGCCCACGCGCGCGCCGCCTCGGTGTTCACGACGCCGACGATCACCGGCTACAAGCGTTTCAAGCCGTACTCGCTCGCTCCCGATCGGATCGTCTGGGGGGAGGACAACAAAGGCGCGATGGTGCGCGCGGTCGGGGGTCCGGGCGACGCGGCGACGAGGCTGGAGAACCGGTCCGGCGAGCCCGCCGCGAACCCGTATCTGTACATCGCGTCGCAGCTCGTCTCGGGGCTCGACGGGATCGACTCCGCGCTCGATCCGGGCCGCCCGACCGACCGGCCGTACGGCGAGGCGGCGGACCGCCTCCCGGAGAGCCTGATGGACGCGGTCGCCGCGCTGCGCGCCGACCGCGGCTTCGCCGAGCGCTTCGGAGCCGACTACGTCGACTACTTCATCCGCCTCAAGGAGGCCGAGATCCAGCGCTACCTGGCCGCCGTCACGGACTGGGAGCAGCGCGAGTACTTCTCGCTGTACTGACGCCGAACGCGTACGTGAAGCCCGCCGCCGCCAGGCCGGCCACGCCCGCGACGAGGAACGCCGCCCGCGGATCGGCGTCGTAGAGCGGCAGGAACATGATCGGCGCGGCGGCGCTGCCGGCGAACTTGAACGCCCCGAAGACCGACGTCGTCCCGGCCCGGTTCTCCGGCACCGCCTCGACGACCAGCGTGTTGAGGCCCGCCCACAGGAGCGTCGAGGTCGCGCCGAGGCAGAACCACAGCGCGGCCGTGGCGCCCGCCGAGCCGGCGAAGCCGACGAGCGACACGACGCCGGCCGACACGAGGGCGCCGGCGACGGCGACCGTGATCCGCCCGAAGCGGTCGGCGGCCGCGCCGGCGGCGCGCCCGAACAGCATGCCGGAGACGCCGAAGCCGGCGAGGACGACGCCGCGGCCGACGGAGTCCAGGCCGAACGCGTCCTCGAGCCGCAGCGCGACGATGAAGCTCAGGCCCGCGAGGCCGGCGAAGCCGGTGAAGCCCGCGCCGCAGAGCAGCGCGACCTCGCGCGTGGCCACCGCCCGCAGCCGCGGGCGCCCGCCGGCGCGCACGCGCGAGCCCTCGTCGGGCACCACGAAGGCCAGCGCGGCGGCGACCGCCGCCGGGACCACGAAGACCAGGCGCCAGTCGACCGTGCCGAGCAGGCCGCCGGTCAGCGGCGCCATCACGATCGCGGCCGTCTGCACGGCCGCGAACGTGCCCACGCTGCGGCCGAGCCGCCGCGGGTCGACCACCTCGGCGAGGCCGGCGAGCAGCAGCGGCGTGATGAACGCGTTGGCGACGCCCTGGGCCGCGCGGCACACGAGGAACGCCCCGATCGTCGGGGCGACCGCGGCGCACAGCGAGACGACCGCGTAGGCGAGGTAGCCGGCGCGGACGGCGCGCCGCCGGCCGAACTGCTCGCCGACGGTGCCGGAGACGAGCTGCAGCACGGCGAACGGGATCAGGTAGGCCGGGATCGCCAGCGCGACGTGCGCCGTCGTCGTGTCGAACGCCTCCCGGATCTGCGGGATGAGCACGCTGAGGACTCCCGCCCCGAACGGGCCGAGGAAGCCCCCGATGTACATCGGGACGGTCGGCGACAGGCGCCGGGGGCGCCGCGCCGACTCGCTCAACTGGGCAGGTGCCTGGGCGCGTCGCGCAGCACGTCGGCCAGGATCTCGGTGATCCGGTCGAACTCCTCCTGGCCGGCGACCAGCGGCGGCGAGAGCTGGATCAGCGGGGCGATCCGCTCCTCGGCGCGCGCGATCAGCCCGCGCTCGAACAGCTGCGGGGCGAGATAGCCGCGGAACAGCTGCTCGCGCGCCTCCATCGGGATCGGCTCGCGGCTGTCACGGTCCCTGGTCAGCTCGACGGCGTAGAAGTAGCCGGTGCCGCGCACGTCGCCGACGATCGGCAGATCGAGCAGCTGCTCGAGCGTGGACCGCAGCGCGTCCTGGTTGTCGCGGACGTGCTCCATCACGTGCTCGCGGCGCATGATCTCGATGCTCTTGAGCGCCACCGCGCAGCTGACCGGATGGCCGCCGTAGGTGAAGCCGTGCGTGAACACGCCGCCGCCCTCGAGGAACGGCTGGGCCACGCGGTCGCCCGTGATGACCGCGCCGATCGGCGCGTAGCCGGACGCCAGGCCCTTCGCGCACGTGATGATGTCGGGCCGGATGTCGTACAGCTCGGAGCCGAACCAGGCGCCGAGGCGGCCGAAGCCGGTGATCACCTCGTCGGCGCACAGCAGGACGTCGTAGCGGTCGCAGATCTCGCGCACGCCCGCCCAGTAGCCCTCCGGCGGCACCAGCGAGCCGCCCTGGTTCTGGACCGGCTCCATGATCACCATCGCGACCGACGCCGGCCCCGCCTGGATCAGCGCCTGCTCGAGGTCGGTGAGCAGGAACTGCGTGAACTGCTCCTCGGTCTCGTCCTGCGGCCGGGTGTAGCGGTTGGTGTTCCAGACGTGGCTGACGCCCGGGACGAGCGGCTCCCACGGCGCGCGCAGGCCGGGGATGCCGTTGATCGAGAGCGCGCCCATCGTGGTCCCGTGGTACGCGTAGCGGCGCGCGATCACCTTGAAGCGGCGCTCGCCCTTGGCGGTCCAGTAGGCGCGCGCGAGCTTCCAGGCCGACTCGACGGCCTCGCCGCCGCCGGACACGAAGAAGCTGCGGTTCAGGCCGGCGGGCGCGAGATCGGCCAGCTCGGACGCGAGCTCGACGACGCGCGGGTGGGCCTGGGCCCAGTTGGGGTAGTAGCCGAGCTCGCGCATCTGCGCGGCGGCCGCCTCCCCCATCTCCTCGCCGTACGAGTAGCCGAGCTGCGAGGCGAACAGGCCGGACAGCCCGTCGACGTAGCGCTTGCCGTTGGAGTCGGTGACGTAGCAGCCGTCACCGCTGACGATCACCGGGATCTCGTGGTCCTGGAACGCCGCCAGGTTCGTGAAGTGCGACCACAGGTGGTCGCGCGCCGCTGCCTGGAGCTGCTCCGCCGAGGCCGAGCCGGTCACGATGCTCACGTCTTCTCCTTCGCCGATTGGATCCCATGCTACCAGGGATGGATCCATACTGATACCGTGGATCCATGAGCAAGGTTGCCACGGTTCCCGCGCTGCTGGGCGACTCGCAGCGCCCCGCGCTGGTCGACTGCGACGGGGGCTGGACGCTCTCGCACGCGGACCTGCGCGAGGCCGTCGAGGCGCTGGCCGAGCAGCTTCACGAGCTGGGCGTGCGGCCGGGCGACGGCGTCGCGATCGTGATGGAGAACTCGGCCGCGACGGTCGTCACGTTCCTCGCCGTCGTCCGCGCGTCGGCGATCGCGCAGCCGATCAACTCGGCGCTGCGCCGCAGCGAGGTCGAGGCCGAGCTGGCCGAGGTGCACCCGGCGCTGATGCTGGTCGGCGACGGCGCCCACGACGAGGCGATCGCGGCGGCGGACGCGGCCGGCATCGCCGTCCACGCCGTCTCGCACGGGCCGCCGCCGGCGCTCGCCGGCGTCGAACGCGCGCGCGGCGCGCTCGCCGACGTCGATCCCGAGGCCGTCGCGCTGCTGCTGCACACCAGCGGGACGACCAGCCGGCCGAAGGCCGTGCCGCTGCGCCACCGCAACCTCGCGGCCTCGGCGACCGGCATCGCCGCGGGCTACGGCCTCGGAGCCGACGACGTCTCGTACTGCGTGATGCCGCTGTTCCACGTGCACGGGCTCGTCGCCTCCACGCTGGCGGCGCTGGCGGGCGGCGGCACGGTCGCCGTCCCGCGGCGGATCCGGCCGGGCGCCCTGTGGCCGCACGTGCGCGAGCACCGTGTCACGTGGTTCTCCGCCGTCCCGACGATCCTCGCCAAGCTGCCCGCGGCGCCGGACGGCGATCACGGATCGCTGCGCTTCGCCCGCTCGTGCTCGTCGTCGCTCGCGCCACCGCTGTGGACCGCGCTCGAGGAGCGCTTCGGCGTGCCGGTGGTCGAGGCCTACGGCATGACCGAGGCGTCACACCAGATGACCTCCAATCCGCTGCCGCCCGGGGACCGGCGCCCGGGAACGGTGGGCATCCGCGCGGGCGCCGACGTGGCGATCCTCGACCAGGACTGGAATCCCGTGCCCGCCGGCACCGCCGGCGAGGTGTCGGTGCGCGGGCCGGGCGTCGTCGACGGCTACCTCGACAACCCGGAGGCGAACGCCGCATCCTTCCGCGACGGCTGGTTCCGCACCGGCGACCTCGGACGCCTCTCCGATGACGGCTATCTCACGCTCGACGGCCGGCTCAAGGAGCTCATCAACCGCGGCGGGGAGAAGATCGCCCCGCGCGAGGTCGACGAGGCGCTGCTGTCGCACCCGGCCGTGCGCGAGGCGGTGGCCTACGGCGTGCCGGACGCGAAGTGGGGCGAGGTCGTCCACGCGGCGGTGGTCGTCGACGACGGGCTGTCGGCGGACGAGCTGCGTGACTTCTGCGCCGGGCGGCTGGCGCCGTTCAAGGTGCCGCGACGCGTGCACGTCGTCGCCGAGATCCCGAAGGGCCCGACCGGCAAGATCCAGCGACGGACGCTGGCCGAGGCGCTCGACGCATGAGAGTCGCCGTCGTGGGCGCCGGAGCCATCGGCGCCTACGTCGGTGCCTGCCTGGCGCGCGGCGGCACGGAGACCCATCTCGTCGCCCGCGGCGAGCACCTGGAGGCGATGCGAGCCGGCGGCGTCCGCGTCATCGGTGCGGGAGGCGAGTTCCAGGTCGACGTCGCGGCGACCGACGACCCGGCCGAGATCGGGACCGTCGACGTCGTCTTCCTCGGCCTGAAGGCGTACTCGTACGCCGGGGCGGGCGAGCTCCTGCGGCCGCTGCTCGGCCCCGACACCGCCGTGATCGCCGCCCAGAACGGGATCCCGTGGTGGTACTTCCACGGGCACGGCGGGCCGCTGCATGGACGGAGGCTCGAGAGCGTCGACCCGGGAGGCGCGGTGACGGCGGTCATCCCGATCGAGCGCGCGATCGGGTGTGTCGTGTATCCGGCGACCGAGCTCGCCGCACCCGGGGTCGTCCGCCACATCGAGGGCAACCGGCTGTCGATCGGCGAGCCGGACCGCAGCGACAGCGAGCGCTGCCGCCACGTCCGTGAGGCGCTGACCGCGGGCGGCCTCAAGTGCCGCGTCACCAAGGACCTGCGCGGCGAGATCTGGGTGAAGCTGCTCGGCAACGCGACCTTCAACCCGCTCAGCGCGCTGACCGGCGCGACGATGGCCGAGCTGTGCGCGTTCGCGCCGACCCGCCGGCTCCTCGCCGCGATGATGGGCGAGGTGGCCGCGGTGGCCGAGGCGGTCGGCTACCCGCCGCGCATCTCCGTCGAGCAGCGGCTCACCGGCGCCGAGGCCGTCGGCGATCACAAGACCTCGATGCTCCAGGACCTGGAGGCGGGCAAGCGGCTCGAGCTCGAGGTCCTCGTCGAGGCCGTCCTCGAGATCGGGGCGATGGTGGACGTCGACCTGCCGCGGCTGGGCGCGGTGCATGCCGCCGCCGCGCTGCTCGACCGCGGCAACCGGCCGTAGATCCGCGGCCGCTATCGTGCGCGCGTCGATGCTCGACGGCGAAGCGCTCCTCACGTCCGCGCGGCGGCCGCTCGTACTCGGGATCGGCGGCGGCGGCGACGTCGTCGGCGCGCTCGGAACGTACGAGACGTGCCGCCTCTATCACGGCGCGGAGCCGCGCCTCGGCGGCGTCACGTGGGAGCGCCGCGCGATCGACCCGATCCCGGGGCCGCGGACCGTCGACGAGATCGAGGCCGCGCGGACGATCGCCCCGGGCGTGCTCGCTGCCGGCCCCGGGACCCGCATCCGCGGCCGCGACATCGCGTTCGCGGAGTCGCGCATGGCCGGCCTGCTCGGCGAGGAGGTCGTGCTCGTCGAGATCGCCAACGGACCGGCGGCGCTCGCCGACGGGCTGGCGGCGGCGCTCGACGAGCTCGGATGCGACCTGCTCGTCTGCCTCGACGTCGGCGGGGACGTGCTCGCGCACGGCGACGAGGCGGGGCTCGGCAGCCCGCTGTGCGACGCCGTCGTGCTGGCCGCCGCGGCGCGTCTCGCCGCGGCGGGACGACCGGTCGTCGGCGCCGTGTTCGGCGCCGGCTGCGACGGCGAGCTGACGCCGGCCGAGGTGCTCGACCGGCTCGGCGAGGTGGCCGCCGCCGGCGGCCTGACCGGCGCCCGCGGGCTGACCGACCGGGTGGCGCGGCGCATCGAGGAGGCGACCGAGGTGGTGCCGACCGAGGCCAGCCTGCAGGCCGTACGCTGCTACCGCGGCGCGCGCGGCGAGGCGACCATCCGCGGCGGCCTGCGGCGGGTGGTGCTGTCGCCGGTCGCCGCCGTCACGTTCTTCTTCGACGTCGAAGTGGCGCTCGCGTCGGCGAGCCGGCTGGCGCGCGCCGTCGGGCCGGCGACGAGCCTGGAGGAGGCGAACGACATCCTCAACGCGCTCGGCGTGACGACCGAGCTCGACGCCGAGCGCGCGGCCCTGCGCGCCTAGTCGCCGCGCCGCGCCGCGATCTCCTCGGGCCCGATCGGGAACGCGTTGAACTCCCTGCCCAGCGCGTCGCTGACCGCGTTGGCCACCGCGGCTGCCGAGCCGATCGTTCCGCCCTCGCCGACGCCCTTGACGCCGGTCGCGTTGACGTCGGTGGGCAGCTCGAGGTGCAGGAGCTCGAGCGCCGGGACCTCGACCGCCGTGGGCACCAGGTAGTCGAGCAGCGACGCGGTGCGCAGCTGGCCGTCCTCGTCGTAGTCGTGGCGCTCGTACAGCGCCCCGCCGACGCCCTGGGCCGTCGCGCCGTGCACCTGGCCCTCGACGATGACCGGGTTGATGATGCGCCCGCAGTCCTCGGCGATCACGTAGCGCTCGATCGCGACGGCGCCGGTCTCCTCGTCGACGCTGACCATGCAGGCGTGCGTCGCGTACGGGTAGACGGTCTGCGGCGGGTCGAAGGTCGTGCTGAGCCGGTAGCGGTCCGGATCGGCCGCCGCCAGCTCGCCGATCGCGACGCCCGTCTGCGGCGAGCCCACGACGCGGACCTCGCCGTCGACGATCTCGAGATCGTGCTCGGCGGCCTCGAGCCGACCGGCGGCGTCCTCGATCAGGCGCTCGCGGATCGTCGTGCAGGCGCCGGTGACCGCGCCGCCGGCGGACGCGGCGCTGCGCGACGCGAACGTCCCGGTGCCCTTGAGCTCCGCGGCGCCGGTGTCGCAGTGCTCGATCGTGATCGCCGACGGCTCGACGCCGAGCGCCTCGGCGGCCAGCTGCGCCATGGTCGTCGTGGTCCCCTGGCCGATCGACGGGGTCGTCGTCCAGACGCGCAGGCGGCCGTCGCCGTCCATCTCGACGTGCGCCGAGTCGACGCCCTCGATGCCGATCATGCCGCGCATCTCGAACACGCGCGAGTTCATCCCGGTCGGCTCCACGTAGCACGCGACGCCGAGCCCGAGCCGCCGGCCGTTCGCCGCCGCCGCGCGCCGGCGTGCGGCGAAGTCGGCGTACCCGATCCGCTCGAGCGCGGTCTCGAGAGCGCGCGCGTAGTCGCCGTTGTCGTACGGCTGCCGGGTCGCGGACGTGTACGGCATCTCGTCGGCGCGGATGAGGTTGCGGCGCCGCACCTCGGCCGGGTCGAGCCCGACCTCGCGCGCGAGCACGTCCATCAGCCGTTCGTGGACGAACGTCGCGATCACGAAGCCCACCCCGCGGTACGCCCCTGTCGGCGCGGTGTTCGTGAGCGCCGTGCGCGCCCGCACGCGGAAGTCGCGCAGCCGGTACGGGCCCGGCAGCATCCCGGACGTCGTCAGCGCCTCCAGCGAGACACCGTGCGGGTACGGGCCGTACGCGCCCTGGTCGCAGAGCATGTCGACGTCGAGGGCGAGCAGCTCGCCGTCACCGCTCATCGCGGCGCGCACCGTCACCTCCTGCTTGCGCGCGTGCGCGGCGGACGCGAGGTTCTCGACGCGGTCCTCGACCCACTTCACCGGCCGCCCGAGCCGCAGCGCGGCCGCGGCCAGGACCACCTCCTCGGGGTAGACGTGCGCCTTGACCCCGAAGCCGCCGCCCACGTCGGGGCTGATGACCCGCACGTCGGCGGGGTCGAGGGCGAGCAGTTCGGCGATCAGCAGGCGCAGCTTGTGCGGCACCTGCGACGAGCTCCAGATCCGCAGGCCGCGGCCGTCCGGCACCGCCACCACGCCGCGCCCCTCGATCGGCATCGCCGAGTGGCGTGGCGTCCGGAACGTGCGCTCGACGACCACGCCGGCCGCCGCGAACGCGGCGTCGACGTCGCCCGCCTCCTGCGCCGTGTCGACGACGAGGTTGGAATGGCCCTCGTGGATCTGCGGCGCGTCGGCGGCGATCGCCCGGCGCGGGTCGACGAGCGGCTCGAGCTCGTCGATCTCCGGCCGCGCCGCGTCGCGCGCGTCCTCGGCCACGTAGCGGTCGCGCGCGAAGATCACGGCGATCGGCTCGCCGGCGAAGCGCACCGCGCCGGTCGCGAGCACCGGCTGGGCGGGGGGCGAGACGCCGGGGTTCACGTTCGGCGGCTCGAGCGCACCGAGCCCGAGGTCGGCCGCGGTGAGCACCGCTTCGACGCCGTCGAGGTCGAGCAGCCCGTCGACGCCGGCGGAGACGAGGCGGCCGTGGGCGACCGGGCTGCGCACGAACGCCGCCTCGAGCGCGCCCTCGACGTGGACGTCGTCGACGAAGCGGCCGTCACCGGCAAGCAGCGGGCGGTCCTCGACGCGCAGCAGCCGCGCGCCCAGTGCCACTACGCAAGCACCTCGCGCCCGTGCGCCGACCCATGTACGACGTCCGACATGTGGACGACGAGCTTATCCCAATCTGTTATACGTACGCCTAAGCGTGCTTCCACGAGGAGGGAGCGGCATGCTGAGGGTCTACGCGCCGCAGGCGCGCATGGGTAACGACGCGCTCGCGGACCGCAGCGAGCATGGGTACATCGCGCTCGCGAGCCTGGCTCGGCGGCTCCCATCGGCACGCGACTGGAACGAGCTGGCGAGCGCCGTCTCGCAAGCGCTCGGCGAGTGCGAACCGGCGGTCGTACGCCTGTGGGCGATGGCGTCGGACGGCCTGCACGAGATGGCGCAGGCGCCGGCGGACGACGACGCCCGCCAGCTCCCGGCGCTCAATCCGCTCGAGCTCACGCGCGCGGCGGCGGCGAGCGAGGCGGTCGACGGTCCCGACGGCTCCGTGCTCGTCGGCCTCCATGCCGAAGGTGTGACGTTCGGGCTGCTCGAGGTGCACGGCCAGGCCGATCGCGAGGTGCTCGGAGCGGTCGCGCCGCTGATCGCGTGCCGGCTCGCCGTCCTCGCCGCACAGGGCCGCGGCGACGTGCAGCTGCTGCCCGCCGCCGTCGGCAGCGCCAGCGACGCGTCGGGCGTGATCGCACGCTTCGCGCGGCAGGCGAAGCGACTGCTCGACCACGACCGGCTCAGCGTGTACCTGCTCAGCCACGACGGGCGCGCGTTCGAGCGCTTCGCGGTCGCGACGTCGGCGATCGTCCCCGGCGAAGGTGTGATGATCCCGTTCGAGGACGTCGGCCTGCGCCACATCCTGCTCACGAACCGCGCGATCGTCTCCAGCGACCTGGGCGCCGATCCGCGGCTGATCGGGGCCGAGGACCGCGTCATCGCCCGCGCCGGGTTCCGCGGCCTCCTCAGCGTGCCCCTGCGCCACGACGGACGGCCGTTCGGCGTCCTGAACTTCGTCAGCCGCAAGGCCGGGTTCTACCGCAACGAGGACATCCCGATCGCCGAGCAGATCGCGAATCAGATCGCCGCGTTCGTCGAGAACCTGCGTGTCCAGCGGCGCGTCCAGGCGCTCGTCCGGCGCGAGGCGAGCGAGCGCGAGCGCAGCCGCGTCACGCGCGACCTCTACCAGGCCGTCGCCCACGTGCTGTCCGAGATCCGCGACGGCGCGGCGCTGCTCGAGCGCGCGGACGACGCCGGCCGCGGCGACGCCGCCGCGCACATCGGCGAGATGGCCCGCCGCGGGCTGACCGACGTCCGCCGCGCGATCGTCGACCTGGATCCGCCTGGTCTGGAGACCGGCGACCTTGCCGAGATGGCCGCGCAGGCGCTCGACCGCTTCCGCGAGTGGACCGGCTGCGACACGTCGCTCGAGGTCGACGGCATGACGGCGGACCTGCCGCCCACCGTCACGCGCGCGACGTACCGCGTGCTCCAGGAGGCACTGATGAACGTGCGCCGGCACGCGCGCGCCCGCTCGGTCACCGTCCGCATCGCCGCCGACACCGACCTGGCGCTCGTGATCGAGGACGACGGCGTCGGCTTCGAGACACGCATGGCGATGCAGAGCGAGGGCCTCGGGCTGCGCCACATGCGCGATCGCACCGATGCGCTCGGCGCCTTCCTGGCCGTGACCTCGCAGCCGGGCAACGGCACGACGATCCGCCTGAAGGTACCCCAGGTCCGCGAGGTCGGCGCGGCCGGCGCCGACGATGCCGGCGCGCTCGAGGGCACGACCACGCAGGACGGCGCGCTGCGGGTGTTCGTCGCCGAGCCGAACCTGCTGGTCCGGGCCGGGATCTCGCGCCTGATCGGCGCCCAGGACGAGATGCGCGTGGTGGGCGAGGCGGCCTCGCTGGACGAGACCAAGGCGCGCCTGCGCCAGCTGCATCCCGACGTGACGCTCATCAGCACGACGCTGGCGAGCACCGGCAGCGACGGGCTGATCGCCGAGATCCGCGCCGCGTCGCCGTCGTCGTCGGTGCTGGCGATCTCGCACGGCGACATCGCGCGCGACACGACGCTGCTCGAGGCGGGCGCGACCGGGGTGATCGACCTCCGGGTCGACGAGGAGGGCCTCGCGCAGGCGGTGCGCGCCGTGGCGTGCGGGACGTGCGTGCTCGGCCGCAGCGCCGACGCGACGAGCGGCGATCCCGGGCACGAGGCGCTCACCCAGCGCGAGCGGTCGATCCTCACGCTCGTCGCGTGCGGCGAGACCAACGCCGAGATCGGCCGCACGCTGTACCTGGCGACGAAGACCGTCGAGCGCCAGGTGGCGACCGTCGTCCGCAAGCTCGGCGCGCGCAACCGTGCCCATGCGGCCGCGATCGCGGTCGACCGCCACATCGTCGAGCTCGAGGGCTGACGTCACCCACCGGCGTGGTGCCGGGTCGCCGAGAGCCGGCTCTCGGCGACCAGCCGTCCGCCGTAGAAGACGGCCCGCCGCGGCGGCAGCAGCCGGAACGCGTCGCGGACGTTGCCGGCCTCGATGAGCACGAGGTCGGCCCGGCAGCCGGGCTCCACGCCGTAGTCCGGCAGCCGCAGCGCCCGCGCGGCGTTGGTCGTGATCATGTCGAAGACGGTCTCGAGCTCGCTGGGGTAGGTGAGGTGGCCGACGTGCGCGGTGTACTGGCCGACCTCGAGCTGGTCGGGCTTGCCGAACGGGTAGTAGGGATCGTTGACGTCGTCCTGCGCGGACGCGACGTTGACCCCGGCGGCAAGCAGCTCCTTGATGCGGGTCGTGCCGCGCCGGATCAGCCCGCGGTCGTTGCGTCCGTCCATCACGAGGCTGATCTGCGTGTTGGTGAAGATCGTGATCCCGGCCTCCTTGACGAGGCCGATCACCTTCTGCGCGTGCGTGTGGTCGTACGCCGCGAGCGCGCCGCAGTGGCTCGCCGACACCCGTCCCTGCAGGCCCTCCTCGGCCGTGCGCACGGCGAGGTACTCGAGCGTGCGCGAGGTGGGGTCGTCGGTGTCGTCGACGAGCATGTGGACGTCCTTGCCGGCGCGCACGGCCAGGTCGAGGCAGAAGTCGATGTGGTCGCGCGCAGCGGCGTCGGTGTGCTCGTACCACGGCAGGCCGCCGACCACGTCGGCCCCGAGCTCGACGCACTGCTCGAGCAGCTTGTCGGTGCCCGGCTGGCGCAGGATGCCCTCCTGCGGGAACGCCACGACCTCGAAGTGCGTGTCCGCCTGGAAGCGGCGCTTGAGCTCGAGCAGCCCCTCCACGGGCACCGTGCCGCCGATCGTGTCGACGTCGGCGAAGCCGCGGACGGCGGTCGTGCCGTGGACGATCCCCTGGTCGACGACCGGGGAGGTGCGATCGGCGATCTCGGTGGGCGTGTACGCGCGCTTGTGGTCCCACGTGACCTCGATCGCCTCCTGCAGCGTCTGCGACTCGTTCGGCCGCATCACGTCGCCGAGCATGCACTTGTCGAGGTGCAGGTGGCCGTCGACGAGCCCCGGTGCGAGCAGGCAGCCGGCGCCGTCGTACTCGCGCTCGCCCGAGTCGGCGATCGTCTCCTCGACGGAGGCGATCCGGTCGCCGTCGAGCGCCACGTCCCAGGTGCCGTCCCGCCCGCGCAGCCGGACGCCGCGGATGACCTGCCGCACGGCTACGTCCCCGCGATCGCGCGCGTGCGGTCGAAGTGGTGCGGCACCGTGCGGTCCGCGGGCGCGTGGTCGCGGTCCCACTCGCGCGCCAGCTCTACGAACCGGCGGCCCTCGGCCTGCATGTCGCGCAGGATCCGCTCCTCGTCCATCGTCTTGACCTCGCCGCGGCGGACGAGCACGCGGCCGTCGACGAGCACGGTGTGCACGAGGCTGCCGTTCGCCGCGTAGGCGAGGTTGGCGAGCAGGTTGTACTCGTGCCACGGCACCATCTCGGGCCGCATCAGGTCGAGCAGGATCAGGTCGGCCTTCTTGCCCGGCTCGAGCGTCCCGATCTCGTGGTCGAGCAGCGCGCCGCGGGCCGAGCCGATCGTGGCCAGCTCGAGCGCCTCGTAGGGCGAGATCAGCGTCCAGTCGAGCCGCGCCTCCTTGTGCGCGGTCGCGGCGAGGTGGACCTCGCGGAACATGTCCAGGAAGCAGCTCGCGGCCGGCCCGTCGGTGCCGAGGCCGACGGTCACGCCCTCGCGCAGCAGCTCGGGGAACCGGCCGCGTGAGATCGACCCGTAGGCGCCCTTCATGCTCGCGCTCGGGCAGTGGACGGCCGTCGCGTCGCGCCGCTTCATCAGGTCGACCTCGTCGTCGCTCAGCCAGCCCATGTGCGTGCCGAGGAACCGGCGCCCGAGGATCCCGAGCTCCTCGAACCGCTCGATCGGCCGGCGGCCGAACAGGATGTCGTGCGCCTCGATGTCCTCGCGGTCGACGTTCGAGTGCGTGGCGAAGCCGACGTCGTAGCGCTCGGCCAGGGCCATCGCGCCGGTGCACAGCTCGTCCGACGCCGACGTGACCTGGATCGGGCAGGCCCATGCGCTGACGCGGCCGGCGGCGGCCCCGTCGTAGGTGGAGATGAACGCCTCGGCGCGCTCGAGGTTCTCCCGCGTGGCGGTGTCGGACCGGCGCAGCGAGCCGGCGAGGTCGTCGTCGATGTCCGCCATCGTCCGCGCCAGCACGGCACGGATGCCGGCGGTCTCGACGCCGCGCACGGCCGGCTCCTCGAGGTCCTGATAGGTGCCGCAGTCCAGGAACGTCGTCGTGCCGCTCTTGAGCATGTCGATCGCGGCGAACTGCGTCCCCAGGTAGTAGTTGTCCGGGTTCAGCCCGCGCGAGGTGACGTAGAACTTCTTCTGGATCCAGGGCGTGAACGAGAGGTCGTTGACCATGCCGCGCACGAACGACCCGAACAGGTGCATGTGCGTGTTCACGAGCCCCGGCATCGCGAGCTGACCGCGGGCGTCGATCGTCTCGGCGGCCGCGAACTCGCGCGCCAGCGCCTCACGCGGCCCGACCGCGACGATGCGGTCGGCGGCGACGGCTATGGATCCGTCCCAGTGGATCTGATCGGGACCGGTCATCGGGAGCACGACGGCGCCCTCCACCAGCAGATCGACACGCGTGCGCTCTTCGCTCATGCCACCGCCTCGCTGCGCCGGCGCGCGAGCGACCGGACTTTTTCGGGAGTGATCGGTAATGCCGCGAGCGCGGGGTCCGGGCCGCCGAGCGCGTCGGCGACCGCGTTGGAGATCGTCGCCGCAGTGGCGATGATCCCGCCCTCTCCGCCGCCCTTCGCGCCCGCGAGCGGCTCGTCGGGATCGGTCTCGCCCAGCTCCAGCAGGAAGACGTCGATGTCGCCGACCTCCGCCGCCGTCGGGAGCATGTAGTCCATGAAGCTCGTGGAGAGCGGCTGGCCGTCGTCGCGGTAGGCGAACTCCTCGTAGAGCGCGCCGCCGATGCCCTGGACGGCCCCGCCGCGGACCTGTGCCTCGAGCGTGAGCGGGTTGATCGCCTTGCCGACCTCGTAGGAGACGCCGTAGCGCAGCAGCTCGACCGCGCCGGTCTCGGCGTCCACGCGCACGAGCGCGACGTTCCCGCCCGCGAGCACGTGCGACCCCTCGCCGGGCTCGTAGCGATACTCGCCCTGCACCCCGAGCTCGGCGAGCTCGACGCTGCGCTGCCCGTGCTTGACGCGTGCCCGCCCCTCCTCGATGACGACCTTCTCGGGGTCGACGCCGAGCCGCTCGGCCGCGGCGGCGCGGGCGTTCTCGAGGAGCGCCCGCACGGCACCGGCCACGGCGTTGCCGCCGAACACCGTGGCCCGGCTCGAGAACGCGCCCTGGCCCTCGGGGATGACATCCGTGTCCTGGTAGGTGACGCGCACCCGCTCGATCGGCACGCCGAGCCGGTCGGCGGCGACCTGGGCGAGCACGGTCTCGACGCCCTGGCCGACGGACGCGACGCCGACGTGGCACGTGAAGCCGCCGTCGTCGTCGGCGACGACGCGGGCCTGCTCGAACGTGCCCGGGTTGCCCATCTCGATGAACGCGGTCACGCCGACGCCGACCGTCTCCCCGCGCGCGCGCCGCTGCTCGGCCTCGGCGACCAGCGCCGAGTAGTCCTCGCCGTCGACGACGGCGGCGAACGTGCGCGGGAAGTCGCCCTCGACGAACTGCGTCGTGCGGCCGCTGTCGACGTCGGGGACACCGGAGTCGTACGGCAGCTCGGCGGGCGTGACGAGGTTGCGCCGGCGCAGCTCGGCCCGGTCCATGTCGAGCTCGGCCGCCAGCAGGTCGATCGTGCGCTCGCGGACGAACGTCGGCTCGTACTGGCCCGGCCCGCGATACGTGCCGGCGCCCGTCTTGTTCGTCAGCACCGACTGCGCGACCGCGTGGTAGCCCTGCCAGCGGTACGGGCCGACGACGTGGTTGAGCATCAGCCTCGGCAGCAGCACGCCGCCGTGCGTACGGGCGTACGCGCCCGTGTTGAACCAGCCCTCGGCCCGGAACGCGACCAGCGTCCCGTCGGCCGCCGCGCCCGCTTCGATCCGCCACACCTGCTCGCGTGAGTGGTTGAGCGCCACCAGGTTCTCGTAGCGATCCTCGACCCACTTGACCGGCCGCCGCAGCTGCATCGCCAGCCAGGGGATCAGGAAGTCCTCGGGATAGAACTCGCCGCGCGCGCCGAAGCCGCCGCCGACGTCGCATTCGACGAGCCGGACCGACGCCTCCGGCAGTCCCAGCAGCTGCGCGAGCGCGCGGCGGTTGAAGTGCTTGACCTTGGCCGCGCCCCAGACCTCGACGCGCCCGCCGCGAGCGTCGAAGCTGGCGACGAGCGCCCGCGGCTCCAGCGGCACGGCCCCATGGCGCTGCACGCGCATCTCGTCGCGCACGATCACATCGGCGGAGTCGAGCAGCGACGCGTCGCCGTGGGCGATCTCGACGCGGTCCAGGACGTTCGAGTCGAGCGTCGCGTGCAGCCGCGGCGCGTCGGCGGCCGCCGCCGCGAGCGGCTCGAGCACGACGTCGAGCGGATCGATCTCGACGTACACCGCGGCCGCGGCATCCTCGGCGACGTACGGGTCCTCGGCGACGACGACGGCGACCGGGTCGCCGACGTAGCGCACGCGCTCGCGCGCGAGCGGCGCCTGCAGCGCCCGGTTGCTGCGCTCGGACGGGAACAGCCGCACGGGGATGCGGACGTCGGGCACCTCGGCCGCGGTGTAGATCCCGACGACGCCGGGCATGGCCGCGGCGGCGGCGGCGTCGATGCCGGCGATGATGCCGTGGCCGACGTCGCTGCGCACGACCCGGGCGTACAGCTGCCCGTCGAGGTCCACGTCGGCCCCGAAGCGGCTGGCGCCCGTGAGCAGCCGCAGGTCCTCCTTGCGCGGGATCCGCTGGCCCACGTACGCCGGTGCGCGGGCGGTCACGACCGCCCCGCCGCCACGCGGCTGCGCTCCCAGACGCCGATCACGTCGTCGGACGTCACGACCTGGCCGAAGTAGCGGTCGATCGTCACGAGGCTGGCGTCGTGCTCGTCCGCGCTGTAGGCGGCGGCTCCGTCCGCGGGCAGCACGACGTGGTAGTCGCGCACGAACGCCTGCCGGACGGTCGTCTCGACGCAGACGTTCGTGGCCACGCCGGTGACCACGAGCGAGCGCACCGCGTTGCTGCGCAGGACCAGCGCGAGGTCCGTGTCCAGGAACGCGTCGAACCGGTGCTTGGTGACGATCGGCTCGCCGGGCAGCGGCCGGACGGCGCCGTAGAAGTCGTTGCCCCAGGAGTCGGGCGGGCACACCGGGCGCTCGACGTAGCTGCCCTCACGGCGGCGGCCCGCCTGCTCGAGCCACGTGTCCGACAGGTACGTGTAGCCCTCGGTGTTGTAGACGTTGCGGACGAAGACGACGAAAACGCCGGCCGCGCGCGCCGCGCCGATCAGCGCCGGCAGCCGCTCGGCGAGCTGCTGGGCCGCGCCGACGTCGAGACCCTCGCGCGCCATCGCGCCGTCGTCGGCGCAGAAGTCGTTGAGGACGTCGATCACGAGCAGCGCGCAGTGATCGGGGTCGAGCTTCTTCTCCAGCGTGTCGAGCGGCTCGGGGCGGCGGGTCATCGCGTCGCGCCAAGCATTCCCCGAGCGGCCGTGTTCTTCAACGGGGCTAGTCCGCTCCGCGCGTCGGGTTTCCCCGCTCGGGTTCGGCGCGATACCCCGATGACACGCACCGCCGCCGACCCATACAACCCGGCTATGGGGTTCGCGTTCGGAGACTGGGACGGGCTGCGCGCGAACTTCATCGACGCCGCGGGCCGCAGCCCGTTCGTGCGCGAGCAGCTCGAGCGCTCCGGGCTCTCGGCCACGGACGCGGTCCGCGACCACGACGCCTGGCGGCGGCTGCGGCCGATTGACAAGCAGGATCTGATCGCCGACCAGGAGCGCGCGCCCCCGTTCGGGGAGCGCCGCTGCGTGCCGGAGCCCGAGATCTCGCTCGTCGTCGAGTCGAGCGGCAGCACCGGCATGGGCCAGGAGGTGCACTACCTCAGCCGCGCCGACCTCGAGCGCAGCACGGCGCAGTGGGCCGCCTACCTGCGCGGCATGGGCGTCGGCGCCGACGACGTGGTCGCGCTCACGTTCCCGATCGGGATGGCCGGCGGCGGCGTGCGGCACTGGTACGCGTACGTGGAGGCCGGCGCGCGCGTGCTGCGGATGGGCGGCCTGTCCAGCGAGCGCAAGCTGGAGGCGATCCGGTACTACAGGGCCACGACGCTCGTCGCGACGCCCGCCTACGTCGACCGGCTCGGGCCGCTGTGCGCCGAGGCCGGCATCGAGCCGAGCGAGCTCGCCCTGCGGCGGATCGTGGTCGCGACGCAGTCGCTGACGACCGACTGGATCCGCGAGACCGAGCGCCTCTGGGGCGCACGGCTGTACGAGTGGTACGGGACCTCGGCCGGGGTCGCCGCGTTCTGCTGCGAGCGCGGCATGGTCGACGCCGACGGCCGGCGCGGCACGCTGCACTGGAACCCCGCGGTGGCGGTGCAGGAGGTGGTCGACCCGGCCACCGGCGCGCACGTGTCCGACGGCGACCGCGGCGAGATGGTCGCCACGCCGCTGATCAACACCGCCGAGCCCGTGTTCCGCATCAAGACCGGGGACCAGGTCGCGTTCCGGGCACCGGGCGCGTGCCCATGCGGCTCCCCGTGGCCCGGGATCGAGAGCGGAACCGTGCGCCGGCTCGACGCGATGTTCAAGATCAAGGGCATCAACGTCTGGCCCGCCCACGTCGAGGCGGTGCTGGAGCTGCCCGACGTGCTGGATTACCGCGTCCGGATCTGGCAGGACGACGCCAAGCGCGAGCGCGTGCGGCTCGAGCTGCTCGCGCGTCCCGGCGTCGGCGACGGGCTCGACGCGCACGTGGCCGCGCTGCTGCGGCGCGAGACCGGCATCTCGTTCGAGGTCGCGTCCCGCCCGGATCGCTCGGACTGGTCGCAGGCGACCGGCGGCGAGGCCGGCAAGGCGCGGCGCTGGGTCGACGAGCGGATCGGGGTGGCCGGGTGACCGCCGCCGGACACGTGCGGAGCGAGCGCGACGACGCGGTCGCCACGATCACGCTCGACCGCCCGCAGAAGCGCAACGCGCTCGACGCGGCGATGCTCGCCGCGCTCGACGACGCGCTCGCCGCGGCCGAGCGCGACGAGTCCGTGCACGTCGTCGTCGTGCGCGGCGAGGGGGAGCACTTCTGCGCCGGCTTCGACCTCGGCACGGTCAAGGGCGACGAGCTGGTCGAGGACCGGTTCGTCCGCGAGCGCGAGCAGCTGTTCGAGCGGGCGCTCGCGCTGCGCGACCTGCGCAAGCCGACGATCGCGTCGGTGCAGGGGGCCTGCGTCGCCGCCGGGCTGCTGATCTCGCAGATGTGCGATCTCGTCGTCGCCGCCGACGACGCGTTCTTCTACGACCCGCTGCCGAAGATGGGCGGCGTCGGCCTCGAGGTGCTCGTCGAGCCGTGGGACATCGGCGTCCGGCGCGCGAAGCGCATCCTGTTCACCGGCGAGCGGATCGCGGCGGCCGACGCGCTCGCGCTCGGCATGGTCACCGACCTCGTGCCCGCCGACCGCCTCGCCGAGGCGACCGCCGAGCTGGCCCGGCGGGTGGCCGCGATGCCGCCGGTCACGCTTGCGCTGCTCAAGCGCTCGCTCAACCGCACGCAGGACCTGATGGGCATGCGCGACGCCCTCGAGCAGCACTTCGCGCTGCACGAGTTCGGCCACGCCACGCAGGAGTCGCGCGCGCTGCTGCACGCCGCGCGCGAGGGGCGGCGGCTCAAGGACTACTTCGCCCAGCGCGACGAGGGGAACCTGTGAGCCCACGCATCATCGACGCCCATACCCATCTCTACAGCGCCGAGATGGCGCCCGCGTACTGGTACGAGGCGATGGCCGAGTACGGCGCCGGGCTGTCGGGACGGCCCGCCGCCGAGGTGCGCAGGCGGATCGAGGACGACTGGTTCGACCCTGACGGGGACCGGCTCGTCGCCGACATGGACGCGGCGGGCATCGACAAGTCGGTGGTCTACCTGCTGGACTTCGGGCTGTACTCCGGCGTCGGCGACGCGGTGTCGCTGGAGCGGCGCTACGAGCTGTTCGCCGCCGCCTGCGCTCGCCACCCGGACCGGCTCGTGTTCTTCGGTGGGATCGACCCGCGGCGCCCCGACGCGCGGCGGCTGATCCGGCGGGCCTACGCCGAGCTCGGGCTCGCCGGGGTCAAGGTCTGGCCGCCCGCCGGCGTGAAGCCGAACGATCGCGCCTGCTACCGGCTGTACGAGCAATGCGCCGAGCTGGGGCTGCCGGTCGTGATCCACACCGGGCAGGAGATCGGCCCGCTGCGCAGCGACTGCACGATGCCGATCCTCTGCGACCAGCCGGCGAACGACTTCCCGGAGCTCACGTTCGTGCTCGCGCACGCCGGAATGGCGTGGTGGCAGGAGGCGGCCGACATCGCCTGGCACCACCACAACGTGTTCCTCGACATCGCCTACTGGCAGGCGAAGTACCTGCGCTCGCCGGAGCGCTTCGCCCGCGAGCTGCGCGGCCTGCTGTCCACCGCCGGCCCGCAGCGCGTCATGTTCGGCACCGACTGGCCGGCGCTGCGCACCGTCCGCCGCGTCCGCCACGCCGAATGGGTGGGCGTGCTGCAGCGGCTGGCCGACGAGCCGCTGGGCGGCGCCGAGTTCGAGCGCGACGAGATCGACCGGCTGCTCGGCGCCAACGCCGAGCGGATCCTCGGCCTGTGACCGGCTTCGGCTTCATGATGGGGCTCAGCCCGCGCGAGCCGATCGCCCGCTTCGGCGACCTCGCGCGCGCCGCCGAGGAGGTCGGCTTCGAAGCGGCCTGGCTGGCCGATTCGCAGCTCTACACGAAGAACGTGTATGTCGCGCTCGCGCTGGCGGCGGAGCGCACCCAGGCGATCCACATCGGCCCGGGCGTCACCAACCCGGTCACCCGCCACCCGACCGTGACCGCCAACGCGATGGCCGGCCTCGCCGAGGTGAGCGGCGGGCGGGTCCAGCTCGGGATCGGATCCGGCGACGCGGCGGTGTTTCCGCTCGGCCTGCCCGCCGCCCGGATCGCCGCCCTGCGCAGCGCGATCCTCGACATCCGTGCGATCGGCCGCGGGGAGCCGATCGAGCGCGACGGCCGCCGCATCGAGGTCCTGCCCGGGGCGGTCCCCTACCCGATCCTGCTCGCCGCCAGCCAGCCGCGGATGCTGCGGCTCGCCGGCGAGGTCGCCGACGGCATCATCCTCATGGGCGCCGCGAACCCGGAGCTCACGAGCTGGCAGCTCTCCCACGTCGCCGCCGGCGCCGCGGCGGCGAACCGCACGCTCGACGACGTGACCGTCGACCTGTGGTTCACGATCTCGCTGGCCGACGATCGCGAGCGCGCGCTCGCGGACGTCCGGCCGTGGGCGGTCAGCCAGGCGCGCTGGTTCCACCGCTGGAAGGAGCTGCCTGCCGCGCTGGAGCCGTGGCGCGACGAGTTCCGGATCGCCGAGGAGGCGCACGACTTCGGCCGCCACCTCTCGCGCCACGCGGACGGTCCCTCGGTGAGCGACGAGTTCGTGGACTGGATCGGGGTGGCCGGCGACCTCGACCACTGCGTCGAGAAGATCCGCCCGTTGCTCGACCTCAAAGTCGATCGCATCACGTTCGCGCTGCTGCCCGGAGGGCGGCTCGAGCGCCTGCAGCGGTACGGGGCCGAGTTGATGCCCGCGCTGCGCCGCACCGTGTCGTACGAGGAAAGGTGAGCCCGATGCTCGAACCGGCCAACCCCGATCTCCAGCCGCGGTTCTGGCACCGCGACGACTGGGAGGCGACGTTCGGGCGCGAGGTGCCGGCGAAGCTCCTGGACAACTGGCCCGACGGCGTCCGCATGATGGTGATGCTGACGTTCGACACCCAGGGCGACGTCGACGCCGCTGTCCCGAGCTATCAGCTCACGAGCTGCTACTGGGCCGAAGGCAAGATCAACTTCTGCGACCTCACCGAGCGCCAGTACGACACGCGCCGCGGCGTGTACCGGATCCTCGACATCCTCGAGCGCCACAACGTCCGCGGCACGTTCCCGATCACCGGCATCACCGCCGAGTGGTACCCCGAGGTCGTGCAGGCGATCGCCGCCCGCGGCCACGAGGTCGCCGTCCACGGGTACCGCCACATCCCGCTGTTCAACCTCGACGCCGACGAGGAGCGCGCCGAGATCGAGGCCGCCACGACCGCGGTCGAGAACGCGCTCGGCAGCCGCCCGCTCGGCTGGCGCAGCCCGCAGTACACGACCACGGTCAACACGATCCGGATCCTCACCGAGCTCGGCTACCTCTACAACAGCGACTTCCACAACGACGACCTGCCGTACCTGCTCGAGAACGACGGCCGGCGGATCGTCGAGATCCCGGCGGGGCTCGACGACTGGAAGCTCAGCCTGATGCAGATCCCCAAGAACGTCGGCATGGGCGGCGTGCCGTACTCGTCGCCGTCGCACGTGACCGACGTGCTGACGTCGCACTTCAACATGCTCTACCAGGAGTCCGAGCGCGAGCCGCGCGTCATGCAGTACTGCATGCACCCGAAGATCACCGGCGTCCCGCACCGGGCGTGGGGGCTCGAGCAGATCATCCGGCACATCGAGTCGCACGAGGGCGTGCGGTTCGTGGCGATGGAGGACGTCGCGCGGCTGTGCGAGGACCCGGTCAGCGCGTGAGCAGCGTGAGCGCGTAGGCGGCCGAGTCCATCCCGGCCAGCAGGCCGCCCTGGTTGTGCGCGAGGCCGACGAGCGGCCGCTCCTTGGCCTGGCGCGCCCCCGCGTCGCCGCGCAGCTGCCAGACGATCTCGGCGATCTGGCCGAGGCCCGTGGCGCCGACCGGGTGGCCGCGCGACGTGAGCCCGCCGCTCGGGTTGACCGGCGTCGACCCGCCGATCGCGGTGGCGCCCGAGCGCAGCAGCTCCGGTCCCTCGCCGGGCCCGCACAGACCGAGCCCCTCGTACACGAGCAGCTCGACCGGGGCCATCGCGTCGTGCACCTCCGCGACGTCGATGTCGCCGGGCCCGATCCCCGTGTTCTCGTAGAACTCGCCGGCCATCTCGCGCAGCGTGCTGTGGCCCTCGTCGCCGCTCGTGAAGACGCGCCCGGAGCGCAGCGCGCACGCGGCGACCCGCACCGGGGTCTGCTCGCTGAGCGCCGCCGCGAGCTCGGCCGCGCAGACGATCGCGGCCGCCGCGCCGTCGCCGATCGACGAGCACATGTACAGCGTCAGCGGGTCGCTGATCAGCGGCGACGCGAGCACCTCTTCGGCGGTCAGCGCGCGGCGGTGGTGCGCGTACGGGTTCAGCGCGCCGTTGCGGCTGTTCTTGACCACGACCTGCGCGAGGTCGTCGGCCGTCCAGCCGTAGTCGCGCATCTTGCCGCGCAGGTCGTACTTCGGGTGGGCCGCGTAGGTGGCGCTGAACTGCATGCCCATGCGCGCCAGCTCGAGCTCGGAGTCGCCCGCGAGCGCGGCGAGCGAGCGCCCGGTGTCGCCGACGAACATCTTCTCGACGCCGAGCGCCAGCGCGACGTCGCAGGCGCCCGCGGCCACCTCCAGCCAGGCGCCGCGGAACGCGGTCGTCGCGCTCGCGCACGCGTTCTCGACGTTGATCACCGGCAGCTCGTCGAAGCCCGCCGACTGCAGGATGACCTGGCCGCGCACCCCCTCCTGCCCGCTGAGCAGGCCGGCCAGCGAGTTGCCCACGTACGCGCACTCGATGCGCCGCGGATCGAGCCCGGCGTCGTCGACGGCGGCCCACACCGCCGCCGACCCGAGCTGCTCCAGCGATGTCTGCGGGTGCTTGCCGAACGGATGCATCCCGACGCCGACGACGGCGACGTCACGCATCGGCGGCCCGGAGCGGGCGGTACTTGTACGTGACGACGCCGGCGCCCGGCCGGACCGGTTCGACGACGAGCTCCATCGGCTCGCCGACGGTCAGCGCCGACGTCGACGGCTCGACGTCGTCGCTGACGAGGGCGAACACGCGGATGCCCTCCTCCAGCGCGACATAGGCCTGCAGGTACGGCGCCTGCCAGCCGCTCGGCGCCGTGTGGCAGACGGTGAAGCTGGAGAGCGTCGCCGTGCGCCCGACGCGCTGCGGCTCCATCGACCGCAGGCGGCAGCGCGGGCACGCGCCGCGCGGCGGGAACGCGACGCGCCCGCACGCCGTGCAGCGGCTCGCCGACAGCCACGGCGTGCCGTCGTCGTCGACCTCGAAGCGCCCGGGAACCAGCTCGACGGTGGTGCTCAAAGCCCGTACGCGCGCGCCGCGTTGCCCCCGAGGACGCGTTCGGCGACGTCGTCGCCGAGCCGCTTCGCGACCTCCAGCCCGGTCAGGTCGGCGATGTCGAACGGATGGTCGGTGCCGAACACGACGCGCTCGGGCCCGAACGTGCTGAGCAGGAACTCGATCGGCGCGGGGTCGTAGAGCACCGTGTCGAACAGCAGGTTGGACAGGTACCCCGACGGCGGCTTGCTCGCGCTCTCGCGCACGTACGGGCGCTTGTTGTAGGTGCCGTCGAGCCGCGCGAGCTGGAACGGCAGGCCGCCGCCGCCGTGCGAGAGGTGCACGACGAGCCCCGGATGGCGGTCGAACACGCCGCCGAGCGTCAGCCGCGCGGCGGCGAGATGCGTCTCCATCGGGTTGCCGATCGTGTTCAGCAGGAAGTAGCGCTCGAAGCCGGGATGCGACTGAAGCCCGAGCATGAACGTGTACGGGTGCAGGAAGAGCGGCGCGCCGACCTCCTCCGCGGCGCTGTAGAACGGTTCCAGCGACGGATCGTCCAGCTGCTTGTCGGCGATGCTGGTGCCGATCTCGACGCCCTTGAGCCCGAGCTCCCCGCACGCGCGGCGGAGCTCCTGGGCGGCCAGCTCGGGCGCGACCATCGGGACGGTCGCGACCCCGATGATCCGGCCGCCCGACGCCTTCATGAGCTCGGCGGCCGCGTCGTTGATCTCGCGCGAGACGTCGAGCACCTGCTGCTCGCTCGCGAGCTCGTAGAAGAACAGCGGCGCCGCGATCGACGTCAACGCGACGTCGATGCCGCGCTCGTCCATCCAGCGCAGCTTCGTCTCGACGTCGTAGAACAGCGGCGTCAGCGGGTACTCGAGCCCCTGCTCGCAGACGACCCAGGGGCCCGACCCGTTGCGCTCCTCGATGTGGGCGAGCGGATAGTCCCCGCGCCGGAGCAGGTCCATCGAGCCCGGCGACAGGAAGTGGCTGTGTGCATCGATGACCGTCATCTGTGCGGGGACCTCACGCTATTCGTCCTCGAGACCTTCGTTGAATTGGTCGACGTAGGTGGTCGGGAAGACCTCCTGCAGATCGACCTCCTGCTTCATGTCGCCGCCCTGGATCAGCGCGTGCTGGATCGTCTCGAACGCGTCGAGCGGCGCGTTCTCGCCGGGACGCACGCCCTCCGGCGGCGTCGCGACCTCGATCGAGCGGTCGAAGAACGCCTTGGCGGTCTTCTCGTCGGTGCACTCCTCGGGCACGGCGTCGCACGCCATCTTGAACGCGTCGTCGGGGTTCAGGCGAGCGTACTGGTCGCCCTTCAGCCACGCCCGGACGATCTTGATCGCGGTGTCGCGATCCTCCTCGTTGTCGAGCGTCTTCTGCATCACGACGAAGCCGTTGGACGGGAGCCCCTTGAGGCTGTCGGGCACGATCGACTGCGAGTCGAGGCCCTGGGCGTCCATCGCCGCGAAGTCGTTCGTGGCGCCGGCGTAGGCGGCGATCTCACCCGAGTCGAGCGCGCGGTACGCGGCCGGTCCGCCCGGCCCGACGACCTTGAGCTCGACGTCCTTGTCGGGCTCGAGCCCGGCCTCGGCGAGCGCCTGGTTGACGAGGCCGATCTCACCGCCCGCGAGGTCGGTGACGCCGAGCGCCTTGCCCTTGAGGTCCTCCATCGACTCGACGCCGGAGCCGACGGGCGCCTCGATCGTGAAGATCCCGCGCGCGAACGTCGCGATCATCCGCAGGTCGTGGCCCTCGGCGTTGGCGATCATCGTCAGGTCGGGGCCGCTGCGGCCGAACTTCTCCTGGCCCGCGATCATCAGCTGGTTGACCTGGCCCGATCCCTCCTCGGCGACCTTCGTCTCGAGGTTGATGCCCTCGTCCTCGAAGTATCCCTGTTCCTGGGCGATGACGAGCCCGAGCAGCGCGATCGAGGGCGGGAACGGGATGATCATCTGGACATCCTTGACCTCCGCCTGCGTCCCGCCGCCGCCTCCACCGGCCGCCTGGTCGTCGTCGTCGTCGCCGCACCCCGCGACCACGAACGCGCCGACCAGCAACGCCAGGCATAGCCTGAGCACGTACTTCATCTGATTCCCCCCTTAGTGGGTCAGTGCCCGCGCCAGAACACGAGCCTGTTCTCGATCAGCTCGGTGAGTCCGTAGAGCACGAGCCCGACGATCGCGAGCGCGATGATCACGGCGAACCCCTCGGCGACCTGGAGCTGGAAGTTGAACGTCTTGATCAGCACGCCCATCCCCTCCGAGGCGCCGACGAACTCGGCGACGATCGCGCCGATCAGCGCCAGCGTGACCGCGGTCTTGATGCCGGCGAACACGACCGGGAGCGACGCCGGAAGCGCGAGCATCCGGTACTCCTCCCAGCGCGACGCGCCGAACGACCGCATCAGCGAGCGACCGTCCTTGTCGACGGTGTCGAGGCTGACGACGACGGCGATCAGCACCGGGAAGAAGCAGATCGTCGCCGCGAGCACGATCTTGGACGTGATGCCGAAGCCGAACCACGTCAGGAACAGCGGGGCGAGCGCGATCCGCGGCGTGATCTGGAACGCGATCACGAGCGGGTACAGGGTAAGCCGGAAGAAGCGGACCATGCCGATCAGCGTCCCGAGGATCCACGCGCCGGCGACGCCGAGCACGAAACCGATCAGGGTCTCCTTGACGGTGACCCACGTGGCGTCCCAGAAGTAGCTCTCGCCGGCCAGGTTGTACAGCGCGACGAACACGTCACTCGCCGGCGGGACGATGATCTCGTTGAACACACCGGTCCGGCTCAGGATCTCCCAGACGCCGATCAGCACCACGAGCGTGACCGCCGGTGCCACGTACTTCGTCAGCTTCCCGCGATCGCCGGCGAGCCGGCGGCGGGGCCGCGTCGCGGCGGGCGGGCCGACGCCGCCGGTCTCGGGCGCCGTGGCCTGGTCGCTAGCCGTCGCCATGGCTGTCCTCCTCGTCCTCGTCGAACCCGAGCCGCGTGCGGATGCGGGCGACCAGCGCCGCCGTCTCGGGCTCGGCGATCATCTCGATCCGGCGCGGCCGCTCGAGCGTGATGTCCACGATCTCCAGCACCTCGCCCGGCCGTGGCTTCATCACGACCACGCGGTCGGACAGGAAGACCGCCTCCTGGATGTTGTGCGTCACGTACAGCACCGTGCGGCCGAGCGTCTCGTGCAGCCGCGCGAGCTCGCTGTTGAGCCGCTCGCGCGTGAACTCGTCGAGCGCGGCGAACGGCTCGTCCATGAGCAGGATCTCCGGCTCGAAGACGAGCAGGCGCGCGAGGCTCGCGCGCTGCTGCATGCCGCCCGAGAGCTCCCACGGGTACTTCTCCTCGAACCCCTCGAGGCCGACGAGCTTGAGCAGGTCGGCGGCGCGCTCGCGCACGGCGGCGCGCTGGGCGCCGCGGCGGTCGATCTTGAAGACCTGGGTCGGCAGCAGCACGTTCTGCAGAACGGTCCGCCACGGGAACAGGACCGGCCGCTGCAGCATGATGCCGACGTCGCGGCGGCCCGCCTTCGCCGGCGTGCCCGCCATCTTCACGTCGCCGGTGTCGAAATCCAGCAGGCCGGCGAGGATGTGCAGGATCGTCGACTTGCCGCAGCCGCTGGGGCCGACGAGCGACACGAACTCGCCGCGCTCGACCGCGAAGTTGGCGCGCCGCACGGCCTCGACCGCGCCGTGGCGGGTCTCGTAGATCTTGCCGAGCTCGGAGACCTCCATCGCCGGCGACGATCCGGCTTCCGTGCCCGGGGCAGCCCGCTTGACATCGACGCCGGTCGAATTCGGCATGTCCTGACTATTTCGCTCGCTTCGAAAGGTTGTCAACGGCCTTGCCCGTATCCATCGGGAAATCCCCGTTGCCGAGCGGGCATCCCCGGCATCCAGCAGCCGGTCCGACATCTGTGCTCCTTGCTCGCGTGATCCACCCCGACGAGAACCTAGGTTCGCGCCGCTTGACGGTCAAAGACGAAGTCCCGCCAACCGCCATAGGCGTCGCCTATCCGGTCGGGTCGCGCGGGCAGCGCGCTGACCGCGGCCGGGTCGCCCACGGCGTCCGCCACGGCCCCCGCCACGGCGGCGCCGATGCCGACGATCCCGGCCTCGCCCGCGCCCTTGGCGCCGAGCGGGTTGGCCGACTCCTTGCGGTGCTGCTCGAGCTCGAGGACGACCGGGACGATCTCGGGCAGCTCGGCGGCCGTCGGCATCAGGTAGTCCATGAACGACGTCGTGAGCGGCTGGCCCTCGTCGTCGTGGCGGAGCTCCTCCAGCAGCGCCCCGGCGATCCCCTGGGCGGCGGCGCCGACGATCTGCGCGTGCACGATCTGCGGGTTGATGGCGCGGCCGACGTCGCAGGCGACGACGCAGCGCTCCACGGTCGTCGCGGCGGTGTCGCGGTCGACGGACGCGACCGCGAGCGCCGCGCCCATCGACCAGCTGCGCGCGCTCTTGCGGAAGTGATGGCGGCCTTCGCACTGCACGGTTCCGAGCGGCACGGTGCGCTGCGGCCCGGACAGTGCGCGCACGACGCCGTCGGCCACCTCGACCTCGTCGGGCGCGACGCCGAGCTCGGCCGCCGCCGCGGCGCGTGCGTTGCGGAGCAGGTCGTGCGCCGCGCCGAGCACCGCGCTGCCGCCGAACACGATGCTGCGGCTCGAGAACGCGCCGCGGCCCTCGGGCACCGCGTCGGTGTCGGCGTGGCTGACCTCGATGGCGTCGATCGGCACGCCGAGCGCGTCGGCCGCGATCTGCGAGAGCGTCGTCGCGATGCCCTGGCCGACCGACGCGATGCCGGCGTGCACGACGAAGCGGCCGTCGCCGCCGGCCTCGATCCTCGCCCACTCCTCGCCGCCGATCGCACCGGCCTCGACGAACGCCGCGACGCCGACGCCGACGGCCTCGCCGCGGTCGCGGCGCGCCCGGGCCTGCGCGCGCAGGTCGTCGTACCCCGCTTCCTCGAGCAGGCGGCCGAACAGGTACGGGAAGTTCCCGGTGTCGTAGATCACCTCGGGCTCGGACTCGCCGAGCGCGACCGTGTACGGCATCCGCTCGACCGGGACGAGGTTGCGCCGCCGCATCTCGGCCGGGTCGAGCCCGAGGCGGGCGGCGAGGCGGTCGACCATCCGCTCGCGGATGAACGCCGGCTCGTACTGTCCCGGCCCGCGGTAGGTGCCGGCGGGCGTCTTGTTGAGCAGCACGCCGAGCGCCTCCGCCTCGAACCCCTGCCAGCGGTACGGCCCCGCCAGGTGGCTCAGCGTGTTCTTGGCGAGCACCATGCCGTGCGTGCGCGTGTAGGCGCCGAGCGCGACGCGCGTGACGGCACGGAACGCGACCAGCCGGCCGTCGGCGTCGGCGGCCATCGCGATCTCGCAGCGCTGCTCGCGCGAGTGGTTGGTGGCGACGAAGTGCTCGCGCCGGTCCTCGATCCACTTGACCGGGCGGCCGAGGCGCAGCGCGAGCCACGGGATCAGGAAGTCCTCGGGGTAGAACTCGCCGCGCGGGCCGAAGCCGCCGCCGACGTTCGGCTCCAGGAAGCGGATCGCCTCGGGCTCGAGGCCGAGCATCGTGGCGAGGATCGCGCGGTTGAAGTGCTTGACCTTCGCGGGACCCCAGACGGTCAGCACGTGCCCCCCGCCCGGCTCGGCGATCAGGCCGCGGGCCTCGAGCGGGATGGCCGTGTGCCGCTGCACGGACAGGACGGCGCGATCGACGACCGCGGCCCCGGCGAACAGCTCGTCGACGTCGCCGCCGTTGCGGATCCGCGCGGCGTCGACCACGTTGTCCGGGACCCGCTCGTGCAGTGCGATCGCGCCGTCGACCGCGGCGTCCACGTCGGCGACGACCGGCAACGGCTCGACCTCCGGCGCGACGTCGTCCGCCGCGTCCTCGGCGAGGTACGGATCGGTGGCCACGACCACGGCCACCGGCTCGCCGACGTAGCGGACACGATCGCGGGCGAGCGGCGGCTGCAGCGCGCGCTCGGCCGCGGGCGTCGGGGCGACGCGGATCGGGATCCGCACGTCGGGGATGTCCGCACCGGTGACGACCGCCACGACGCCGGGCCGCGCGAGCGCCGCGGCCGCGTCGACGCCCAGCAGCCGCCCGTGGCCGACCGAGCTGCGGACGACGCGCGCGTACAGCTGACCGGGACGGTCGATGTCGTCGACGAACGCGCCCCCGCCGGTCAGCAGGGGCACGTCCTCGACACGTGGGACCGAGCTGCCGACGTACCCCGACGCCGGCTCCCGGCTAGCCCTCTGGCTGGTAAGCGGCTGCGTCATCCTCTGCCGCGGCCTTCACGGCGTCCACGTCCGCGTACGCCTTGTCGGTCACAGCCTTGCCCTCGGGGCTTGCGATCAGCGTGTCGACGTCCACCTCGTTCTCGAGCGCGCCGCTCGTCAGCAGGACCTTGGCCGTCTGCTCCCAGCCCGCCGGGTCCAGCGCCGTCGGCGGCAGCGACGAGTCGACCGGCTGGATGATGTCGATGATCTTCTTCGCGAACGGTGCCGTGAAGCCCTCGCGGTCCTGGCACTCCTCGGGGAGCGTCCGGCAGGCGATGTCGACCGCCGCGTCCGGGCTGGCGATCGCGAAGAAGGCCCCCTTCATCCATGCGCGGATCATCTTGGCAGCCACGTCCTGGTTGCCCTCGTCCTCGAGCGACTTCTGGGTGCTCACCAGGCAGTCGCCGGGCATCGGGTCGTACTGCTCGGGCGTGATGTCCGTGAAGTCGATGCCGCTGGCCTCGAGCGTCGTGATGTCCGTGATCCCGCCCGCGAACGCGTCGACGGTCCCGTCCTTGATCGCCTTGATCACGGCGGGTCCGACCTCGCCGACCGGGATCACCTCGACGTCGAGGTCGTTCTCGGCGAGCACGGAGTTCACCATCGGCTCCTCACCGCCGCCCTTGGCGGTGATGCCGAGCTTGCGGCCGTCGAGATCGGCGACCGACTGGATGTCGCTGCCCGCCGGGACGTTGATGCTGAAGATGTTCTTCTCGTGGTTGCAGGCGAGCGCGCGCAGGCTCGGATCCTTGCCGTACGCGATCACGTCGCTCGGTGCGCCCGCCCAGCCGAAGTCGGCGTTGCCGGCGATGATCTGCTGCGTCACGAACCCGGAGCCCTCGGTCTCCTGGATCTTCAGGCGCAGGCCCTCGTCCTCGAAGTACCCCTGGTCCTCGGCCACGAGGAGCGGCAGCCACGCATTGCCGCGCGGGAACGAGAGCAGGACCTCGACCTCCTGCGTGCCCCCGGAGGCGGACTGGCTGCTTGCGTCGTCGTCGTCGTCGCCTCCGCACGCGGAGAGCGCGAGCGACGCGAGCACCACCGACGCGATAGCTCCGAGGTGGAGCGCTGCCCTTCTAGACACTCTCGATCCTCTCTCTCGACCCTGCCACCGACACCTCGGGGTCAAGCTAAGGGCGGCTGCGCGGGACATTCAATGCCTGCCCGGCCACGAGAGGGTTATCCGCGCAGAACGCGGGGAATGCCGCACCGTCTAGGCGGAGGTGACCGGGGCGTCCGCCCCCAGCGACGCCGGCTCGGCCAGCCCGAGCAGCTCGGCGGCGTTGCCGCCGAGCACGCGGCGCGCGGTCTCCGGGTCGGCCCACTCGCGCATCCGCAGCGCCGCCTCGTCGCCCATGTCGAACGGCAGGTCGGTGCCGTGGATGACGCGCTCGGCACCGGCGAGGGCGATCAGGTGCTCGAGCGCGCGGCGGTCGAAGACGACGGTGTCGAAGCGGAGGTTCTCGAGGTAGTCGAGCGGCGGCCGGCGCGCGACCGACTTCGTCTCCTTGCGCACCTCGTAGGCATGCTGCAGGCGGCCGATCTGGTACGGCAGCGCACCGCCGCCGTGCACGAGGATCACGCGCAGATCCGGGTGGCGGTCGAAGACGCCGCCGACGAGCAGCCGGCACGCCGCCACGAACGTCTCGACGGGGTTGCCGATCACGTTGCCGAGGTGGAAGCCGGACGTGCCGGCGTCCGGCGGCGTGATCATCGAGACGTACGGATGCAGCATCACCGGGACACCGAGCTCCTCGGCGGTGCCGAAGAAGTCGGCGAACTCCGGGGCGTCGAGCTGCGTCGTGCCGACGCTCGTGCCGATCTCCACGCCGACGACGCCGAGCTCGGTGCGCGCGCGCCGCAGCTCGTCGGCGGCGGCGCGCGGGTCGTTCATCGGCACGGTGGCCATGGCCGCGACGCGGCCGCCCGACCGGGCGGCCATTCGCGCGGCGGCATCGTTGAGAACGCGCGACGCCTCGGCGGTCTCGCCCGGATCGAGCCAGTACAGGTACAGCGACGGCGAGATCGAGATGACCGAGACGTCGATGCCGCGGGCGTCCATGTACGCGAGGCGGGCATCGACGTCGCGAAAGACCTCGAACGCCGGATAGCGCAGGCCGTTGTCGTGGACGATCAGCGGATCGCCGCCGTCGCGCCGGTCGACGCTGAGCCCGGTCGGCCCCTCCCCGCCGGCGATCATCGCGATCAGCTCCTCGGGGATGAAATGGGTGTGAACGTCTACGACCATCGGGCTCCCGCACGCATGAGCGCACGCTAAGGCTCCCTCCGCCGGCGAATCAAGCCCGTGGCCCGAGGCAACGGGATTCCCCCGCGCCAACGCGGGAATCGCCGCTGGACCAGTTTCGCCGCCGGGCGGGAAAACCCGCCCGACATTTCGGCACGACCCCGATGACGAGGGCCGCGCGGCAACTCGATACTGGCGCCACGGCAGAGCCTCGGCGCCCGCCCGGCCCCGAGCAACGACACGGATTCGGAGGAGCGCGTGCGTCGGCTAAGAGTCGCAACCGACATCGGCGGGACGTTCACCGACCTCGTCGCGTACGACGAGGACAGCGGTGAGCTCATCACGGTCAAGACGCCGTCGACGCCGCCCACGTTCATCGAGGGCGTCATGAACGCGCTGGCGAAGGCGGGCGTGCGGCCCGAGGAGGTCTCGATCTTCAAGCACGGCTCGACGATCGCGACGAACGCGATCATCGAGCGGCGCGGCGCGAAGACCGGCATGGTCACCACCAAGGGGTTCCGCGACGTGCTCGCCGCCGGCCGTGCCAACCGGCCGGACCTGTTCAACTCCAACTGGGATCCGTCGCCCCCGCTGATTCCCCGCCGCCACATCCTCGAGGTGCGCGAGCGCGTCGACTACGAGGGTGCGGTGCTCGACCCGCTCGCCGAGGAGGACGTGCGCGAGGCGGCCCGCAAGTTCAAGCTGCGCGACGTCGAGTCGATCGCCGTCGCGTACATCAACTCGTTCATGTACCCCGAGCACGAGCGGCGGACGAAGGAGATCCTCGCCGAGGAGCTCGGCGACGCCGTCTTCATCTCGACCTCGTCGGAGATCCTCCCCGAGATCCGCGAGTTCGAGCGCACGTCGACGGTGGCGGCGAACGCGTACGTGATGCCGGTGATCGAGAGCTACATCGACCGGCTCGTCAGTGCGCTCGCCGACTGGGGCTACAAGGGCGAGGTCTACGTGACGCACTCCGGCGGCGGCGTCGTCACGGCGCGCGCGGCACGCAGCGTGCCGGCGCGCATCTGTCACTCGGGCCCGGCGGGCGGCGTGATCGGCGGTCTGCTGGTCGGCCGCCTCGCCGGGTTCGACAACGTGATCACGTTCGACATGGGCGGCACGAGCGCCGATCTCGCGCTCGTGCACAAGGGCGAGCCGACGCTGGCGCCCGAGTGGCGGGTCGACTGGAACATCCCGATCCTCTTCCCGGCCATCGACCTCGTCGCGATCGGCGCCGGCGGCGGCACGATCGCGTGGGTCGACACCGGCGGGTCGCTGCGCGCGGGCCCGCAGAGCGCGGGCGCGGATCCGGGGCCGGCGTGCTTCGACAAGGGCAACCTGGAGCCGACGATCACCGACGCGCACCTGTTCCTCGGGCGCCTGAGCCCGGAGACCTACCTCGGCGGCGACGTCGAGATCAAGCCCGAGCTCGCCGAGCAGGCGATCCCCAAGCTGGCCGACCAGCTCGGCCTGTCGACGGCCGAGGCGGCCAGCGGGATCCTGCGGATCGCTAACGCCAACATGACCAGCGCGACGCACCTGATCTCGGTCGAGCGCGGCTACGACCCGCGCGACTTCGCGCTCGTGGCCGGCGGCGGCGCCGGCCCGCTGCACGCGGTCGAGATCGCGCGCGATCTCCGGATCCCGCACGTCATCGTGCCGCGGACCCCCGGCGTCACGTCCGCCCTCGGGATCCTGCAGGTCGACCTGCGCCACGACATCCTCGCGCCGGTCCTCGCCCAGGTCAGGCAGATCGACGTCGACGACCTGACGGCCAAGTTCGACGGGCTGCGAGCGGAGGCCATGGAGATCCTCGAGGCGGAGGCGATCCCGGAGGACCGGCGGCTCGTCGAGCTGTCCGTCGACGTCCGCTACTACGGCCAGACGCCGTACATGAACCTCCGGCTCGACACCGTCCCCGCGAGCCGCGAGGACCTCGACGAGCTCGTCGCCGAGTACCGGCGCCGCTACGAGACCGAGTTCGGCTACGTGCTGCCAGAGGACGTCGCCACCGTCGAGATCGTCAACGCGCGCGTCGCGGCGATCGGCACGACCGACGACGTGGAGCTGCCGACGTTCGAGGCCGGCGGTGACGCGGCCGGCGCGCAGAAGGCGACCCGGCCGGTCTACTTCGACGAGGTCGGCGACTTCACCGACACCCCGATCTACGACCGCGAGCTGCTCGCGACCGGCGCCGTGATCGACGGCCCGGCGGTGATCGAGCAGACCGACACGACGGTGCTCATCCCGCCCGGGGCACGCGGGCGGGTCGACCGCCATCTGAATATCGTCATCGACGTCAGCGTTCCCAGCGGCGAGGTCGCGGCCGTGGCCACCGCCACCGCCGCGAACGGAGGATGAGCATGCAGACCGCCACGCCCACCGCCACGCCGGCGACCGCGCTGCGCAACGACCCGATCACGTTCGAGGTCCTGCGCAACGCGTTCCGGTCGATCTGCAACGAGGCGAGCGCGCTGATCGAGCGGGTCTCGTACGCGCCGACGATCACCGAGGGCCACGACTACTCGGTGTCGATCCTCACGCCGGACGGCCGGCTCGTCTCGCACGGGCAGCGCGACCAGGCGCCGCACATGGGGACGTTCGAGGCGTCGGTGCAGAACCTCGTCCGCGAGGTCGACACGTTCGCGCCCGGCGACGCGTTCATCTACAACGACCCGTACACCGGCGGCACGCACCAGAACGACGTCAAGATCATCCGGCCGATCTTCCACTCCGGCGAGCTGATCGCGTTCGCGATCGCGCTCTGCCACTGGCCCGACGTCGGCGGCCCGATGTACGGCACGTTCAACCCGCGCGCCACCGAGTGCTACGCGGAGGGCCTGCGCATGCCCCCGCTCAAGCTGTACGAGAACGACAAGCCGGTCAAGCCGATCTGGGACCTGATCGGCATGAACATCCGGGTCCCGAAGGAGCGGGTGGCCGAGATGCACGCCCAGCACCGCGCGGGCGTGCTGGTCGAGGAGCGGCTCCTCGGCTACGTCGAGAAGTTCGGCCTCGACGTCGTGCGCGACGGGTTCGAGGACTCGATGGACCACAGCGAGCGGCGCTTCCGCGAATGGGTGAGCCGGCTGCCCGACGGCACGTACGAGTTCGAGGACTGGGGCGACCGCGACCTCGGTCGCGAGGGCGAGCCGCCGATCCGCATCCACCTCAAGATGACGATCGCCGGCGACCAGGTCACGATGGACTGGACCGGCTGCGACCCGGCGCCGATCGCCTCGTGGGGCTTCGCGCGGCCGGCGCTGCAGTCGGCGAGCTACGACGGGACGATGCACTGCTTCCCCGAGCTGGCGCCGCTCAACCACGGCGTCGTGCGGGCGATCGAGATCGTGTCCGAGCCCGGCACGTGCGTGGACGTCCAGGAGCCGACGCCGGTGACCGGCTACTGCTCGGGCGCCTACGAGAAGGTCGACGCGGTGACGATGGCGTGCTGGGGCCAGGCGCTGCAGACCGTCGACCCGCGCCGCGTGCACGCCGCCACCGTCAACCTGCAGAACTTCTGCACTGGCGGGACGCACCCCAAGACCGGCGCGAAGTTCGTGTCGTACATGTGGCTCGAGGGCGGCCAGGGCGCCCGCGCGTACGCCGACGGCAACTCGTTCTACATGATGATCTTCATCGGCGGGGCCTCCAACCAGCCGAACGAGACGCTCGAGCGCTGGTACCCGATGGTCTACACGAGCACCGAGGCGGTGATCGACTCGTGCGGGGACGGCGAGTTCCGCGGCGGCTTCGGGATCTCGCGCAGCTTCCGCGCGACCGGCGACACCGAGCTCGTCGTGCTCGGCGACCGCGAGCGCGTCGGCCCGTTCGGGCTCGCCGGCGGCACCAACGGCGGCCCGA
>DASSUW010000356.1:0-8432 GCA_035706585.1 Solirubrobacteraceae bacterium | reverse complement strand
GTGCATCAGCTCGAAGCCTTCGGCGTACGCCTGCATGATCCCGTACTCCACGCCGTTGTGGACCATCTTCACGAAGTGTCCCGCGCCGGCGTCGCCGAAGTGCCGCCAGCCGTCGGGCGGGGCGAGCACGTCGAGGATCGGCGCCAGCCGCTGGACGGACTCCTCGTGGCCGCCGACCATCATGCAGTAGCCGACCTCCAGCCCCCAGACGCCGCCCGAGGTGCCGACGTCGATGTAGTGGACGCCCCGCTCGTCCAGGGCGGCGGCGCGGCGGACGTCGTCGTGCCAGTTCGTGTTGCCGCCGTCGACGACCGTGTCGCCCTCGTCGAACAGGTCGGCGAGCGCGAACACGGTCTGCTCGGTCGGGTCGCCGGCCGGCACCATCACCCACACGGTGCGGGGCCGTTCGAGCTGGGAGACGAGGTCCTCGAGCGAGGAGGCGCGCGTGGCGCCGTGGCTTTCCGCAGCGCTCACGGCCTCCTCGTTGAAGTCGAAGGCGACGACCTGGTGGTCCGAGTCGCGGTGGATGCGATGGACCATGTTGCCGCCCATCTTCCCGAGTCCCACGAAGCCGAGTTGCATCAGAGGATCTCCTTCCCGGCCCGCACGGCGGTGAGGTCGTGTGATCGGAGGGTCTGCAGGTCGCCGTCCGCCTGGGCACGGATCAGCTGCGCGAAGCCGTACGGCGCGTCCGGCACCGCCAGGTCGGTTTGCGGCTCGTCCACCAGCTCGACGAAGCGGCCCGTGGACGGCCCACCCTTGTGGAACTGGCCGGTCGAGTGCAGGTAGCGCGGGCCGTAGCCGAACGTGGTCGCGACGCCGTGCTCGGTGATGAGCTTCTCGCGGAAGCGCCGCACCGCCGCGTCGGTCTCGTCGCTGTAGGGCAGGTACGCGAGGATCGCGACGTACGCGGGCGGTTCGAGACCGTTCAGGATGTCGTCCAGGCTGCCCGCGTCGAGATCGGGCGAACCCTCCTTGAGGACGCGCGCGGTGTTGTCCTTGGCCTCCTGCACGTTCGGCTGGTCGAACGGATTGAGCTCCAGCACCCAGCCGGCGACCGCGGTCGCGAACTCCGAGTAGAAGAAGATCCGCCCGAGGTCGGCCGGTCCTTCGGCGTTGACCGTGATCGTCGGGTGGCCGGCCTTGCGCAGCGCCTCGACCTTCTCGGCGTTGAACGCGTCGCCGGAGGCGATGTGCACGAACACGCGGTCCTGCCCGTACACGCCGGGATCGACCAGCGGCTCGTCGGCGATCGGCAGGATGCCGCGGCCGTGCTTGCCGGTCGACTCGGCGACGAGCTGCTCGACCCACAGGCCGAACGAGCTGAGCGGCTCGTCGACGACGAACGTGAGCTTGTCGCGGCCGTTGCGGGCGAGCTCGCCGAGCGCGACCCCCAGCCACAGCCCCGAGTTGCCCTCCTTGAGCTGGCAGTTGCTCACCGCGACCTCGGCGGCCTCCAGCACCGCGCGGACGTCGACGCCGATCAGCGCCGCCGGGACGAGACCGAAGTACGACAGCGCCGAGTAGCGGCCGCCGATCTCCGGGTCGTTCTCGAACACCCGGCGGAAGCCGTGCTCGGCGCCGAGGGCGGCCAGCGACGTGCCGGGGTCGGTGACCGCGACGAAGTGCGCGCCGTCCGGCTGCTTGGCGTGGAAGAACCTGAACTGCGACATCGTCTCGATCGTCCCGCCGGACTTGGAGGAGACGATGAAGATCGTCGTGGCGAGGTCGATCGCGTCGAGCGTCGCCTGCACCTGGTCGGGGTGCGTGGAGTCCAGGACGTGCAGGCGCATCTTCTGGTCGCTCCACGAGCGCCGGAAGACCTCCGGCGCGAGGCTCGAGCCGCCCATGCCCAGCAGCACCGCGTCGGTGATGCCCGAGCGGCGGACGTCGTCGGCGAAGGCGGTCAGGTCGTCGACCTGGTCGAGCATCTTCTCCGAGATGTCGAGCCAGCCGAGGCGGTCGGTCAGCTCCGGCGTGCCCGCCGGCGCCCACAGCGTCCCGTCGCGGTGCCAGATGCGGTGGACGACGTCGTCGTCGGCCGCGCGCTTCATGCGGGCGGCGATCACCTGCTCGAGCGCGGCGGGCACGTCGGCCTCGATCGCGGCCGGCCGGCCCGTGACGATCGCCTCGCGCTTGGCCTCGATGCCGTCGAGCAGCTTGTTCATCGGGACCACGAACGCCGCGATGCCGTCGCTCAGCAGCTTGGCCGTGACGTCGTCGAGGTCGATCCCGGCGGCCCGCAGCTCGTCGAGGTCGGCGCTCGGGTCGTCGGCGGCGGTGGCGCCGGTGACGTCGCCGTCGCGAGCGGCGGCGGTGAGCGTCGGCAGCGGCATCGTGTTCACCGTGTCAGGTCCGACGAGCCCGTAGACGTACATCGTCTCCGGGTACGCGGGGTTCTTGACGCCGGTCGAAGCCCACAATGGGCGCTGCACGGGGCAGCCGGCCGCGCGCAGCCGGGCGAAGCGCTCGCCGTCGAACACACGCTGGAACGCGCGGTAGGCGGCGCGCGCGTTGGCGAGCCCGGCGCGGCCCGCGAGGTCGCTGCGGCCGGCGGCCTCGAGCCGCTTGTCGACCTCGGTGTCGACGCGCGAGACGAAGAACGAGGCGACCGAGTGGCGGTCGAGCGGCCTGTCCTCGGCGAGCCGGCGCTCCATGGCCTTGATGTACGCCTCCATCACCCGCTCGTAGTAGGACACCGCGAACAGGAGCGTCACATTGATGTTCATGCCCTCGTACAGGGCCTGCTCGATCGCCGGGATCCCCTCGTCGGTGGCGGGGATCTTGATCATCAGGTTCGGGCGATCGACCAGCTCCCAGTACATGCGGGCCTGCTCGAGCGTCCCCTCGGTGTCGTGCGCGAGCCGCGGCGCGACCTCCAGCGACACGTAGCCGTCGTAGCCGTTCGTCTCGTCGTAGACCGGGCGCAGCACGTCGGCGGCGAGCTGGACGTCGCGCACCGCCAGGCGGCGGTAGACCTCGCGCGCGGACAGGCCCTCGCGGGCGCCGGCGGCCAGGTCGTCGTCGTAGTCGGGCGAGCCGAGGATCGCCTTCTCGAAGATCGCCGGGTTCGACGTCACTCCGCGCAGGGAGTCCTCCTCGACCATGCGGGCGAGCTCGCCGTCCTCGATCATCCCGCGCCGGATCTGGTCGAGCCAGACGCTCGTCCCCGCCGCGGTCAGCGCCGCCAGCCGCTCGTTGACCGGAGTGACACTCATGCTCTCGTCCTTTCCAGAACCGCGCGTGCGCGGTCCGCGATGGCCTGACCCGTGAAGCCGAAGTGCTCGTAGAGCACCTTCGCCGGCGCCGAGGCGCCGTAGCTCTCCATCGCCACGACGTCGCCGAGGTCGCCGACCCAGCGGTGCCAGCCGAGCGGGCTGGCCGCCTCGACCGCGACGCGGGCGCGGCACGCGGGCGGCAGGACGCTGTCGCGGTACTCCTGGTCCTGCTCGGCGAAGCGGTCCACGCACGGCATGCTCACGAGCCGCACGCGGATCCCCTCGGCGTCGAGCAGCTTCGCCGCCTCGTGGGCCTGGTGGACCTCCGAGCCGGTGCCCATGAGGATGAGCTCTGGCTCGCCGCCCGAGTCTTTGAGCACGTACGCGCCGCGCTCGATCGCGTCGTCGGGCACGCCCGCGGGATCCCACACCGGCAGCCCCTGGCGCGACAGCGCCAGCGCGGTCGGCCGGTCGGTCTGCTTGAGGGCGTGGCGCCAGGCGAGTGCCGTCTCGTTGAAGCCGGCGGGGCGCACGACGTCGATGTTCGGCGTCGCCCGCAGCTGTGCGAGCTGCTCGATCGGCTGGTGCGTCGGTCCGTCCTCGCCGAGCCCGATCGAGTCGTGCGTGTAGACGAAGATCGACGGGATCCGCATCACCGCCGCGAGCCTGACCGCCGCCTTCATGTAGTCGTTGAAGATCAGGAACGTCGCGCCGTAGCCGCGGAATCCCTGCAGGACGAGCCCGTTGACGATCGCGCCCATGCCGTGCTCGCGGATGCCGAAGTGCAGGTTGCGCCCGCCATAGCTGCCCTTCTCCACGCTGCCGCCGCCGTTGATCAGCGTCAGCGTCGACGGCGCGAGGTCGGCGGAGCCGCCGACGAGCTCGGGCACCTTCGCGGCCGCCCACTGGATGACCTCGTTGGACGCCTTGCGGGTGGCGATCATGCCCGCGTCCGGGCCCTTCTTGGGCACGTCGCTGTCCCACCCGTCGGGGAGGCGGCGCGCCATGAGCCGCTCGAGCTCGGCGCGGTGCGGCGAGGCCTCGAACTCCTGCTCCCACGTGTCGTGCTGTTCGCGGCCGCGGTCGACGGCCTCGCGGAAGTGCGCGAGCGCCTCGTCGGGGATGAAGAACGGCTCCTCGCTGGGCCAGTTGTAGGCCTGCTTGGTGAGCCGGATCTCCTCCTCGCCGAGCGGCGATCCGTGCGCCTCGTGCGTGTCCTGCTTGTTCGGCGAGCCGGGCGCGATGTGGGTGCGGATGATGATCAGGCTCGGCTGGTCGGTGACGTCCTGGGCGGCGCGGACGGCGGCCTCCATCGCGTCGAGGCCGATGTCCTCGCCGAGGTTCTGCACGTGCCAGCCGTAACCCTCGTAGCGCTTGCCGACGTCCTCGGACAGCGCCAGCGCCGTGTCGCCCTCGATCGAGATGTGGTTGTCGTCGTAGAAGGCGATCAGACGGCCGAGGCCGAGGTGGCCGCCGATCGACGACGCCTCGGACGCGATGCCCTCCTCGATGTCGCCGTCGGACGCGATCACGTAGGTGAAGTGGCCGACCAGCTCCTCGTCGAAGCGCGCGGCCAGCATGCGCTCGCCGAGCGCCAGGCCGACGGCCGTCGAGATGCCCTGGCCGAGCGGCCCCGTCGTGGTCTCGATCCCGGGCGCGTGGCCGTACTCGGGGTGGCCGGCGGCCGGTGAGCCAAGTTGACGGAAGTTCTTGATGTCGTCGAGCGAGACGCCGTACCCGGTCAGGTGCAGGATCGAGTACAGGAGCATCGACGCGTGGCCGGCCGACAGGACGAAGCGGTCACGGGCGGGCCAATCGGGATGCTCCGGCGAGTGGCGCATGATGCGCGTGTAGAGCAGGTACGCCACCGGCGCCAGCGCCATCGGCGTGCCCGGATGCCCCGAGTTGGCCTTCTGGACCGCGTCCATCGACAGCGTCCGGATCGTGTTGATGCACAGCTCGTCGAGGGCGGCGCGCTCCGTCGTCACGGACAATGCGGTTTCTCCTGATCTGGTTGCCGTCAGCCACGCTACCCGAACGGCGCCTGCTCACACCCCGTGGGCGCGCCGAGCGCCCTTGCTGCGGGGCGGGCGGGCCCAGGGAACTGCGGCTGGTAGGGAGGCGGTGGATTGGCGGGTTTGGTCACTTTTGGGCGTATAGGGCCCAAAATCGACCAAAGCGCCGATCTCGCACCGCGGCCGGCACTCCAGCCTCCCTACCCAGCCGCAGTTGGCCGGTGCTTACACGGCCTAAGGGGTGCAGCCGAACGGCCTAAGGGGTCAGACCCCCTTAGGTCGGCGTGACCTCCCGATGTGGCGCGGCCTCCTCAGCCGTAACTTCGATCTTGTCCCAAACCGAGGAGATCGACATGCAGTCCTTCTACACCGCCACCGTCGTCAACCAGATCGTCGAGGACCGCGTCGAGACCGCGGCCCGCGCCCGGCGGACGCCTCGTCGGCGCCGGCTGTTCGCCCGCGGCGCGCGGCGTGATGCTCCCCTGACAGCCGCGTCCGGCCGGCTCCGCGTAAGCGGCGCCGGCCGGTGAGCGACCTCCCCGGCTGCAGCGCGGCGGAGCGGACGGCCATCATGGACGTCGTGCTCCGCCGCGTCTCCAGCGCCACGTTCGTCGGCCGGACCGACGAGCTCGCCGTGCTCGACGGCGCGCTCGGCGCGGTTCCCTCGTTCGCGTTCATCGCCGGCGAGTCCGGCGTCGGCAAGAGCCGGCTCGTCGCCGAGTTCGAGGCGCGCGCGACCGCCGCAGGGGCCCGCGTGCTGATCGGCCACTGCCTGGAGCTCGGCGGCACGGTGTTCCCGTACGCGCCGCTGGTGGACGCGCTGCGGCCCGTCGCCGACATCGACGCGCTGTTCCACGCCGCCGGCGGCGACCAGCCGACCTCGCAGGCGCGCCTGTTCGAGTCGCTGCTCGGCGTGCTGGCCGACCTCGGCCGCGACGGCCCGCTCGTGCTCGTGCTCGAGGACCTGCACTGGGCCGATCCCTCCACGCGCGACTTCCTCGTCTTCCTCGTCCGCAGCGCCCGCACCGAGCCGCTGTGCCTCGTCGCCACCTACCGGTCCGACGAGCTGCATCGCCGCCACCCGCTGCGCCCGGTGCTCGCCGAGCTCGAGCGGCTGCCGAGCGTCGAACGCATCGCCGTCGAGCGCTTCAGCCGCGACGAGGTGGCCGAGCAGCTCACCGGCATCCTCGACGCGCCGCCCGATCCCCGGCTCGCCGACCGCCTGTACGCGCGCGCGCAAGGCAACCCGCTCTACACCGAGGAGCTGCTGGCCGCATCGTCGGAGGGCCTCGGCGAACTGCCCGAGACGCTGCGCGACGCGCTCGTGAGCCGCTTCGAGCGCCTCCCGGCGAACGCGCAGGACGTCGTCCGCGCGGCCGCTGTCGTCGAGCGCCCGATGAGCCACGCGCTGCTGGAGGCGGTCGGCAACCTCGCCGCCGACGACCTGCTCGACGGCGCCCGCGAGGCCGTCGCCCACCAGATCCTCGTCACGCACCCCGACGGCACGTACGCGTTCCGACACGCGCTCGTCGGCGAGGCGATCTACGAGGACCTGCTGCCCGGCGAGCGCACGACGCTGCACAGCGCGCTGGCCGAGGCGCTGGAGCGCGACCCGTCGCTGCTCGGGGATGTCCCGGAGGCGACCGTGCGCGCCGAGCTCGCCTGCCACTGGAAGGGCGCGCACGACCTGCCGCGCGCGCTCGGCGCGTCGGTCGACGCCGGGATGGCGGCGCGGCGCATCTTCGCGTTCCCCGAGGCGCTGCGCCACCTCGAGCGGGCGCTCGAGCTGTGGGACCGCGTGCCCGATGCCGCCGAGCGCGCCGGCATGTCCCGCAGCGAGGTGCTGCGAGCGGCGGCCGCCAGCGCGACGCACGCGTTCGAGACGAGCCGCTCGGTCGCGCTCCAGCGCCGGGCGCTCGCCGAGACCGGCGACGACGCCGACCCGGTCGAGCGGGCGCGGCTCCACGCCGAGCTCAGCGGCTACCTGCGCCACGCGCACGAGCACGACGAGAGCGACGCCGAGCTGCAGACGGCGATCGAGCTGCTGCCGCCGGGCGCCGAGCTCGAGCGCGCGCGCCTGCGCGATCTGGCCGCCAAGAACCTCATGCTGCGCGGCCACATGCGCGAGGCGATCGCCGAGGCGTCGCTCGCTGCCCGCGACGCCCGCCGGCTGGGCGCGGCGGCGGTCGAGGCGGGCGCGATGAACACCGAGGGCTTCGCACGCGCGGCGCTCGGCGATCTGGAGGAAGGCGCCCGGCTGCTGCGCGCCGCGCTCGATCGCGCGGGCCGGTTCGGCACGCCCGCGGATCAGTCGCGCGCGGTCATCAACCTCTCGGAGATGCTCGACCTGTCGGGCCGGACGGACGAGGCGCTCGCCGTGATCCGCGCCGCGCTGCCGACGTTCCGCGCCCACGCCGAGCCGTCGTCCTACGACACGTTCCTGGAGATCCAGCACGCCTACGAGCTGCTGCGGCTCGGCCGCACCGCCGAGGCGGCGGCCGCGCTGCCCGATCGGATCCCGGGCGACTCGATCGGCACGACGCCGATGTTCCTGTACGCCGTGCGGGCGTCGATCGCCCTCCTGCGCGGCGCCGACGACGCCGCCCGCCACGCGCTCGACAAGCTGCGGCGCCAGAGCCTCGGATCGCGCGACCCGCAATGGGTCGAGGCGCTCGAGATGATGGTCGCGCAGCTCGCCGCCCGCACCGGGCGCCTCGAGGATGCACGCGCCGCCGCCGCGCGGGGGATCGCCGGCGTCGACGGCACCGACGAGGGCGGCCGCCTGGTCCGGTTCCTGTGGGTCGCGCTGATGATCGAGGCCGACGGCGCCGAGCGCGCCGCGGCGCTCGGCGAGCCGTTCGACGAGGAGACCGCGACGACCCTGCGTGCGCGGCTGGCCGTCGCCCGCTCGCGGCCGGGCCAGTGGGCCGAGGGCCCGCGCTACGCGCGGCTCGCGGACGCCGAGGTCAACCGGCTCGAGCACGCGCTCTCCCGCGGCGAGCCCGATCCGGCCCTGTGGCTCGACGCCGCCGCCGCGTTCGACGAGCTCGCGCTCCCGTGGCCGACCGCGTATGCGCGCCTGCGCGCCGCCGAGGCGCAGGTGGCGGTGGGCGACCGTGCAGCCGCCGCGCGACCGCTGGCCGCCGCGCGCACGGCCGCCGAGGCGATGGAGGCGGCGCCGCTCGTCGCGGCCGCCGAC
>DASSUW010000355.1:0-20870 GCA_035706585.1 Solirubrobacteraceae bacterium | reverse complement strand
TCTCGGCCCGGCCGGCGCGCGGCGGCGTGTGCTCGAGCTCGTCGCGCGCCGCGGCCGCGTCGGCGCAGCGCGGCAACGCGTCGGCAGCGATGCCGAGGTCCGCCAGGCGCGTCGCTCCCGTCAGGGCGCAGATCCGGCCGGCCACCGCCGCGGGGTCCTCGCCGAGCGCCGCCGTCAGCTCCTCGAACCGCTCCGGGAACCGCCAGGCGAGCGCGCCCAGCGTGTGCGGCAGCATCACCGCGTTGGCCGGCCCGTGCCCGATCCCGGCCTCCCGCACCAGGGTCTGCGCCAGCACGTGGTGCAGTCCGAGGGCCGCCGCATCGAGCGCGTAGCCGCCCAGCAGCGCACCGAGGGCCAGCGTCTCCCGGGCCGGCTCGCCGCGCGTCGCGAACGCCTGCGTGATCAGCCGCGCACCCTCCGCCGCAACCAGCGCGACCACCGGATTGCCGTGCGGCTCGCACAGCGCCTCGGCCGCGTGCCCGAGGGCGTTGAGCGCGCTCGCCGCCAGCGCGTCCACGGGCTGCGAGGCCGACAGCCGCGGGTCGTTGACGACCACGGACGGGCGCACGCGCGGCGTTGCGGGGTCGACGCCGCGCGCGTGCCGGTGCCCTCGGGTCATCTCCGCGCCCGACAGCGTCGTGGGAACCGCCATCGCGCGGACCCGGCCGGCGGCGGCCAGCGCCTTCGTGACGTCGACCACCCGCCCGCCCCCCAGTGCCACGAGCCGGTCGCCGGCCACCTGCTCGCGCAGGTCGCCGGCGACATCCTCCACCAGCCCGTACCCCACCATGTGAACCGATGCCGCCGCCAGCGCCACGTGCGGCGCCATGTCCAACGCTCGCTCCGTCGTCAGCAGCGCGTAGCCGGGCCCGCCGAGCAGGTCCACGGCCTCGTCGACCGCCGCCGGCCCGAACCGGATCAGGCGGTCACCGTCACGCCACGTGAACGACGTCAACCCGTCGTGGTGAGCTCGGCGCCCTCCTCGTACCACGAGTACGCGTAGGCGGGATCGTCGAGATCGCGCGACAGGGTCGTCAGCTTCAGCGGCCGGAACGTGTCGCACATCACCGCGAGCTCCTCGGTGCGCGTGGCGCCCAGCGACTTCTCGACGAGCCCGGGCTGGGGCCCGTGCGGCAGTCCGGACGGATGCAGCGTGATCGCCCCGATGTCGACGCCCTTGCGCGAGCCGAACTGCCCGTCGACGTAATAGATCATCTCCTCGGACTGCACGTTGGAGTGGTGGTAGGGGATCGGGACGGCCATCGGATCCCAGTCGAGCATCCGCGGGCAGAACGAGCAGATCACGAAGTTCGGGCCCTGGAACGTCTGGTGCGCGGGCGGGGGCTGGTGCAGGCGCCCGGCCTTGGGCTCGAAGTCCATGATGTTGAACGTGTACGGGTACACGTAGCCGTCCCAGCCGACGACGTCGAGCGGGTGGTAGTCGAGCACGTAGTCCTGGTAGCCGCCGCGCACACGGACCTTGACCAGGTGCTCGCCGCGGTCGCGATGCGTCTCCAGCGCCGCCGGCGGCTTGAAGTCGCGCTGCGAGAACGGCGCGTGCTCGAGCAGCTGCCCGTAGCGGTTGCGGTACCGGTTCGGCGTCTCGATCTCGCCCGGCGTGTAGAACGTCAGCCACCGCTGCGGCGTGTCGAACCGGAAGCGGTAGGTCGTCCCGCGCGGGAGCACGATGTAGTCCCACTTCGAGTACGACAGCGTCCCGAAGATCGTCTCCACGACACCCTCGCCCTCGTGGACGAAGATGACCTCGTCGCCCTCGCCGTCGCGGTAGAAGTAGTCCGCCTCGGCGTCGGGAATGCAGATGCCGATCTCGACGTCGCTGTTGTACTCGAGCACGCGCCGGCCGAGCACCGTGTCGCCCATCGGCTCCAGGCCCATCGTGTTCGTGAGCCGGTGTACGTGCGTCTCGGGCACCCACTCCTCGAGCTCGATCGGCGTGAACTCGCCGACGTCCTTGACCCGGCACTGCGACCACAGGTGGTAGAGGATCGACTCGTTGCCGGAGAAGCCCTCGAAGCCGAGCACCTCCTCGATGAGCAGCGGCGCCTGGCCGTTGCCGGACGGCGCCTCCGGGTCCCGGAACTGGACGTGGCGCTTCTGCGGGATCTGTCCCAGGCTGTGGTAGCGCATCAGGTGCTCTCCTCTCTGGGATCGGTGACGATGCCCAAGAACAAGATTGTGCCGGTCACGCGGTTCTCGATCGCCCACAGGAACGGGCGGTCGAAACGCAGCTCGAACGGCGCGCCCCCGGGGGCGGCCGACAGCTCGAGGATGACCGCCGTCACGGCGGCGGCGCGGGTGCCCTGCTCGTCGACGTCGACGCGCGCGCCGTGGAGCACGCGGCTGATCCCCGCCGTCTCGCCGATCAGCCCCGCCCAGTCCATGCTGCTCGCGAAGGCAGGCCCGAGACCGAGCGCCTTCAGCGCGCCGGACAGCTCGAGCTGCGACCGGGCGCTGAAGCGGGGAACGGCGATCGAGCCGGATCGCTTGCGCGTCTGGAGCGCGTCCCAGTCGTCGATCCGCGGCGGCTCGAGGCCGTCGCGGGCGATCACGGCCGTGAAGCACAGCTCACGCGTGTTCCCGTACGGCAGCCGCACGGCCTGCAGCTCGTCGCTCTCGAAGTACTCGGCCTCGCGGTAGGCGTGCATCGTCGGCACGTCCACGGTCTCGCCGCCCGGCACGGTGAACGGACGCGGCTCGGTCTGCGCCGGGTCGAACGGCTCGCCCCAGGACCCGTCGAAGTACACCGCGTCGGTGAGCGCGAAGACCTCGTCGCCCCCGAACGCGTCGATGATGCGGGGCACCATCGCGTGCGTCTTGTCGGCCGCCCAGGCGTTCACCCGCTCGGCCGCCGCCGGATCGGCGAAGTCGAGATCGAAGACGTCGATCCCGAGGTCGGCCAGCAGCCGGACCCGGTGGTCGACCCACGCGGCCTGCGCGAGCTCGAGCACCACGCCCTCGTCGCCGATCGGGCGCAGCTCCGGGTCCGGGATCGTGTCGAGCGCCTCGCGGGTGGCGCCCGACACGGCGGGTCGCAGCGCCACGAACGCGTTCTGGACGCTCGCCGGCGACAGCACGACCTGGCGGCCGCCGACGTGCTCCAACAGCCGCAGGGCGAAGCTCGCCGTGGCGGTGGGCATCACAGGTTTCCGCGCAGCTCCTGCTCGCGCTCGATCGCCTCGAACAGCGCCTTGAAGTTGCCCTCGCCGAAGCCGCGGGCGCCGTGGCGCTCGATGACCTCGAAGAACATCGTGGGGCGGTCGCCGATCGGCTTCGTGAAGATCTGCAGAAGGTACCCCTCGTCGTCGCGGTCGACGAGGATCCCGAGCCGCGCGAGGTCCTCCAGCGACTCCTCGATCTCGCCGATCCGCTCGGGGACCTCCTCGTAGTAGGTGTCGGGCGTGCGCAGGAACTCGATCCCGCGCGCGGTCATCTCCTCGACGGTCTTGACGATGTCGCGCGTGGCGACCGCGATGTGCTGGGCGCCGGCGCCGCCGTAGAACTCCAGGTACTCGTCGATCTGGGACTTGCGCTTGCCCTCGGCGGGCTCGTTGATCGGGAACTTGATCCGCCCGTTGCCGGACGTGACGACCTTCGACATCAGCGCGGAGTACTCGGTGCTGATCGCCTCGTCGGTGAAGTGGATCATCTCCGTCATGCCGAAGACGTCCTCGTAGTACTTCACCCAGCGCTCCATGTCGCCGAGCTCGACGTTGCCGACGATGTGGTCGATCGCCAGCAGGCCGACGCCGTCGGTGCCGCCGTCGCGGGCCGCATAGCCGGGGCGGAACGCGCCCTTGTAGTCCGCACGGTCCACGAACGTGTGCAGCGTCTCGCCGTAGGCCTCGATCTGCGCGAAGCGGATCGTGCCGTGCTCGTCGGTCTCCTCCCACGGCTCGCGCACGCCGGTGGCCCCGCGCGTGGTCGCCTCGCGGTAGGCGTGCGCGACGTCGGGCACCGACAGCGCGATCACCTTCACGCCGTCGCCGTGCCTGGCGTGGTGGACGCCGATCTCGTGGTCGGGCGTGAGCGCGCCGGTGAGCACGAGCCGGATGCGGCCCTGCTCGAGCACGTGCGACGTGCGGTCGCGCAGCCCGGTCTCCAGGCCCGCGTAGCCGACCTCGCGAAACCCGAGCGCGCGCGTGTAGAAGTACGCCGACTGCAGGGCGTTGCCCACGTAGAGCTCGACGTGGTCGATGCCGTGCAGCGGCATGAAGTCGCCGGTGTGCTGATCCGCGGGGGCGACGGCGGGCTGGGTGCTCACGGACGGGACCTCTCTCTCGCTTCCAAGTTCGCAGTTCATGGTTGCGCTGTCGCGCCGCGCCCACAAGCGCGATCCGTTGCGTCGGCTGCGATACTCACCGGGCCGTGGATGACATCGACCGGCAGATCGTTGCGCTCCTGCGCCAGAACGCCCGGCGCTCGTTCCAGAGCATCGGGATGCGCGTGTCGCTGTCCGCACCGGCGGTCAAGCGACGGGTCGACCGGCTGGAGGCGGACGGCGTGATCCGGGGCTACACGGCGCAGATCGACCCGGGCCGCTACGGCTGGGGCACGCACGCGTTCGTCGCGCTGTTCACCGAGGGCCGCATGGCCGCGGCCGAGGTCCGCGAGGCCGTCGAGCGCCACCCCGAGGTCGAGGCCGCCTACACGGTCGCCGGCGAGGCGAGCGCGATGCTGCACGTCCGCGCGCGCGACACCGCGCATCTCGAGGAGGCGCTGGAGCGGCTGCGCGACCACCCCGGCGTGACGCGGACGCAGACCCAGATCGTGCTGTCGACGCTGTACGAGCGGCCGTTCGAAGAGCTGGCGTAGTGGGTTTCGTCTCAATGGCGGCGCTTGCGCTCGCCGTTGGGAAGAAACCCACGCCAGGGGACGGAAACTTCCCACGCGTCGCGCTCGCGCGGATGAGTGGGACGAAACCCACACGACGGCGGCAACCGCGCGGCAAGGTTTCGACAACCCCCGCGCGCCACGATCGTCGCATGAGGATCCTGATCGTGGCCGTGACGCTCGTCCTGGTGGCCGGCGCCGTGACCGACGCGGCGACCGCGAAGCCGGCCAAGCGCTGCACCGCCGGCAAGTGCGCGAAGAAGCGGGCCGGGAAGCTGCTCGCGAACCGCGTCTTCATCAAGTTCACGCAGACGACCGGCAACACGAACTCCACGTCGCTCGACCAGCGCCTGCACCTGTGCCGCGACGCCACGTACATCTACGACTCGGTCTCCTACATCGAGGCGACCGGCTCGACGTCCCAGCAGCGCTACACGGGCACCTGGAAGGTCAAGCGCGCCCACCTCTCGCGCAGCGGCCGGCGCGGCCGCGTCCGCGTGCGCGGCGCCTCCGACCAGGGCGGACCCGCCACCACCATCACGATCAGGTGGAAGCGCGGATCGGCGCGGGTCGACGGTGCCGACGTGATCGTCGACCAGAGCGACCTCTGCTAGCGCCAGCGAGCGGTGCGGGCCTGAGCCTGGACGCGCTAGCCGTCGCCCTCGAGGGCGGCCGCCGCACCGATCTGGCCGCGGCGGTGGCGCTGGCGCTGGACGTTCGCGCGTAGCCCGGCCTCGATCCGCACGACCAGCGCGACCGAGGCGACGATGATCGTGGCACCGATCAGCGTGATCGGCGTGATCACCTCGTCGAGGACCAGCCACCCGAGCACGATCGCCACGACCGGGTTGACGTACGCGTAGGTGGCGACGCGCGAGATCGGCGCGTTCTGGAGCAGCCAGGCGTAGGCGGTGAACGCGAACCACGACCCGAACGCGATCAGGTACGCGAGCGCCACGAGCGAGCGGGCCGAGAACGCGCCCGGCTCGACGTCGCCGGCCTCGCCGGCCGCCAGCCCGACGACCGTGATCACGAGGCCGCCGAGCAGCATCTGCCAGGCGGTCGAGACGAGCCCGTCCTGCGGGAGCTTGAGCCGCGGCGACGCGAACGAGCCGCTCGCCCACATCAGCGCCGCGATCACGCACGCGCCGAGCCCGAGCACGGTCGCGTCGGCCGACTGCTCGCCCGGCCGCAGCAGCAGCGCGACGCCCACGAAGCCGACGAGCACGGCGCCGACGCTGGCGCGCGGCACCGGCTCGCCGGCCGAGCGGCGCAGGAGGATGACCCACAGCGGCACGGACGCGATGAGGAGCGCGGCCAGGCTCGAGGGGACCTTCTGCTCGGCGACGGTGATGACGGCGTTGGCACCGGGGAGGAGGATGCCGACGAGCAGCGCGCTGAACAGCTGGGCGCGCGTGGGCCGCACGGACCGCCGGAAGGACAGGACCACGAGCATCACCACCCCGGCCACGAGGAAGCGCACGCCGGCGCCGAGCAACGGCGGCAGCGTCTCGACCATCACGCGGATGGCGAGATACGTGGAGCCCCAGACGAGGTAGACCGTCCACAGGGCTCCCCAGACCTTCCAAGCCGGGGCGGCGGTGCCCGTCACGCCGCCCGCAGCATCGCGCCCCGCAGCTCGAGCAGCTCGACGACGTCGGCCGTCCGGCGGAACGGGTCGGCGATCGTCGCTCCGGTCGTGGGGGAGTGCGCCGCCACCACGGCGCCCTCGGCCTCGGCGACGAGCACGTCGCCGACGGGGACGCGTGCCGAGTCGAGCGCGGCGAGGCGGCGGAGCGAGTCGCCGTCCGAGCCGCGGGCGGCGCGGATGACGACAGTAGGGGCGAGAGCGTGGGAGAAAGCCATCGACATGTCCTTTCAACGGCGCTGGGGAGGAAACCGTGAGCGGAATTCTCCGGCGTTCCGGCCATCAGTTCAAATGAACGTTTGCATCGGCTGGTATAAGTTCGGCTGATGCTTGACGTCCGCCGCATGCGCGTGCTCCGCGAGGTCGCGGTGCGCGGCTCGTTCTCCGCCGCCGCCGAGGCGCTGTCGTTCACGCAGTCCGCGGTCTCGCAGCAGATCGCCGCGCTCGAGCGCGAAGCCGGCGCCACGCTCGTCCAGCGCAGCGCGCGCGGCGTGCGGCTCACCGAAGCGGGCGAGGCGGTCGTCCGCCACGCCGAGGCGATCATGGCGCGCCTCGCCGAGGCCGAGACCGAGCTCGAGGCGATCGCGGGGCTGCGCGGCGGCCGCCTGCGGATGGCGTCGTTCGAGTCCGCCGCGTCGACGCTGATGCCGCTGGCGATCGCGGGCTTCCGGGCCAAGCACCCCGGCGTCGAGCTGTCGATGAGCATGTCCGAGCCCGAGGAGTCCATCCCGCTCCTGCGCAGCGGCGATCTCGACCTGGCGCTCGTCTTCGACTCGGCGGCGGTGGAGGTCGAGGACGGGATCGAGCGCGTCCACCTGCTCGAGGACCCGATGTACCTCGCGCTCCCGAGCGACCATCCGCTGGCGCATCGCCGCCGCCTCCGGCTCGAGGACCTGGCCGGCGAGGCATGGGTCGCGGGCGCGGACGACTGCGAGTGCAACCGGCTGATGTCACGCGCCTGCGCGGCGGCCGGCTACTCGCCGCGGATCGCGTTCCAGACCGACGATTACACGGCCATGCAGGGCTTTGTCGCAGCCGGCGTCGGCGTTTCGCTGATCGCCGAGCTCGGCTTGCGGACCGTCCGCGACGACATCGTGGTGCGGGACCTGGGGCGCGACACACCGGTGCGCCAGATCTACGCCGCCACGCTCGCCGAGGGCTACCGCGCTCCGGCGACGCACGCGATGCTGGAGATCCTGCGTGAGGTCGCCGCCGGCTACGCCACGCGGCGGCCGCGCCTCACGCTCGTCGGCTGATCGACATCTCGTCCAGGCGGCTCAAGCCCGCCTGACGCACCGCCGACAACAGGGGCAGCATGCTTCAAGTCGCGCGCGGCCGCCGGAAGGCGGCATCCCAAGACGGCTTTGCGTTGATGGAGGTCATCGTCTCCGCGGCCGTCCTCGTCGTTGTCGTGCTGGGCGCCCTCGCCGCCATCGACGCCGTCACGTCCACCGCCGGTGCCAACAAGGCCCGGACGGTCGCCGCCGCGCTCGCCGAGCGCGACCAGGAGGAGCTGCGCGGCCTGCGGACCGCCGAGCTGAGCGAGCTCGACACGCTGATCCCGGCGCCGCGCCAGGTGAAGGTCGACCGGATCACGTACACGGTCACCTCGGACGCGCGATGGGTGACCGACGCCCAGGGCGAGAACATCAGCTGCGCCCTCACGAGCGGCGACGGCAGCTTCCTCCGCATCACGTCCACGGTGACCTCGAACGCGCGCGGCGTGAAGCCGGTCACGCTGACGAGCATCGTCGCGCCGCAGCCGGGCTCGGGCACGCTGACCGTGATCGTCAAGGACGTCGCGGGCACCGGCGTCAGGAACCTGGGCGTCGAGGCGTCCGGGCCGGACGGCGTCAAGACGCAGCCCACCGACGACAGCGGCTGCGCGGTCTTCGGGACGGTCGACTCCGGCTCGTACACGATCCGGCTCGATCAGTCCGGCTGGTTCGGCACCAACTGCGTCCAGCAGGCGATCAAGAACGCCAATGTCGCCGCCGGCAGCCTCACCACCGTCGAGATGCTCTACGACCGCAAGGCGACCGGCACGGTCAACGTCACCACGGTGATCCCGCCGTCCAGCACGCCGGTGGCCGATCCGAGCGCGGGCGTGACGGTCGCTCACAACCTGCTCGACGCGGGGTTCTGCACCGTGCCGTCGACTGCGCCCGACCCGGCGACCTACGACCCGCGGCCGGCCCCGACGGGGAGCCTCGGCACGGGCTTCAACATCGAGCTGTTCCCGTTCACGTCGCCGTACAAGGTCTACGCCGGCCGCTGCACCTGGGCGGACCCGGCCAAGTGGGGCGCGGCGGCCTGGTCGTTCTCCACGCCCGCCGTCACGCCGGGCGGCAGCGTCGGCACGATCACCGTCCGGGAGCCGGCCACGAACCTGCGCGTGACGCGCGGCGGCAGCAACCGCAGCGGCGCGTACATCCACGCGTATCCGACCGGCGCCGACTGCAACTCGCCGACCAACGAGATCGTGCTCGGGCCGACGCAGAGCAACGGCGTCGTCCAGTACCCCGGCCTGCCGTTCGGCGACTATGAGCTGTGCGCCGACTGGCGCAGCAGCGGCCGCTGGTACAAGACCGGCTCGGTCACGACGATCCAGAACCGCGTGGCCACCGGCGCGACGACGCAGCGGCAGCTCGACATCTCCACGAGCTCCAGCAGCCAGTGCGCCGATCCCACCCCGCCGGCCCCGGAGGACGGGACATGAGCGGGCGGCTGCGTGAGGAAGACGGCTTCACGCTGATGGAAGTCCTCGTCGCGATGACGCTCGGGTTCGTCGTGTTCGCCGCGACGATGGGCCTGCTGCAGAGCACGGTCACCCTGAGCACGGGCGTCATGGGCAAGACCGACGCGATGCAGCGCGGCCGGCTCGCCATGGACAAGATCACGCAGGAGCTCCGCTCGCAGGTGTGCCTGGACCTCGACCACCCGGCGATCCTGCAGGGCGCCACCGCGAACTCGGTGACGTTCTACAGCGACTTCAGCGAGGCCGACGGCACCAAGCCGCCCGAGCGCCGCACGCTGACGCTCGACCCGGCGACGTCGATGATCACGACGCGGATCTACCGGACCAGCGTGCTGAACCCGACGCCGGCGAGCTACCCGGGCACGCCGTCGCTCGTCGACGCCACCCTGGAGAACGCCACGCTGCGCAAGGACAAGGACGGGAACGACGTCCCGTTCCTCACCTACTGGGCGTACACGACGGTCAACGGGCATCCGGAGACCGCGCAGCTGCTCACCCCGCCGCTCGACGCCGCGTCGGCGGCCCGCGTCGCCCGGATCGAAATCAACTTCCTCGCGCGCCCCACCGGCGCCAAGAACAACGCGAAGGCGGTCGCAGTGAGTGACCAGATCTCCGTCCGCCACGCGGATCCCAACCTCTCGGTCCCCGACCCCGCCTGCGTATGACCCGACGCCCCGACCTCTCTGGAGAGCACGGCTACTCGATGATCGCCGTGATGCTCGTGCTGCTGACGACGAGCATGCTCGCGGCCGCGACGTTCGCGCTCGTGGGCGGCGACATCCCGTTTGCGCGGGCGTCGCAGGACCGCAAACAGGCGTACGCCGCCGCCGAGGCCGGCGTGGAGTACTACCTCTACCAGCTGGCGCGCGACAACGACTACTGGACGAACTGCGACGAGGTCGACGACCCCGGCGACGGCCAGCCGAGCCCGGTCAACCTCGCCAACCCGGGCAGCGCGCGCACGTGGCGCAACGTCTCGGGGAGCACGGAGGCGCGCTTCTCGATCGAGCTGCTGCCGGCCAACGGCGCGGCCCAGTGCGACCCGAACAGCCCCGAGGACACGATGCTCGACAAGAGCTCGGGCACGTTCCGCATCCGTTCGACCGGCACCTCGCGCGGCGAGCGGCGGTCGATCATCGCGACGCTGCGGCGGACGAGCTTCCTCGACTACCTGTACTTCACCGACTACGAGGCGTCGGACCCGCTGACGTTCCCGAACGCGGCCGATCAGTCGTACGCGGCCGAGCACTGCGTCAAGTACCGCAGCCAGCGCAACCAGGACAGCTGGTGCCGGAGCAACACGAACATCACGTTCCAGGACTGGGACGCGATCTACGGGCCGCTGCACACGAACGACGACCTGCTGACCTGCGGCAGCCCGATCTTCGGGCGCGACGAGCCCGACAAGCTCGACCGCATCGAGATCGTCGGGCCGGCCACGAACGGCTACACGCTCGGCGACGGCTGCAGCGGCCCGCCGGACTTCAACGGCCCGGTCCGCCAGCCGGCGCAGTACCTGCCGGTGCCGACGTCCAACGACCGCCTCGCCAACGTCGCGGACACCGACTACCTGTTCTACGGTCAGACGGTCATCCGCTTCAACGGCACCAACAACATGCAGGTGACGACGTATCCCAACGGCGTCGCGAACACCCAGACGATGGCGCTGCCGACGAACGGCGTGATCTACGTGAAGACCGCGCCCGGCGCGGCCTGCACGCTCGACGCGCCGCGGCAGATCGACTACGACCCGGTCGACTCCTCGAACTGGCGCTGCCCGGTGCTCACCGTCAGCGGCACGTACCCGAAGTCGATGACGCTCGGCTCCCAGGGCGACATCCTCGTCGACGGCGATCTCAAGAAGTCGGGCGACGTGGTCCTCGGCCTCGTGGCCCAGCGGTTCGTGCGGGTCAAGCACGACGTCTCGAACAGCTGCGGCTCGAACGTGGGCGCGATGTACGACGTGACGATCGAGGCGGCCATCCTCGCGCTCAGCGACTCGTTCATCGTCGACAACTACCCGTGCGGCAACCCGCTCGGGAATCTCACCGTCAGCGGCGCCATCGCGCAGAAGTTCCGCGGGCCGGTCGGCACGTTCAGCACGTACTCGCTCACCCGCACCCACGGCTACGCGAAGGACTACAAGTACGACGACCGGCTGCGCTACCGCAGCCCGCCGTACTTCCTCGATCCGGTCGTGGCGGCCTGGCGCGTCGTGCGCAACAACGAGCAGGTCCGCGCGGCGCCGTAAGCAACGCTTGCGGGCGGCGACAGCGATCCTCGTCGCCGCCCCCTCGCGCGCGCGCGAGCATCGGTGGCCTACGTTTGTCGACCGGCGGGGCCGCCGGAGGAAGGAACCTCATGGATCGAATGCTGAAGGGGGCATTCCTCGCGCTCGCGCTTGCCGGCGCAGTCCTCACGGGCTGCGGCGGTGAGAGCGCGGGCGGCGGGGATGAACGCAGCTCCACGCCCGGAGCGCCCGTGGAGGGGAAGGTGGGGGGGAAGCTGACCGTGTTGTGGACGGATGACGTCGACAACATCGACTGCGGCATCAGCTACTACCAGATGGGCTACATGGTCTGCTACGCGACGCAGCGCCCGCTGTACTCGTGGAAGCCGGAGGACGGCGAGACGCCGGTCCCGGACCTCGCCGAGGCGGATCCGCAGATCTCGCCGGACGGCAAGACCGTCACCGTCAAGATCAAGCCGGGCATCAAGTTCTCGCCGCCCGTCGACCGCGTCGTGACGTCCAAGGACGTCAAGTACGCGATCGAGCGCGGCTTCTTCAACACCGTGCAGAACGGCTACGCCGGCGCCTACTTCGGCGACATCGTCGGGGCCAAGATCGGCGCCGAGCCGGGCACGAAGATCCCGGGCATCCGGACGCCGGACGACCAGACGATCGTCTTCAAGCTCAAGCGCGGCACCGGCGGCGTCGTCGCCGGCGCGCTGGCGTTGCCGCTGTCGGCGCCGGTGCCCGAGGAGTACGCCTCCAAGTTCGACGCCAAGCAGCCGTCGCTGTACGGCCAGAACCAGGTGGCGACGGGCCCGTACATGATCGAGAACGACGCGTCGGGCAAGGCGATCGGCTACGAGGCCGGCCGCCGGATCCATCTCGTCCGCAACCCGAACTGGGAGAAGTCGACCGACTACAAGCCGGCGTACGTGGACGAGATCGACATGCCGCAGGGCAACGACGACACGACCGTCGCCTCGCGGCGCGTGCTCGACGGCAGCGACATGCTGACCGGCGACTTCTCGCCGCCGCCGGCCGTGCTGGCGGAGGCCTACAAGAACAAGAAGGACCAGCTGATGCTGTTCCCGGGCGGCAGCACCCGCTACGTGAACATGAACAACACGGTCAAGCCGTTCGACGACATCAACGTCCGCAAGGCCGTGATCGCCGGGTTCGACCGCAACGCGATGCGGCTGGTCCGCGGCGGCGAGCTGGTCGGCGACATCCCGACGCACATGATCCCGCCGGGCCTGCCCGGCTTCGAGGAGGCCGGCGGCCTCAAGGGGCCGGGGCTGGACTTCATGTCGCACCCCGAGGGCGACATGGAGCTCGCGGCTTCGTACTTCAAGAAGGCGGGCTTCGCCTCCGGCAAGTACGAGGGCAACGACACGCTGCTGATGGTGGGCACGTCCGAGGGCGTCGCCGAGAAGGCGGCCGAGGTGGCCAAGGAGCAGTTCGAGAAGCTCGGCTTCAAGGTCCGCCTGCGGCTGGTCACGCAGGACGCGATGTACACGCGCTTCTGCAACGTGCCGGGCGCCAACGTCGCGATCTGCCCGAACGTCAGCTGGGGCAAGGACTTCGCCGACGCTCAGACGATCCTGGACCCGACGTTCAACGGCAAGAACATCGTTCCGCAGGGCAACTCGAACTGGCCCGAGCTGGACGTGCCGGAGATCAACCAGGCGATGGACGAGGCGGAGCTGATCAGCGATCCGCAGGAGCGCGCGGACGCGTGGGCCAAGATCGACCTGATGGTCACCGAGCAGGCGCCGCTCGTCGCCTGGATCTGGGACAAGCAGGCGCTCCTGAAGGCCGCCGACACCAACGGCGCCGTCAGCCAGTTCAACTCGATGTGGGACCTGTCGTGGACGTCGCTGAAGTGAGCTGACCGTCCATGGCCGGGAGCGCCGGCAGCTGCAGGTGCAGCTCGGCTCCGGGTCCGTGCTGCGGCGCCGTCGCCCAGACGGCGCCGCCGTGCATCTCCGCCACCTGGCGGACGATCGCCAGGCCGAGGCCCGAGCCGGGGAGGCGGCGGGCGTCGGCCGAGCGGTAGAAGCGGTCGAACACGTACGGGAGGTCGGTCGGGTCGATGCCCGGGCCCTCGTCGCGCACGACGATCGCGCCGTCGGCGACGGTGATGTAGACCGAGCTGCCGGCCGGGCTCCACTTGCGCGCGTTGTCGAGCAGGTTCATGACGGCGCGCTCGAGCCGCGCGCGGTCGCCCTTGACGCGGCACGGCGCCAGCGCGCACTGCAGCTCCACGCGCGGGCTGCGTGAGCGGACGCGCTCGACGCAGGCGGCGACGAGCCGGTCGAGATCGAGCTCCTCGAGGTCGGCCTCGGGCGGCTGCTCGCGGGCCAGCTCGACGAGGTCGCCGACGAGCGCGGTCAGTTCCCGCAGCTGCGAGAGCAGGTCCTCGCGCAGCTGGTCGCGCTCGGCGGGCGGCAGCTCGCCGGCCCGCGCGAGCAGCTCGACGTTCGCCTGCACGGTGGTGAGCGGCGTGCGCAGCTCGTGCGACGCGTCGGCGATCAGCTGCCGCTGGGCACGCCGTGACTCGGCGAGCGCCTCGAGCATCGCGTTGAAGCTGCGCGCGAGGCCGGCGAGCTCGTCGTCGCCGATCGCTTCGACGCGGCGCGAGAGATCCTGCGTGGCGGCGACGTAGCGCGTGCCGCGCATCAGCCGCCGGACGGGCTGCAGCGCGCTGCGGCCGACGAAGCCGCCGAGCAGCGCCGCGAGGCCGACGCCGGCGAGGCTCACGACGGCGAGCACGGCCGCGAGCCGGCGCATCGTGCCGTTCACCTCCTCCAGCGACCGCGCCGCCTGGAGCGCCTGCCCGTCGGCGAACCGCGCGACGTACACGCGCACCTGCGTGCCGGACAGCTCGGAGTCGTAGAAGAACGGCTCCGCGCGGCCCTGGGCGACCGCGATGACCTGCGGGCCGGCGGCGAGCCGCGCCGGCTGGCCCTGCGGGGGCTGGATGCGCCCGGCGCTCGAGACGACCTGCGCGTAGCCGTCCTGCTGGCCGAGCGGCGACGACGGGAGCAGGAGCAGGAAGCTGCGGCGCCGCTGCTCGTCGATGTTCTGGCGTCGCGGAGCCGGCTCGTCGCCGGGCGGGAGCGGCGCCGTGTTGACCCGGGCGGCGAGCGAGCGCAGGCCGTCGTCGACCGAGTCGCGCAGCTGGGCCCGGACGGACACGTACGTCACCACCGAGGCGAGCGCGACGGCGAGCGTCACGGCGACGGCGGCGAGGAGCATCAGGCGCTGGCGGTAGGACATCTCAGTCGGTGAGGCGGAAGCCGACGCCGCGGACGGTGTGGATGAGGCGCGGCTCGCCGCCCTCCTCGGTCTTGCGCCGCAGGTAGCCGACGTAGACGTCGAGCGAGTTCGACGTGGCGCTGATGTCGTGACCCCACACGCGCTCGTAGATCATGTCGCGCGGGAGGACCTGCTCGGGATTGCGCAGCAGCAGCTCGAGCAGCCGCTGCTCGGTGCGCGTGAGCTCGAGTGTGCGGTGGCCGCGGCGCGCGCGGGCGCTCGTGACGTCGAGCTCGAGGTCGAGATAGCTGAGCCGCTCGCCCTCGCCGTTCTCGGGTGCGCTGCGACGGAGCAGCGCCCGCACGCGGGCGTTGAGCTCGTCGAGCGCGAACGGCTTGACCAGGTAGTCGTCGGCGCCGGCGTCGAGCCCGGCGACGCGGTCGCCGACCGCGTCGCGCGCGGTCAGCATGAGAACCGGCGTGCGGTCGTGCCGTTCGCGCATGCGCCGGCAGACGGCGAGGCCGTCGAGGCGCGGCATCGCGACGTCGAGCACGATCGCGTCGAAGCGCCCGGCGGCGAGCCGCTGCAACGCCTCGCTGCCGTCCTCCGCGCACTCGACGTCGTAGCCCTCGATGGCCAGGGCACGGCGGAGCGTGCGCGACAGCGCCGGGTCGTCGTCCACGACGAGGAGCTTGTGGGAAGTCCGCTGCACGTACCTTGATTATCGGCGGTTTCTTAGAGTCTTCTCACAGCCGCGGTCGATGGTCCCGCCGAGGACGCTCGAATGAATCTCACCCGGCTCCAGACGTTCGTCGAGGTCGTGCGGCGCGGCACGTTCGCCGGCGCCGCCGACGCGCTGTCGTTCACTCCCTCCGCCGTGTCCCAGCAGATGGCCAAGCTGGAGGGCGAGGCGGGCACCGTGCTGCTGACGCGCGAGGGTGCCGGCGTGCAGCTCACCGAGGCCGGGCGCCTGCTGCACGAGCACGCGCTCGGCATCGTCGAAGCGGTCCGGCGCGCCCGCGCCGGGCTGGACGCCCTGCAGGTGGAGCAGGTGAAGCGGCTGCGGATCGCCGCTTGCCCCGTGGCGACCGCGACCGTGGTGCCGCGCGCCCTGCGCGTGCTGCGCCGCCGCCTGCCGGGTGCCGAGCTGCTGCTCGAGGAGACCGCCGCCGAGGACGCACTGCGCGATGGCCGCGCCGATGTCGGCGTGTGGCTCTCCTCGGGCAGCTCGGCTGACCTGATCGACACGGTGCTGGCGGATGGTCCGCTGCTCGTCGCGCTGCCGGCCGACCACTCGCTGACGAGCATGCACGAGCTCGACGACGTGGCGCTGGCGCCGACGCCGCGCATCAGCGGGGTCGGGAGCCTGGCCGGGCGGCTCGCGCTCGTCGCCGCCGGCGAGGGCTATGACCTCGTGCCGGCGCTCGCGGCCGAGCTCGTGCCCGCGGGCGTCGCGTTGCGGCCGATCGCCGGCGCTCCGACCTGGGAGCTGCGCGCCGCGCGACCGGTCGACGCCGTGCCGTCGGTCGGCACGCTGGCGGCGATCGAGGCGTTGCGGGGGGCGGCCCGCCGTGAGCGTCGCTCACCGCCGGCGACAGCAACGCTTGTGGCGCACGGGTGACCGGCGCTGGACGATCGCAGCGCTGGAATTACTGGAGCTTCGGGGGTCCCCCGGGTGCCGGCCCGGGGGATCGCCGAATCCGCTCGGTGTGCTTCGCCTGCACCGCGATCACGCGCTCCAGGAAGTCGCTGAAGCGCGCGAGCTCCTCCGTCGTGTAGTCGTCGAGGATCGCCTGTGACTCCTCGAGGAACGGCGTCATCAGCGGGCCGGTTGCCTCCCAGAGCTTCGGGGTGATCTCGATGCGCACGCGGCGCCGGTCCGCCGGGTCCGCCACGCGCCGGGCCATGCCGGCCTTCTCGAGCCGGTCGACGACGGCGGTGACGGCGCCGCTGGTGAGCCCGGCGGCCTTGGCGAGCTCGCCGGCGGTCATGCCGCCGGCCTGATCGATCAGGTCCAGGCAGCGCATGTCGGTCCGGTTCATGCCGGCGTGGTCGGCGATCGCCTGGTCGAAGTTGTCGTTGGAGGTCTGGTACGCCCGGAACACCGCGCCGCCGCGGGCGATGACCTCCTCACGGTTCAGGTCGGCGTTCTCGCCGCGTCCGGCCGCGGATGTCTTGGGTGGCAAGTCTCTTGACAGGTGAATCTCTTAGTATCTAAGATGTTCAGTCATGAAGACAAGTGTAGACCAGATCCCGGCGATCGCGGCCGCGGGTCTCGTCAAGACGTATCCGGGCGACGTCCGGGCGCTCGACGGGATCGATCTCGCGGTCCCGGCCGGCACGATCTTCGCGCTCCTCGGCCCGAACGGGGCCGGCAAGTCGACGACGGTCCGGATCCTCACGACGCTGTCGCGGGCCGACGCGGGCTCGGCGCGCGTCGCCGGCCACGACGTCGTCGCCGAGGCGGCGCTCGTCCGCCGGGCGATCGGCTGCGTCGGCCAGCGCTCGGGCGCGGACCGCGAGGCGACCGGGCGCGAGAACCTCGTGCTCGCCGGCCGGCTGCAGGTCATGCGCGGCCGTGAGTTGACCGCTCGGGTCGACGCCCTGCTCGAGCAGTTCGGGCTCGCCGACGCCGCCGACCGCATCGTCAAGACCTACTCCGGCGGCATGCAGCGCCGGCTCGACATCGCGATGGCGCTCGTGCACCGCCCGCGCGTGCTGTTCCTCGACGAGCCCACCACCGGGCTCGATCCCGAGGTGCGCGTGGAGATGTGGCGCGAGATCGAGCGGCTCAAGCGCGAGGAGGGGCTGAGCATCCTGCTCACCACCCACTATCTCGAGGAGGCCGACCGGCTGGCGTCCGAGCTGGCGATCGTCGACCGCGGCCGCGTCGTCGCGGGCGGCGCGCCGGAGGAGCTGAAGGCCGAGCTGCGCGGCGACGCGATCAACGTCGAGCTCGCGTTCCGCGCCAACGGCGCGGCCGAGGCGGCGCTGGCGCCGCTCGGCGGCATCCGCGAGCTGGTGATCGAGGGCACGACGCTGCGTGCCCGCGCCGACGAGGGCGCCCGCGCGGTGCCGCTCGTGCTCGGCGCCCTGGAAGCCGGCGGGGTCGAGGTCGCCTCGGTGACCGTGGCGCGGCCCTCGCTGGACGACGTCTACCTGCGCCACACCGGGCGCTCCTGGGAGGCTGAGCGATGAGGACCCTGCGACACACCGGCTACATGGCGCTGCGCGACCTGCGCGCGATGTGGCGCCAGCCCTGGTACGTGGCGATGACGCTCGTGCAGCCGCTGATCTGGCTGCTGCTGTTCGGTGAGCTCTTCAAGGCCGTCACCGACCTGCCCGGATTCGGTGACGAGTCGTACATCGCCTATCTGGCCCCGGGCGTGGTGATCATGTCGGCCCTGTTCTCGTCGGGCTGGAACGGCATGGCCACGATCGAGGACATCGACGGCGGCGTCACCGACCGCCTGCTCGTCTCGCCGGTCTCGCGGTTCGCGCTGATCGCGGGCCGCGTGCTCCAGAGCGCGGTGGTGGTCGTGATCCAGTCTCTGATCATGGTCGTGGTCGCGCTGGCCGTGGGCGCGAGCTTCGCGGGCGGCGTCGCCGGCGTCGCCGTGCTCGTGGGGGCGTCGGCGCTGCTCGGCGCGGCGTTCGCGGCGCTGTCGAACGCGCTCGCGCTCGTCGCGCGCCAGCGCGAGTCGCTGATCGGCGCGGTGACGTTCGTCGTCCTGCCGCTGACGTTCCTCTCGACGGCGCTGATGCGCGGCGACCTGCTGCCCGGCTGGATGCAGACCGCGACCGACGTCAACCCGGTCGACTGGGCGATCGAGGCCGGCCGGAACGCGACGGCCGCCGGTACGGACTGGGGCTCGGTCGCGTTGTATCTCGGTTACCTGTCGGCGCTGCTGGCCGTCTGTGCGTGGCTCGCGGTCCGGGCGTTCGGGGCCTACCAGCGCTCCGTCTAGACAGGCGAACTGCGGCTGGGTAGGGGGGCGGCTGCCTGGCGCGTTGACGTCGCTATTCGACGTCAACGCGCCACGCGTCCGATCCTGCCTCCCTCAATGCCGGGGTTGGCCGGGGGCGAGCAATCCGCCCGGCCTCCTAACGTCAATGTCGATGCAAGCGCCGGAGCTGCTGACAACGCTGGCCGGACCTGACGCGCGGTTTCGCCCTCACCAGCGGGAGGCGATCGAGGACCTGACCGCCGGCGCCCGGGTCCTCTGCGTGCAGAGAACGGGCTGGGGCAAGTCCGCCGTGTACTTCATCGCCGCCGCGCTGCTGCGCGAGCGCGGCGCAGGGCCGGCGCTGATCGTCTCGCCGCTGCTCGCGCTGATGCGCAACCAGATCGCCGCCGCCGAGCGCCTCGGCCTCAGGGCGCACACGGTGAACAGCACGAACCGCGAGGCGTGGGACGAGGTCAGGCAGCTGCTGGCCGACGACGCGGTCGACCTGCTGCTGATCAGCCCCGAGCGGCTGGACAACCCGACGTTCCGGACCGAGATGCTGCCGCTGTTCGCCGACCGGGTCGGGCTGCTGGTCATCGACGAGGCGCACTGCATCAGCGACTGGGGCCACGACTTCCGGCCCGACTACCGGCGCCTGAAGGAGATGATCGAGCGGCTGCCCGCGGGCGTGGCGGTGCTCGGCACGACCGCCACGGCCAACGATCGCGTGATCGCCGACGTCGAGGAGCAGCTGGGCGCGGCCGTGAAGACGTACCGCGGGCCGCTCGGCCGCTCGAGCCTGCGCTTCGAGGTGGTGGAGCTGCCCGGGCAGGCCGACCGGCTGGCCTGGCTCGCGACCTACCTGCCCGAGCTGCCGGGCTCGGGGATCGTCTACACGCTCACCAAGCGCGACGCCGAGATCGTCGCCGACTGGCTGAACAACCGCGGCATCGCCGCCGAGCCGTACAGCGGCGAGATCGAGAGCGAGCGCCGCGTCGCGGTCGAGGAGCGGCTGCTGACCAACGACGTCAAGGCGGTCGTGGCGACGAGCGCGCTCGGGATGGGCTACGACAAGCCGGACCTCGGGTTCGTCGTCCACTATCAGGCGCCCGGCTCGGTGATCTCGTACTACCAGCAGGTCGGCCGCGCCGGACGCGCGCTCGACCGCGCGGAGGTCGTGCTCCTGCGCGGCCACGAGGACCGCCGGATCCAGGACTTCTTCATCCAGCAGGCGTTCCCGCCGCGCGAGCTCGTCGCGCGCGTGATGGAGCGGCTCGAGGACGGCGCGACGGCGCGCGAGCTGATGGCGCACGTCAACCTCGGCCGCGGCCGCGTCGACGCGCTGCTCAAGGTGCTCGACGTGGAGGGCGCCGTGACGCGCGACGGCAGCCGCTGGGCGCTCGTGCCCGATAGCGGCTGGAGCTACGACGCCGAGCGCTACGCGCGCGTGACCGCGCTGCGGCGGCGCGAGCAGGAGGCGATGGCGGCGTTCGGCGCCGACGGCCGCTGCCTGATGCGGTCGCTGCAGGAAGAGCTCGACGACCCCGAGCCGGCCGACTGCGGCCGCTGCGCCGTGTGCGCAGGACCGCGCTACGCCGCGCCGCTCGACCCGGCGCTCGTCCGGGAGGCCGCGCTGCTGCTGCGGTCGCGCCCGCTGGTGCTCGAGACCAAGAAGATGGCCCCCGACGAGACCGGTGCGATGCGCAAGATCGCCGAGGATGTCCGTGCCGAGGAGGGCCGCGCGCTCGCGCGGCTCGGCGATGGCGGCTGGGACCCGGTCGTGCAGGCGGGCCGCCGCGCCGGCCGCTTCGACGGCGAGCTGGTCGGCGCCGCGGCCGAGACGGTCGCGGCCTGGCGGGCGCCGGTCGCCTGGGTCGCGGCCGTGCCGTCGCGCCGTTCCGGCGACCTCGTGCCCGACTTCGCGCGCCGCCTCGCCGAGGCGCTCGACCTCCCGTTCGCGCCCGCGATCGAGCGCGTCGGCGACGCTCCGCCGCAGCGCGAGATGGCCAACGCGGCCCAGCAGGTCGCCAACGTGCGCGGCCAGTTCGCGGTCGTCCCCGACCTTCCGGACGGTGCGTGCCTGCTCGTCGACGACATCCGCTTCAGCGGCTGGACGCTCGCGATGATCGCCGGCCAGCTGCGCCGGCGCGGCGCGCCGGCGGTCTACCCGCTCGC
>DASSUW010000354.1:0-12348 GCA_035706585.1 Solirubrobacteraceae bacterium | reverse complement strand
ATCGCGGCGGTCGGCTCGGTGCTCGCCGAGCCGGCGCGGGCGCGGATGCTGATGGCGCTCGGCGACGGGCGGGCGCTGGCGGCGAGCGTGCTGGCCGGCGAGGCCGGGGTCGCGGCGTCGACCGCGTCCGGCCACCTCGCGCGGCTCGTCGAGGCCGGGCTCGTCGACGTGCTGCCGCAGGGCCGCCACCGCTACTACCGGCTCGCCGGCCCGCAGGTCGGCGAGTTGCTCGAGGTGCTCGCGCGCGTGGCGCCGGCGGGGCAGGTCCGGTCGCTGCGCCAGGGCACGCGGGCCGAGGCGTTGCGGACCGCCCGCACGTGCTACGACCACCTGGCCGGCCGGCTCGGCGTCGCGATCTTCGGCGCGCTGCTCGACGCCGGCCACGTGACCGGCGGCGACGGGCGCCACGATCCGGCGCGCGCCGTGCAGGATCGCCTCTCCGCCCGCGGCCGCGACATCGACTACCGCCTCACGCCGTCAGGCCACGAGACGCTCGCGCGGCTCGGCGTCGACCCCGACGGCGACGCGGTGCGCTACTGCGTCGACTGGAGCGAGCAGCGCCACCACCTCTCGGGAGCGACAGGCCGCGCGCTCGCGGCGCGCCTGCTCGAGCTGCGCTGGATCCGGCGCGCGGAGTCGGGCCGCGCCGTGTTCGTCACGGATCTCGGCCGGCGCGAGTTCGCGTCGGCGTTGGGGGTGGCGCCGGCCGACTTCGGGCATTGAGGGGGCGGGATGGAGGGGGGTGGCTTACGAACGTGAACCCCTGGTTCACAAACGTCGTCCACCCCGCGGGCGGTCTCCAGGTCCGGCCCTGTCGACTTGAAGTCGGCGGCGCTCAGTCACGCATCGCGGGAAACAGCACGACCTCGCGGATCGTGTCCTTCCCCGTGAGCAGCATCACGAGCCGGTCGATGCCGAACCCGATCCCGCCGGTCGGCGGCATGCCGTGCTCGAGCGCGCGCACGTACGCCTCGTCGTACGGCATCGCCTCCTCGTCGCCGGCGGCCGCGTCCGCGCGCTGGGACTCGAAGCGGGCGCGCTGGTCGTCCGGGTCGTTGAGCTCGGAGAACGCGTTGCCGAACTCCATGCTGCCGGCGAACACCTCGAACCGCTCCACGAGCCCGGGCTCGGACCGGTGCATCTTGGCCAGCGGCGACAGCTCGACGGGGTAGTCGAACAGGAACGTCGGCTCGATCAGCTTCGGCTCGACGTACTTGCTCAGCAGGTGATCGACCAGCCGCGCCCACGTCTTCTCGTGCTCGGCGGGATCGAGACCGTTCGCCACCATCTCGGCGCGCAGCGCGTCGACGTCACGGTGCGCATACACGTCGATGCCGGTGCGGGCCCGGATCGCGCCGCCGAGCGTCTCGCGGTGCCACGGCGGCTCGAACCCGGACGCGCCCACGGCCGCGGCCACGGACGACACCAGCCGCTCGCAGCGATTCGCGATGTCCTGGTAGTCCGCATACGCCTCGTACCACTCGAGCACCGTGAACTCGGGGTTGTGCTTGAACGAGACGCCCTCGTTGCGGAAGTCCTTGCCGATTTCGTACACGCGCTCGAGCCCGCCGACGATCAGCCGCTTCAAATACAGCTCGGTGGCGATCCGCATGTACAGCGTGCGGTCGAGCTCGTTGTGGTGCGTCGTGAACGGCCGGCCCATGCCGCCGCCGTAGATCGGCTGCAGGATCGGCGTCTCGACCTCGACGAACCCCTCGGCGTCGAGGAACCGGCGGATCTCGGAGATCACGCGCGCACGCGTGATGAACAGCTCGCGCGCCTCCTCGCTGGCCATCAGGTCGAGCTCGCGCTGCCGGTAGCGGGTCTCGACGTCGTGCAGCCCGTGGTGCTTCTCCGGCGGCGGACGCAGCGACTTGGCCAGCAGCGCCCAGTCGTCGATCTTCAAGGACAGCTCGCCGCGACGCGTGCGGAACACCGTGCCGTCGGCGCCGACCAGGTCGCCGAGGTCGAGCGACACGAGCCGGTCGAGCGACTCCTGCCCGAGCACGTCGGCGCGGGCGTGCAGCTGGATCCGCCCGGAGCGGTCCACCACGTCGAGGAACGCCGCCTTGCCCTGCCCGCGCCGCGCCGCCAGCCGGCCGGCGATCCGCGCCCGCACATCGGTCTCCTCGCCCGCGGCAAGGTCCTCGTGCGGCGCCTTGACGTCGGCGATCGGCTGAACGCCCGCGAACGCGTGCGGGAACGGCTCGACCCCCTCATCGCGCAGCGCGGCGAGCTTGCGCCGGCGCTGCTCGATGAGCTCGTCGCTCACGCCTTGGCGACGTCGATCTTGGTGATCTTGAGCTTTCGCGCCTTGCCGTTGGGCAGCTGCACGTCGACGACGTCGTTGCGCTTGTTGCCGAGCAGCGCCTTGCCCACCGGCGACTCGTTGGAGAGCCGGTTCTCCGACGGGTTCGCCTCGGTCGAGCCCACGATCGTGTACTGCAGCGACTTGCCGGACTCCTCGTCCTTGACGTTGACGAGCGAGCCGACGCGGACGACGTCGTTGGAGAGCTCGGCGGCGTCGATCACCGACGCGGAGCGCAGCTTGTCCTCGAGCGACGCGATCCGCGCCTCGAGCATCGCCTGCTCGTTCTTGGCGTCGTCGTACTCGGAGTTCTCCGAGATGTCGCCGAACTCGCGCGCTTCCTTGATGCGCTCGGCCACCTCTCGACGCTTCTCGTTGGAGAGGTACTCGATCTCCTGCTTGAGCTTCTCAAGCCCTTCAGGTGTGAGGATGACGTCCTTCTGCATGTCGTCGTCCTTGGGGTGGGGTCCGGAGAAAGAAAACGCCCGCACAGGGCGGACGAGAGAGTGCGCTAGACGCTGGCGCGGCCGAGCATGGTAGCACCGAGATCGGCGATCACCAGACGCTGCTCGGAAAGCGTCTCGGCGCGCTGGAGCGCATCCTGGACCGCGTGCCCCGCGCCCAGGCGCTCGACGTACCAGGGATGGAATTTCCGTAGATAGCGGGCGGCCCGCTCGGCGCCCAGATGCTCCTCCGCGCGGTCGAGCACCCACTCCCACTCGGCGAGGATCTCCTCGCGCGCCGGCTCGTCCCCGCGCGTGCCGAGCACCTGCGCGAACAGCCACGGGTTCCCGAGGCTTCCGCGCGCGAGCATGACCGCCTCGCAGCCCGTGTAGTCGAACACCCAGCGCACATGGTCGGCGCCGTCCATGCCGCCGGTGACGATCACCGGGACGGGCAGGTCCTGCACGAGCTGGGCGGCGAGGTCGTAGTCCGGCGTGCCCTTGTGGCGGACCTTGACGGTGCGCGGGTGGAACGTGATGCCCGCGACGCCGGCGTCCTCCACCAGCCGCCTGGCCACGTCGACGCCCTCGGCCCGCAGCTTGACGGTGACCGGCAGGCCCGAGCCCTCGCGTGCGGCGCGGGCGATCGCGACCGCGCTGTCGGCATCCTGCAGCAGCGCCGCGCCCGCGCCCGTCTTCATCACCTTCGGGACCGGGCAGCCCATGTTGATGTCGATCAGGTCGGCGCCGAGCGTCGCGACGTGCGCGGCGGCCGACCGCATGATCTCGGGGTCGTGGCCGAACAGCTGGATCGCGACCGGCCCGCCCTCGCGCTCGCGCGGGTCGATCGTCAGTAGTTCGTCGTGCGTCTTGCGGTTGCCGTAGTGGATCGCGAAGCTCGACACCATCTCGCTGACCGCCAGGCCGGCGCCGTAGCGCTTGGCCTGCAGGCGCACGAACCAGTTGCCGATCCCGGCCAGCGGCGCGAGCACGACCCGGTTCGGGATCGTGACGCCGCCCAGCTCCCAGCTGTCGTGCAGAGAACGAGATCGAGCGTTCGCCGACATCGCGTTCCGAGGTTAGCCAGGCGCTCGGTTGCGCTCCCAGATGAGCCGGAGCCCTTCCAGCGTCAGCAGGTCGTCGACGATGTCCAGCGAGTCGCAGAACGGGACGACGACGTGCGCGAGCCCGCCGGTGGCGAGCGCCTTCGTGTCGGCGCCGAGCTGTTCGCGCAGGCGGCCGACGATGCCGTCGACCATCGCCGCGTAGCCGAAGATCATCCCGGACCGGATCGCGTCGACGGTCGACTTGCCGACCAGCGAGCGCGGCTCGATCAGGTCGATCTTCGGGAGCGCCGCGGCGCGGTCGCTGAGCGCCTCGAGCGAGATCTCCACGCCCGGGAAGATCACGCCGCCGAGGTACTCCCCGTCCCGGGAGACGACGTCATGGGTGACGGCGGTGCCGAAGTCCACGATCACGCACGGGCCGCCGAGCCGCTCGAAGCCGGCGACGGCGTTGACGAGGCGATCCGGCCCGATCTCGCGCGGGTTGTCGTAGCGGATCGGCATCCCGGTCTTGAGCCCCGGCCCCACCACCGGCATCTCGTGCCCGAGGTAGCGCTGCGCCATCGCCGTCCACTCCGGGCGCAGCTGCGGCACGGTCGACGAGACGATCGACGCGTCGATGAGATCGAACGTCACGCCGCGCAGGCCGAGCAGCGCTCGCAGCGCCGCGCCGAGCTCGTCGGCGGTCGACCTGCGCACGGTGGCGAAGCGCCAGTGCTCGAGCAGCTCGTCACCGTCGAACGTGCCGATATGGGTCTGCGTGTTGCCGACGTCGACTACCAGCAGCATCAGCGCGGCACGATACGCACGGGCGCGGTGACCGTGCGGGTGAGGCCTTGCCGGTCGCGGACCGCCACGTACACGTGTCCGGTCGTGCGGCGGCCGAGACGGCGGCGCTCGCGGCGCGAGAGCTGCATCCGCAGACGGCGGATCTGGCCCGGACGCAGCGCAATCCGGCGCGCGCCGAGGATGACCGACCGGCGGCGGGCGAGCGTCACGATCCCGCTGCAGCTGCCGAACGTCGCGTTCGGGCAGCCGACGCGGACGCGCGCGAGGCGGCGGCGGTTGACGCGCACGCGCGGCGACAGCACCGCCGCCCCCGCGAACCGCCGCGGCGCGTGGATCCGCGGGCGCAGCAGCCCGCGCAGCGTCGCGATCCGCGGGACGAGCGCCACGTCGTCCACGTACGCGTCGTTGTAGCTCCCGCCCGGCACGCCCGCCCGGATGTACACGGCGACCGCCCGGGTGAGCCGCGGCACGTCGGCCACGCGCAGCCGCGGCGTGAGCATCGTCGCGTTCCCGCGTTCGGCCGCGGTCACGGTGTCGAGCCGCACGAGCTTGCGCGAGCGGCCGAACGCGTCGAGGAAGCGCGCGAACACGACCGCGTGGTCCTCGCTCGCCCGGAAGCCGCCGAGCAGCGCGGACAGCCGCATCCGCGCGCCGGACCGGGCGTCGATCTCCGGCGCCCAGCGCGCGACGTCGACCACCTGGCGCAGCGACGCCGAGCGGCCGGGACCGGCGGCGAAGAACGCGCGGCCGCCGCGCACGGTGATCGCCGCTTCGAGCGACGGGAACGCGAACGCGCCGGAGACCGTGCCGTAGCGGACGCTCGTGAACGCGCCCGTGCGCGTCCAGTGCGGCGGCGGCGGGCTGGCGCGGTCGTCGGTGGCCGCCGTGCCCTGTTCCGCGTTCGGGTTGGCGAGCAGGTTGCCCGCGTCGTCCGGCGGCGCCGGCGGGCGCCGCTCGAACGCGCCGATGTCGCGCTGCGCGGTGCCGTCGTCGTCGCCGTCCATCGCGCGGACGGCGCCGCGCGCGTCTTCCAGCGGCTCGGTCGCGGCGAGCGGTGCCGGGTCCCCGGCGTCGACGGCGGGCGAGCTCGCGCGCGGGACGAGGTCCGGGCCGAGGCGGGGATCGGCGCCGCCCGGCACCAGCGACCGGGTCAGCGCGAACGTGCCGGTGAGCGAGCCCAGCACCACCGAGTCGGTCAGCGCGACGCGCCCGGCGCCTGCCGTCGTGACGCCGGCGCGAACGGTGACGTTGCGCGCGGTCAGCGCGCCGGACTCGACCGCGATGCCGCCGGCCGCGACGCTGTGCATCGCGACGTCGCCCGCGGCGGTCACGGTGCCGGCCACGCCCGAGGACCGGAGCGCGGCGCCGTCGCGCAGGCGCACGTCGCCCTCCACGGCCACGTCCTGGCCGCTGCCGCGGAGCGCGAGCGCGGTCCCGCCGCTCCCGCGCACGGTCACGCCCGCGATCGCCGACGCGTCCTCGCCGAGGTCCACGCGCCCGGCGAGCACGGTCGCGCCGCGGCCGCTGCCGACGATCCGCACCGCCTCGCCGCCATCGTCCGAGAACGAGCCCGCCTCGGTGTGCGGACCGATCCGGATCGTGTCGGTGCCGTCCTGTTCAGCGGCCGCATCGAGCGCGTCGGCGACCGACGCGCGGACGTCGCAGCCGGGCGTGCTCGTGGCGACGCAGTAGGTGGCCGCCTGCGCCGGGGCCGCGAGCGCCAGCGCCGCGGCCACGCCCAGCAGCCACCTCATGCGCGGACGTCCAGCGGCGGCCCCACGCGCCGCACGTCCTGCCCGGGCCCGAGCGCGGCGAGCGCGTCCGCCGCGCGGCCGCCGCCCGGCACGACGAGCTCGGGATCGAGCTCGAGCAGCGGGACGAGCACGAACCGCCGCGTCAGCACCTCGCGGTGCGGCAGCCGCAGCCGCTCCGACCCGTACTGCACCTCCCCGAGCAGCAGCACGTCGACGTCGATCGGCCGCGGACCGTGACGGATCCCGCCGGGCTCGCGGCCCAGGGTGCGCTCGACCGCCTTGCAGGCGTCGAGCAGCCCGTCGGGATCGAGCGGCGTCTCGATCTTCAGGCACGCATTGAAGAACTCGCGCTGGTCGAGCACCTCGCCGACCGGCTCGGTCTCGTACACCGAGGAGGACGCCAGCACGACGATGTCGTGCGTCCACAGGTCTTCGACCGCCGCCTGCAGGTTCGTGCGGCGATCGCCGATGTTCGAGCCGAGTCCCAGATAGCCGTCGCGGGGCGTCACGCCTCGCCGAGTCTAAGCCTCGAATGGAGGCGGGCGAGCGGCCGCGGAGCCCACCAGTTCCAGCGGCCGAGCAAAGCCATCAGCGACGGCACGAGCAGCGCGCGCACGATGAACGCGTCGATCAGCACGGCCAGCGCCGTGCCGACGCCCAGCTCCTTGATGAACACGACCTCGGACGTGGCGAACGCGCCGATCGCGATGCAGAACAGCAGCGCGGCGAACGTGACTATGCGGCCGGCGCGCTCGAGCCCGATCGCGACCGCCTCGCGGTCGCCCGCGCCGGCGTCGCGCGCCTCCTTGATGCGCGTGAGCAGGAAGACCCCGTAGTCGGTCGACAGCCCGAACGCCACGCAGAACAGCAGGATCGGCTGGGTCGACTCGAGCGCGGGTGGGTGGGGTCTATTGAAGCCCAGCAGCCCCTCGAGCCGCCCGTCCTGGAAGATCAGGACGAGCAGGCCGAACGCCGCGCTGAGCGTGAGCAGGTTCATCAGCAGCGCCTTGACCGGCAGCACGACCGAGCCGGTCATCACGAACAGGATCAGCAGCGTGGTCGAGCACAGCAGGGCGATCGCGAGCGGCAGCGAGCCGCGCAGCGACGACTGCTGGTCCATGAAGGCGGCGGTGCCGCCGCCGACGCGGACCGGGAACGGCGCCGGCCCGGCGCGGATGTCATCGACGATGCCCTTGGCGGTGTCCGACAGCAGCGCCGCGCCGGTCACGACGTCGATCCGCCAGATGCCGCCGGCCCGCTCCGGCTCGGCCACCGCGTCGACGCCGCGCAGCCCGCGCAGCTCCTGCGCGTAGTCGCGCACCGCGCCGGCGTCGTCCGTGCGGGCGATGACGTAGATCGGCTGGCTGCGGCCCGGAGGGAACTCGCTGTCGAGCGCGTCCTGGACCACGCGCGCGCTGCGGTCGGGCGGGAGCACGGACGCGTCGACGCCGGTGAAGTCGATCCGCAGGAACGGCAGCCCGAGCGCGATCAGCAGCGCCGCGGCGACGGCGGCGATCGGCCCCGGCCGCCGCATCACGATCTGCGAGAAGCGGTACCAGGGTCCGGCGCGGACGTGCTCGGCATCGCGCGTGATCGCCACCTGCCAGCGCTTGAGACTGAGCGCGTTCACGCGCGGGCCGAGCGCGGCCAGCAGCGCCGGCAGCAGCGTCAGCGAGACCGCCGCGGCGGTCAGCGCGACGAGCACGCCGCCGACGCCCATCGAGTACAGGAAGCGCAGCCGGAACGCGAGCAGCGCGGCCATCGCCGCGGCGACCGTCACCGCGCTGAACAGGACCGTCCGCCCGGCGGTGCGCATCGTCTGCCGCAGCGCGTCCGAGCGCCCGGCGCCGGTCGCGAGCTCCTCGCGGAAGCGCGAGACGACGAACAGCGAGTAGTCGATCGCCAGGCCGAGCCCCGCGCCGGTGATCAGGTTGATGGCGAACACCGACATCGGCTCGACCTCGTTGGCGATCCGCAGCCACACGAACGTCGCGAGGATCGTGGTCGCGCCGACGATCACCGGCAGCAGCGCGGCGACCACGCTGCGGAACACGACGAGCGAGAGCAGGAACAGCAGCGGGAACGCAAGCATCTCCGCGCGCGCGAGATCCTCCTGCACCTGCTCGGAGACCTGGTTGAACGCGAGCACGCCGCCGCCGGCGGTGACGCCCGGCTCGCGCTCGACCCGCGCCTTCAGCCGGTCGGCCAGCGCGTCGTCGTCGATACCCGACCTGAACGTCACGATCAGATAGCTCGACCCGCCGTCCTTGGAGATCAGCGCGCGCGGTCGCCCGTTGCGGGGGGCGGCGATCGCGGCGACGTCCGGATCGCGCAGCGCGGCGGCGACGCGATCGATCTTCGCCTGCTCGGCGCTGCGCACCAGGACGACCATGTCCGGCGATGCACCCCGGCCGGTGGCGCGCTCGATCGTCGCCCGCGCGAGCACGGACTCGGACGCGTGGTCCTCGAAGTCGTCGTCGGAGTTCAGCCGGCCGACGACCGGGCCGCCGTACGCGGCGGCGAAGACGACGAAGACGCCGGCGAGGATGAGGACGAGCCGGCGGCGGCGGTCGGCGAGACGCGCGAGCGCGTCGAACATCAGCGCTCCTCAGCGGCCCAGGCGGCGATGACCGGGTTGTCGGCGGCGATCGCCGGCAGGTCGAGCGCCGTGATGATGTTCAGCAGCATGCCGTGCGCGAAGAAGCGGAACACCTCGTCCGGCGGCGCGCCGGACAGCGCGGAGACCTCGCGCACGATCTCGCCGTACTTGCTCCGCACGCGCTCCTGGATGTCGGGATCGGAGGCGGCCGCGAAGCCCTGCATCATCAGCTGCAGGGCATGCCGGTCGGGCAGCAGTTCGTTCGTGTAGGCGTGGCCCATCGCGGTGAGCTTCTCTCCCTCCGGCGCGTCGGCGGCCGCGCGGCGGAATGCGTCGATCACCTTGTCGCAGGCGCGCTCGTCGCAGGCGAGGAACAGCTCCTTCTTCGTGCCGAAGAGCCGGAACAGGTAGGGGTGCGAGATCCCCGCGTCGCGCGCGATGACCTCGGTCGACGTGCCGTGATAGCCGCCTTCGGCGAACCGCTCCATCGCGACCGCGAGCAGCTCCTCGCGGCGCTCGGCGGCTGACTTGCGGCGGGTCGGCGTCGCCATGCGACGTATGTTAGTGAATACTCACAAGTATGTCTAGCGCTCTTCGCGCCAGACCTCGACCGAGACCTCTTCGACGGGCAGCGGGATCGGCGGCTCGGGCTTGGAGGCCTTGACCGTCACGCTCTCGGCGCCGAACTGGGACGCCAGCCGGTCGGCGATCACCGCGCACAACCGCTCGAGCGTCTTGTAGGAGCGCTGCTGGGCGATCAGCGCGATCACCTGGCAGACCTCGCCGTAGTCGACGGTGTCCTCGACGCGATCGGTGATCAGGGCGTCGGGCTCGCCGACGTCGAAGCGCACGTCGAGCACCAGCCGCTGGCCCACCTCGCGCTCGGCGGCGGTCACCCCGTGATGCGTGTAGAGCGAGAGACCGACGATCTCGACGGCGACCCCGACCTCGGGGCCCTCGTCGTCCTCGTCGTCGTCGGTCAGGTCGTCCTCGTCGTCGTAGTCCTCGTCGGGATCGCGCGCCATCGGCCGAACGTAGCAGCCGCCACCTGCAGCGCGTCGAGCGTCGCCGCGACGTCGTGCACCCGGAACACCTGCGCGCCGCGCTCGAACGCGATCACCGTGGTGGCCACGGTCGCGTGCACGCGCTCGGTCACGTCGCGCCCGGTGATGCGGCCGAGGAACGTCTTGCGGCTCGTCCCGACCACGAGCGGGCGGCCGATCGCGACCAGCTCGTCGAGCCGGCGCAGCAGCTCGAGATTGTGCTCGAGCGTCTTGCCGAAGCCGATGCCCGGGTCCAGATAGATCCGCTCCTCGGCGATCCCCGCCGCCGTGGCGGCCTCCATGCGCGCGACCAGGAACGCCTTGATGTCGTCGACCACGTCGTCGTAGCGCGGGTCGTCCTGCATCGTGCGCGGCTCGCCGAGCATGTGCATCAGGCAGCAGTCCGCGCCGCGGTCGGCGACGAGGGCGGCGAGGTCCGGGTCATGACGGAACGCGGTGACGTCGTTGACGTAGCTCGCGCCGGCGTCGAGCGCCGCCTCGGCCACCGCCAGCTTCATCGTGTCGATCGAGATCTGGACCGGCAGGTCGAGGCCGGCGATGCCCTCGATGACGGGGACGACGCGCTCGAGCTCGTCCTCCGCCGGGACCGGCGCGGCGCCGGGGCGTGTGGACTCGCCGCCGACGTCGATCACCGTCGCGCCCTCGCCGGCGAGCCGGCGGGCGTGGACGATCGCCGAGAGCGGGTCCGCGAACGTCCCGCCGTCGGAGAACGAGTCCGGCGTGACGTTGACGACGCCCATGATCGTGAACGGGGGCACGTTGCCGACGCTAGCGGGTTTCGCCTTCGGGGCCAGTGTTCCCGATAGAGCATGCGTCCAGACGGCGGCGGATTCGGTTGAGGGCGCGGAGGCAAGACCCGATCCGTCACGTGATGGAAGTGCAGGCACAGGCCGCGCTCAGCATCCTCGCGATGACGATGCAGGGCGCCCATGACGCGCTCCAGCGCGCCCAGGCGGCCACGCCGCCGGCGAGTGCGCCGGCGTCGGCGCATGCCGACGTCATCCTCGAGCTGTCCGCAGCCGCGCAGTCGCTGGTCAGCTCTTCGTAAGACCCGGTCCGCCGCCGCGCTAGTCCGTGGCGCGGCGGCGGATCCGTACGCTCAACGAGTGCCCAGCGCGCTTGTCACCGGCGCCGCTCGCGGGATCGGACTGGAGGTCTGCCGGCAGCTCGTGGCGGGCGGGTTCACGGTGCTTGCCGGGGCGCGCGATCCGGACGCGGTCCCGGAGGGTGCCGGGACGCCGGTCCGGCTCGACGTGACCGACCAGGGCACGATCGCGGCCCTGCGGCGCGAGGTCGGCGAGCTCGACGTGCTGGTCAACAACGCGGCGATCCACTACGACACGTGGCAGAGCGTCCTCACCGCCGACATCGACGTCGCGCGCGAGGCGCTCGAGACGAACACGCTCGGCGCGTGGCGGGTAGCGACGGCCTTCGCGCCGCTGCTCGCCGCGAGCGCGCACGGGCGGCTCGTCAACGTGTCCTCCGGCGCCGGCGCGCTGACCGGGATGCGCGACGGCGCGCCCGCCTACTCACTCTCGAAGGCCGCGCTCAACGCGCTGACGCTCATGCTCGCGGACGCGTTGCGCAGGGACGGCGTGCTGGTGAACGCGGTGTGTCCGGGCTGGGTGGCGACGGACATGGGCGGCCCGGGCGGCCGGCCGCTGCGCGCCGGGGCGAGCGGCATCGTGTGGGCTGCGACGCTCCCCGACGACGGTCCGACCGGCGGGTTCTTCCGCGACGGCCGGCCGATTCCGTGGTAGCGCCCCGAGCCCGATGCCGGCGAGGATCGCGGCGCCGCCCAGCACCTGTGGCGACCCGACCGCGTCGTGGAACACGGCCGCGCCGGTCACCGCGCCGACCAGCGGCTCCAGGTTGACGAACGCGCCGGCGACCTCGGCCGGCACGTGCGACTGCGCCCAGGCGAACAGCCAGAACGCCAGCGCGGTGCCGGTGAGCGCGAGCGCGAGGACGGCGATCACGGGTGTCGCGGCGGTCGGCACGCTGGGCGCGCCCTCGGTGAGCGCGGCGAACGGCAGCGCGGCGAGCCCGCCGCCGGCGAGCTGGACGGCGGTGACGGCGCCCGCGTCGCGGCCGCGCAGCAGCCGCGGCTGCAGCACGATGAAGCCGGCCGAGCCGGTCACCGACGCGAGCACGAGCAGGTCCCCGGTCATCGACGTCCCGGCCCCGCCGCCGCCGGCCACGCGGCCGACGCCGGCGAGCGCGACGAGCGACCCGGCCCACGTGGTGGCCACGGCGGTGCTGCGCCCGGCCAGCGCGGCGATCACGGCGACGAGGACAGGCACCGCGCCGACGATCAGCGCTGCGTG
>DASSUW010000353.1:0-4887 GCA_035706585.1 Solirubrobacteraceae bacterium | reverse complement strand
CGCGGCGGGGCCGGCCGCCCAGCCGCCGGTGACCACCAGCCGCTTCGCGGGCGCGGCGACCGCGGCCATGCGTTCGAGGATCTCCGCGCCGCCGCGGCCGACGGCGTCGAGCGCCGCGTGGTAGGCCGCTGCCGGCGAGAGCCCGTCGAGCGCGTCGACGTCGCCGATGCCCGTGAGCGTGCGTGCCGGAGGGCCGGCGCGCTCGAGCGCGAGCGCCGCGTCCTCGATCGGGGCGCGGTCGTCGGGCTCGATGCCGAGCCGCGCGAGCACGTCGCGCAGCCAGGCGCCCGACCACTGGGCGCCGAGCAGGCACTGCCGCCCCTCGGCGGCGTGCCAGCCGACCGTGACGTCGGTGCTGACCGCCTGCGCGACGCGGTCGGCCGGGAGCGGCGCGCTGGCGCGCACGAACGCCTCGGCCGTGCCGCACGAGTTGAGCACGTCGCCGTCGCCGGCGGCGCCCGCCCCGACCGCGGCCGAGAGGTGGTCATGGCCGCCGACGGTGAGGATCGCGCCCTTGGCCTCCGGCAGCGTCGCGGTGCCCATCGGCGTGCCCGCGGGCACGACGTCGCCGACGAGGCCGGCCGGTGCCTCGGCCCAGTCGAGCGCGTCCGCGTACGGTCGCTTGGCGTGCAGGTCGAAGAACCCGGTCCGCGAGGACAGCGACAGCTCGCTCACCGCCTGGCCGCCGAGCCCGGCCACGATCCACTCGGCGACGTTGAGCCAGCGCACCCCGCGCTCGCTGGCGGGCACGTTCTCGCGCAGCCACCGGTACTTGGCGAGCGAGCAGAGCGGGCTGGCCGGGAGGCCGACGCGGGCGGAGAAGTCCGGGAGGTCCTCCGCGAGCCGCCGCGCCTGCTCCTCGCCGCGCGCGTCATGCCACGCGATGCCGGGAACGACGGGACGGCCGTCCCGGTCGAGCAGGACGCCGGTCTCGGCGACGCTGGCGACGCCGATCGCGACGATGCGGCCGCCGGCCGCCGCGACAGCCTCCCGCGCTGCCGCGACGGCGGCGGCGAGCAGCGCGTCGGCATCGACCTCGGCCCCGGTCGGCACCGTGCGCCAGGGCGTCGGCGCCCGGCCGGTCGCCAGCTCGTCGCCGTCGCCGTCGAAGACCGCTGCCTTGACCGCGGTCGTGCCGACGTCGAGCCCGAGAAGCAGGTCGGTCACCAGCGCCCCTCTCCGGCGTCGGGGGCGGGCGGGCGGCAGCGGATCGCCTCGACGCCGGTGACGCGCGTCGCGCCGGCACCGTACGGGATCAGCACCGCCATGCCGCGCCGCAGCGCCAGGTCGCCGAGGCGTCCCTCTCCGTCCACCACGACCAGGATCGAGAACCCGGCGTCGAGCGACGCGTCGCCGGAGATGCGCTCGGCGCGGAAGTACGGGTCGGCCTCGGCCGGCAGGTCGGGCCGCGCGGCCGGCGGGTCCGCGGGGGCGCGATCGAGCGCCTCCAGCGCCCGGTCCCAGCCGAGGTCCAGATGCCCGTCGTCGGGGCTGAGCTGGAAGCCGTCCCACTCGAGCAGCACCGAGAAGTCGGTCGGCTCCTGCAGCTCCAGCAGCAGGATGCCGTCGCCGATCGCGTGCGCGGTTCCGGCCGGCACGAACACGACGTCGCCGGGCGCGACCGGCAGCTCGTGCATCGCCGCGAGCATCGCGTTCGCATCCTGGGTGCGCATCCAGTCGCGCACCTCGTCGAGCTCGACCGGCCGCTTGAAGCCGGACCAGACGGCGGCGCCCGGTTCGGCCTCGAGGATGATCCATGCCTCGGTCTTGCCGTGCGTGGAGTCCAGCGCCGCGCGCGCGAACGCACGGCCGGGGTGGAAGTGCGCGGGCAGCCGCTGGCCGGCGTCCAGGAGCTTGACGAGCAGGCCGGGGTCGGCGCCGTAGCGGGCCACGTGCTCGGGCCCGAGGTAGCCCTCGGGGTCCTGCCGTACCGCGTCGCGCACCAGCGTGCCGTCCACGAAGCGGCTGGGCCCGCGCTCCGGCTGGCCGAACATCGTGCTCGTCGCGCCGATCCACTCCTCGGGCATGTGGTCGCTCGCGAGCTCGATGCCCCGCAGGGCGGCGATCCGCGGACCGCCTTTGTAGAAGTGCTTGAGGACGTTCGGCGGCAGGACCTGCGGTCTCATGAAGGCGGCACCTCCCCGGAGCCACGGACGACCAGCTCTGTCGGCACGACGACCCGGCGCGGCGCGTGGTCCGCGCTGCCGAGGCGCTCGAAGGCGAGCGCGGCCGCGTGCGCGCCCATGCTGGCGCTGTCGTGCCGGACGACCGTCGTGCCGAGCAGGTCGGCGAGCTCGAAGTCGTCGAACCCGACCAGCGCGAGCGGCCGCTCGGCCTGGCGGAGCGCTCGCAGCGCGCCGACCGTGTTGCGGTTGTTGCCGGCGAACAGGGCGGTCGGCCGCCGGTCGGGCGGCAGCGCGAGCAGTTCGCTCACGACGGCCTCGGCCTGCGTCGAGTCGTGCGAGCCGAGCCGGACCAGCTCGTCCCGGACCGGGACACCGGCGGCGTCGAGCGCCTGGCGGTAGCCGGAGAGACGCTCGTGCGCGGTGTAGAGGCTGTCGGGGTCGGCGATGACGGCGATGCGCTCGTGCCCCCGGGCCAGGAGGTGCTCGACGGCCGTGCGGGCGCCGCCGAGGTTGTCGAGCAGCACGCAGTCGGCGTCGATCCCGTGGGGAGGACGGTCGAGGAACACGACCGGGATCTGGTCGCGCGCGAGATAGGCGTGGTCGCGGGCGGCGGGCACGAGCAGCAGCGCGTCGACCCGCCGCCGCAAGAGCGCCATGACGAGGTCGCGCTCGCGCTCGGGGTCCTCCTCGCAGGAGGCCGTGATGAGCATGAAGCCGCGCTCGCGCGCGGCGGACTCGACCGCCTGCGCGATCGCCGAGTAGAACGGGTTCGAGACGTCCTCGATGACGAGTCCGAGCGTGGACGACGTCCGGCCCTGCCGCAGCGAGCGGGCGAGGTCGTTGCGCTGGAACCGCAGCTCCGCGATCGCGGCCTCGACCTTCTCGGCGGTCGCGGTCGCGACCCCCGGCTCGTCGTTGATCACGCGCGAGACCGTCTTCAGGCTCACGCCGGCCAGCACGGCGACGTCGCGCATGGTGGGCCGCGTGGTCCGCAGGACGCGCAGCTGCGTGCCCTCCTCCTGGACAACGTTGTCGGACAACGTTGTCAGGACCGTACGCCGGGGCGGCGGTGCTGTCAAGGGCTGCGGCGGCGCTGCCGAACGTCAACGGCGGGCGTGTTGTCGAGTTAGCCACCTCTGCGGTGGGAAAATCGACAATTGTCGGTCACCGCAGGGCCGGCGCGGCCTCAGAGGAACTCACCCATGCGCGACACGCGCAGGTCACCCGCGAGCGGCGCCTCGACGCTGGCCGCCGCGGCCGCGACGCCGCGCCGGGCGGCCTCGACCACCTCGGCGCCCTCCTCGATCGCCGCGGCGACCGCCGCGGTGAGCACGTCCCCGGCCCCGATCGGATTGCGGACCTCGTCCACGCGCGGCGCCGGCACCCACGTCGCCTCGGTGCCGGCGGCGACCGCCGCCCCGGCCGCCGCCGCGGTCACGATCGCGGCGCGGGCGCCCGCGTCGACGAGCGCGAGCGCCGCCGCCTCAGAGCGCGGGCGGGCATCCGAGGACGCCTCGACCGCCTCGTCGGCGCGGCCGTGCAGCAGGCCTTCGGCCTCGGCGAGGTTCGGCGTGACGACGTCGACCGCGTTGCCGAGCGCGGCGCGCAGCGCCGGGCCGTTGGCGTCGACCACCGCCGGAACGGCGCTCGCATGCGCGCGCCGAACGAGCCGGCCGTAGCCGTCGTCGGGCGCCTCCGGCGGGAGGCTGCCGGAGCAGACGAGCACGCCGTGCTCGTCCAGGGCCGCGCCGACGGCCGCCTCGTAGGCCATCCAGTCCTCGTGGGCGAGCGGCGGACCGGGCTCGTTGAGCACGGTGGCGCGACCGCCGGCCTCGATGATGATCGCCGTCGATCGGATCTCGCCGTCGACGGTGACGCCCGCGAGGCGCACGCCCTCGGCGGCGATCAGCTCGCCGGTCGCGCGGCCGGTGCGCCCCGGCAGGAACGCGACGAGCATCGCGGGCACGCCGAGAGCCCGCGCCGCGCGCGCGACGTTCAGGCCCTTGCCGCCGGGGGTGACGACCACGTCGGCGAGCCGCAGCACTTCGCCCGGGCGCAGCGCGGGGATGGTGGAGGTCCGATCGATCGTCAGGTTCGGGCCGGCGATCAGCACCGCGTCAGGCGCCGCTCGGCAACGTGCCTTCGAGGACGGCGGGCCCCGGCGTCTTGGCCTTGGCGTCGGTCTCGCGCGTGATCAGCACCTTGTCGTAGGTGGCGAACCACTTCGGGAACACGTCCTCGTCGCCCTGCTGCGGACCGCCGGTCGTGAGGATCCCGTCCTTGCCGACCGGTGCCTGCGTGAAGCCGAGCCGGCGCGGCTTGCCGCCCTCGCGGGTGAACCACACGGCGTACACCTCGCGGTTCTCGTTCGCCGGCACGTTCTCGGCGGCGATCGCGAACTGCACGTCGCCGTTGTCGCGCCGGATCAGGCGCATCACCCCGACCGCCTTGGAGCCGTTGCTGCCCTGCAGGACGATGTCGTTGCCGCTCGTGGTCGCCGTCGGCGTGGGCGTCGCGGCCGCCTCCGGCTGGTCCGCGAGCGGGGCGTTGTCGTCGTCGCCGCCGCGCAGCACGACAAACGCGATCAGCCCGCCGACGATCAGCGCGAGCACCGCGATCAGGATCGCGCCGCCGAGCCGCGACGACCGCGGGACCGGAGCGTCCGCGGCGGGGGCCGATGCGCGCAGCGGTCGCGGCCGCGCCGGCGGCGGCTGGGCGTCGCGGAGAGGGCGGGGGCGAGGCGGTGGCGCGTCGTCGTGGT
>DASSUW010000352.1:0-13226 GCA_035706585.1 Solirubrobacteraceae bacterium | reverse complement strand
GGGCGGGACGACCGGGCGCCGAGCCGCGACGGTCATGCCGCGATCTCCGCCGGTGCCGGGCGTTCGGTCACCGGGCCGTCGATCAGGCGATAGCCGACGCCCCAGACGTTGACCACGAAGCGGTCGCCGTGGACGCCGAGCTTGGTGCGCAGGCGGCAGGCGTGGCTGTCGAGCGTCCTCGTGGTCCCGAGCGTGCGGAAGCCCCAGACGTCCCTCAACAGCTCGGCCTTGGTCATCACGCGGGTCGGGTCGGCGGCCAGCGCGCGCAGCAGCGCGAACTCCTTCTGCGACACGGCGACGCGGCGGCCGCGCAGCCGGACCTCGCGGCCCGCGGGGTCGACCTCCAGCGCGCCGACGGTCAGCCGGCCGAGCCCCGGCCGGCGCTCGGCACGGCGCAGCACGGCCGCGATCCGCAGGCGCAGCTCGCCGTAGGCGAACGGCTTCGGGACGAAGTCGTCGGCCCCGCGCTCGAACCCCCGGACCCGATCGAGCTCGTCGCAGCGGCCCGACAGCACGATCACGGGCACCATCGGATCGAGCCGGGTCGCGAGCCCGTCCGCCGCCCGCACGCGGGCGATCAGGTCGAGCCCCGAGCCGTCCGGCAGCCCGAGGTCGACCACCACGAGCGCAGGCCGGCGGAACTCCAGCTCGCGCAGCCCGTCACGGACCGTCTCGGCCACCACCGGCTCGTAGCCGTCCGCCGCCAGGTTGTCGGCCAGGAACGTGCCGAGGACGGGATCGTCCTCGACGATCAGGATGGTCGGCGGAACCGCGGTCATGCCACCCCATAGGGGCGGCATGACCAAGTTCGCCCCCCGCCGGTAGGCGACTACGAGCGCCTAACGGCGCAGGCGCGGATCGATGTACACGTCGTCGATGCGGACCGGGCCGCGGGACGCCGTGAAGCGAAGCTGTACAGAAGCCGAGTCGCCGCGCCTGCTGTGGAAGCGGCCCTGGGCGAGCGAGACCCTGCGCGTGACGCGCCAGCCGGCGCCCGCCTTCACGCGGCCGGCCTTCTTCGCCTTCTGTCCGCTCCCGTAGAGGACGTCGACGCGCAGGACGCCCCGGCCGCCGGACCGCTTGACGAAGCGGAACGACGGGAAGCCACGCTCGACGCAGATCTCCGGCGACACCGCCGACGCGCCGTCGGCCAGCTCGAGCGACCGCGCGCCGAGCGTGGCCCCGAGCTGGATCGTGGAGCTCTCGTCGACGACGGCGGCGCCGTCCCCGAGCTGCCAGCCCGCGGCGCCGGCCTCGAAGTCACCGTCCGGCGCCAGCGTGTACAGCGCACGGTCGTGGAACGCGCCGAACACCGTGGTGAAGACGCGATCCGCGCAGGGCGAACCCGCCTCGACGGGCGCGGCCGCGCCCCGATCGCCCGCCGGCTTGTCGTCCTTGACGTTGTTGTTCCTGGCGTGGCCCTCCGCCTGCGGCGCCGCGCCCTCGTGCCGGTCGGCGAGAGCGGGAGCAGCGACGAAGAGACTCGCCAGCGCGACGGCCGCGACAGCGGCCAGCCGCACGCTCTTGAGTCCGTTCATTGCTCCCTTCATCGGCGGCCGCCGGCGGTCCCCAAAACGGGTGGACATACGTCCGATCGCTCAAGCGCGGCGCCGAGCAGCCGATCTCGCGGGAAGCGAGCTGTGCTCGATTTGGCCGTCCCATGCCCGATTTCACGCTCACCAAAGCCGCGCCCGCCGCCGAGTCCCTCAACGTCGAGGAGGAGCGGCTGACCCCGGCTGAGGTGCGCACCGAGATCCTCGTCGCGACCGGCCTGTTCGCCGCCGTCGCCGCGCTGTTCGTCCTCGATCCCGACGCGAGCGACACGAGCCTCCCGGTGTTCCTTCTGTGCGCCGGGCTGATCGGCCTCAGCCACCTGGCGCGCTTCGACCTGCCGTTCGCCTGGACGGCGCCGGTCCAGCTTGCGCTCGTGCCGACGCTGTTCCTGCTGCCCGGCTGGCTCGTCCCGGTCGCGATGATGAGCGGGATCGTGCTCGCGAGGCTGCCGGACGTCGTCCGCGGCCGCACCGCCGCCACGCGCCTGGTGCTGTCGCCCGGGAACGCGTGGTTCACGGTCGGCCCCGCCGCCGTCCTGCTCGCCGCCGGCAGCCCGGGTCCCCAGGACGTCGGCGTGGCCGTCGTGGTCGCGATGATCGTCGCCCAGATCGGGACCGACTTCCTGATCTCGTCGATCTTCCACCTGCGCACCCGCAGCATCCCGTTCAACGAGCAGCTCCTGGAGAGCCTGTGGGTCTACGGGATCGACGTGGCGCTCGCGCCGGTGGGCCTGATGGCCGCCATCGCCGCCGACGCCAACGCCTGGTATCTGCTGCTGCTGAGCCCGATGTTCGCCGTGCTGGCGGTGTTCGCCGGCGAGCGCCGCACGCGGCTGGTCCAGCTCACCGAGCTCAACGGCGCCTACCGCGGCACGGCGCTCGTGCTCGCCGAGGTCGTGGACGCCGACGACGCCTACACCGGCATGCACACGCGCGGCGTGGTCGAGCTCTCCGTCGCCGTCGCCGACCACCTGCAGCTCGACGAGCACCGCCGCCGCAACGTCGAGTTCGGCGCGCTGCTGCACGACGTCGGCAAGGTCGCGATCCCCAACGCGATCCTCAACAAGCCGGGACCGCTCAACGACGCCGAGTGGGAGATCATGCGCACCCACACCGTCGAGGGCCAGCGGATGCTCGACCGCGTCGGCGGCTTCATGCGCGACGTCGGCGCGATCGTCCGCGGGTCGCACGAGCGCTGGGACGGCGGCGGCTACCCGGACGGCCTCGCGGGCGACCGGATCCCGCTCGAGGCGCGGATCATCACCGCCTGCGACGCCTACAACGCGATGACGACCACGCGGCCCTACCGCCAGGCGATGGATCATGCTGCCGCGGCGGCCGAGCTGCGGCGCTGCTCGGGGACGCAGTTCGACCCGACGGTGGTCGAGGCGCTGCTCGCCGTGGCCGCGCCCGCCGCGCCCGCGCGGCTCCACCTGGCGGCGTAGAATTCCTCAATGGCCCGGATCATCCGGCGCACGGAGATCAACGAGTGCCGCCAGTGCGCGACCTACTGCGACCGTGTGATCGCTCCGCGCACCTGCATCGCCGACGACTGCCCGAACCTCTACACGTACGACGACCCGCTCAGCGGCCGCCGCTACATGGGCTGCCTGATGCAGGTCTTCGCCACCGAGATCGACGTCGACCTGTTCCGGGCGGCGGAGCGGACCAAGGTCGGGTTCGGCACCGTCCGGCTCGCGAACGCTCCGCTCAAGCGCTGCCGCTTCGAGGTCGAGCAGGCCTACGACGGCCGCGGACTGGAGGCCTACCGGTGCGTCAACAAGCGCTTCTACGACTGGCCGGACCAGGCGCCGGGCGCGATCCGGGCGTTCGACCTGCGCGATCGCTGCCAGTCGTGAAAGTTTCGTCTCACGAGGCGCGCCCGGGAAGGACTCGCGCTTAAGATGCAGACGCCCCGGGCGGGAGACCGGGCCTGAGGAACAATGGACCGGATGCGCCGAGGCAACTACGACTCTGGGCAGGACTACGTTCTCGAATACGGAGAGCTGCGCTTCACGTTCAACGAGCGCGACTTCTCCGAGCGCGTGGAGCAGGCGGCGCGCAAGCTCGGCTTCGTCGGCGCCCGCCTGGACCCGACCGAGCTCGAGGACCTCGTGAACCTCGCGGTCAACGGCGAGATCCAGGATCCCGCCTCGGCCCTGGGCGAGCACGTCAACGATTGCTGGCCCGAGCTGGTCGGCCCCGCCGACCGCTCGCTCGTCCACTGGCTGCGCCGCCTCGTCTTCCGCTCCGCCTGGCTCGACCAGCGGGTCAAGGAAGGCGAGCTCGACATCGTCTTCGACGAGGCGACGCACACGTTCGGCTACGTGCAGCCCGAGCACGACGAGGAGCCGATCGAGCTGTCACCCGAGCCGAACTGGCAGCGGGTGGCGTACTCCCGGCGCTAGGCCGGGAGCTGCTCGGCGCGCTGCTTGGCGATCGCCTCGGCGCCCGCCTCGCCGACCAGCAGATCCGGCCGCACGACGCCGGACGCGGTCAGGTCGATCGCCGGGAAGCGGCCGAGCGCGGTCAGCGTGCCGTCGAGCACCACCACGGTCGTCTCACCCCCGAACGGCGCCGACGCCGTCGCGATCACCGTCAGCGAGCCGCCGTCGTTGATGTTGCGGGCGGCCGCCAGCGCACGGCGCGCCGCCTGCGGCGGCAGATACTCGAGCGTGTCGATCAGCACGACCGCGTTGCCGCCGCGCGCGGCGACCCGGCGGCCCTGCTCGATCGCCTGCTCGACCGCCTGGGCCTGCGCGTCGGCCGACGCGCCGAAGCTCAGCCCGCCGGTCTCCCCCAGCTCCTCCGGCCGCACGCCCGCGAGCACCCACGAGACCTCGACGCCCTCGAGCGCGCCGAGCGCCTCGCCGAGCCGCCGCAGCGCCTCGGTCTTGCCGGACCGCGCGCCGCCGGCGATCACGACGCGCGAGCCGCGGCCGAACGGCGTGAGCCACTCGATCGCCTTGACGGTCGGGTCCTCGGAGCCGAGCTCGAACCGCTCGGTCGGGAACGACGCCGGCAGATCCTCGAAGCGGGTGCCCTCGGCGACCTCGTCGGCCGGGCGGCCGTTGATCGTGTCGACGCGGACCAGGGACGGGAAGCGCTCGGAGCGCCGCGGCGGCCGCAGCGGGCCGGCGATCCGGTCGCCCGACACGAGCTCGCAGCGCTTGACCTGCGCGGCCGAGATGTAGACGTCGTCGTCGGTCGGGTCGGGCGGCGACAGCCGCAGGAACCCGGACCCGTTGGCGAGCAGCTCCACGACGCCCTCGACGATCTTGTCCTCGCCGTCGCCGGAGTCCTCGTCGGTCGCGCCCTCCTCGGCGGCGGTGCGAGCGCGGCCGCGGCCCCGGCCGCCGCGCCGGCCGCGTCGCGGCCGGCGGTCCTCCGCCTCCTCCTCGTCGGGCTCCTCGGCCGCGGCGCCGCCGTCGTCGCCGCTCTGGCGGCTCACGATCGCGTCGATGAGCTCCTCGCGGCGCAGGCGGCGAAAGCCGTCGACGCCGAGCTCGTTGGCCAGCAGGTGAAGGTCCGCGAGCGGGCTCTGCTCGAGCTCGGACCGGTCAAGCACGGAGGACATGGATCAGCTCCCCAGGATTCGGTTGGATCGGTTGGCATCCGGGCGCGTTGTGCGCAGCGCCCGGCAACCCCTTGCGTCAGCAAGGGTAGCGATCGGGGGTGAGCCCCTCGTCCGGCGCCAGCTCGATTTCGCCCGCAAACACCGCGCGAACGCGCAGGAAGTCGGCCGCGGCGGCGACGTCGTGCACGCGCAGGATCGCGGCCCCCGCTTCAAGCCCGGCGGCGACCGCCGCCAGCGTCCCGGCGAGCCGCTCGCGCGGCGGCCGGCCGGTGATCGCGCCGACGAAGTCCTTGTTGGAGACGGCCCACAGGAGCGGCCGGCCGAGCGCCCGCAGCTCCTCGCCGGCGCGCAGCACCGCGATCGTCTGCGCGGGCGTCTTGGCGAAGTCGGGGCCGGGATCGAGCACGATCTGCTCGGCCGCGACGCCGCGCGCCAGCGCCACCTCCATCCGCTCGCGCAGGAAGCCGACCACGTCGCCCACCACGTCGTCGTAGCGATCCGGGTCGAGCAGCGTGCCCTTCGGCCGCACGCGCGTGTGCATGATGACCAGGCCGGCGCCGGTCCGCGCGCAGACGTCCGCCAGGGCCGGATCGCGCAGCCCGGAGACGTCGTTGACCAGCACCGCGCCGGCCGCGATCGCCGCCTCCGCCACCGCGGGCTTGTACGTGTCGACCGACACCGGCACGTCGAGCCGCTCGATCAGCGGCACGACGCGCTCGATCTCCGCGGCGGCGTCGACCGCGGGCTGGAAGCCGCTGGCCGACTCGCCGCCGACGTCGAGCAGATCCGCGCCGGCTGCGACCAGCGCCGCGGCGTGGGCCGCGCGGGCCTCGAGCGTCGGGTGGTCGCCGCCGTCCGAGAAGGAGTCGGGCGTCGCGTTGACGATCCCCATCAGCAGGGGTCGCGACCCCATCTCGAGCGTCCGGTCTCCGAGCCGGAGCAACATCGGCCGATCAGGCTAACGTGCGTAGTGCCATGAACAGCGCGTCTGGCACGGTTGCCCAGCTGTGGCGGTGGCCCGTCAAGTCGATGGCCGGCGAGCGCGTGCAGGCGCTGCGGATCGACGGCCGCGGCGCCGGCGGCGACCGCACGCACGCGGTGCTGCACGAGCACAAGGGCGAGATCAAGCCGCTGACCGCGCGCGAGGCGCCGCGGCTACTCGCGTGGAAGGCCCGCTATCCGTTCAACCTCAACGGCGGTCTCGATCCCGCACGGCCGCCGTTCGCGGTCGTCACCGCGCCGGACGGGCGCAGCTTCCGCTGGGGAGACCCGCGGCTGCGCCACGCACTGGCCGCCGATCTCGGCCGCCCTGTCGAGCTGCGCCGCGACGTCGACGGCATCCAGGACATCCCGCGCTCGCTGCTGATCACCACCGAGGCCACGCTGCAGGCGCTCGGCGACGAGCTGCACGGGCCGATCGACCTGCGCCGCTTCCGCCCCAACCTGCACCTCGATCTCGACGCCGACGCCTGGGCCGAGCTCGCCTGGGAGGGCGCCGAGCTGGCGTTCGCGGGCGGCCTGCGGCTGCGGCTCCTGCACCCGTGTGAGCGCTGCGCGATCCCCACGCGCCACCCGGACACGCAGATCAAGTGGCCGCATCTGCTGCGCCATCTGGCCGACACGCACGAGCAGTGCTTCGGGATCAACGCCCGCATCCTCGCGAGCGGCCGCGTGACCGCCGGGGAGTCGGTCGAATTGATCCGCGCTTCAGGTTCTGGCGCCAGCGGTCGATAAAGACCGCGCCGACGCCCCGAATGGAGGAACCGTTGCTTCGCATCGACGAGAGCTCCGGGACGCTGGTCGCCCCTCAGGCCGGCGGCCTCGTCACGGAGACCAGCCCTGAACGCGATGAACTGCTGGCCCTGGTAGGGGCCTCGTGGTCGGCGTTCGCCCAGGAGCTTGGATTGCCCAATCTGCGCCTGGTCGCCACCGAGCCCGCTCCGGGCGTGGATCTGCTCGCGTTCGACGAGCAGTCCGGCCGCGCGGTCGTGCTCTACGTGACCGGCGAGACGGTCGAGTGGCAGATCAGCCGCGCGCTGGCCGCCGCCGCCGACGTCGCCTCGTGGGACGCCGCCCGGCTCGCCGAGGTGTCCGACGCGCTCGAGGCCGTCGTCCCCGGCGACTCGCCGCAGCTGATCCTCGTCGCCGGCGGGTACGACCCGCGCGCCGTGGCGACGCTCGAGTGGCTGCGCCGCGCGCACGGCGTCGAGGCCGCGACGTTCAGCGTCTCGGTACTGCGCTTCGGCAACGAGCGCCTGCTGTCCGTGCACCGCGAGCCGCGTGACGGCCAGAACGCCGACACCGCCGCTCAGGTGCAGTGGATGCTGACCGGCGCCCAGCCCGACGCCGCGACGGCCGCCCTCGAGGTGCAGGCCGCCGCGAGCACGCCGCCGCCGCCCCGCGGCTAGCGACTTCCGTCCCTCAACCGGGGTCCGCGCATCTCGGAGCGCGGACCCCGTGGGGGAACACTGGCCCAGAGGGCGGGGAACACTGGCCCAGAGGGCCAGGTTCCCTTTGCGGGTGTTCGCCCGGAGGGCGAAACCCGCGGCGTCTCTCATGGACGCAGCCGCGCCACCTGCGGATCGTGGTCGGACTGCTGGTCGGCGAACTCGCTGTTCACGTGCACCGAGTCGTACTCGGGCAGCGGGAGCAGCAGCGCGGGCGAGACCAGGATGTGGTCGAGCGCCTGCGAGTTGCCGTCGAACACGTACGAGTAGCGCTCGTTGGGCGGCAGCGTGAACATCAGGTCGAGCATCTGGAAGCCCTGCAGGATCTGCATCGTCTCCGAGAACTCGAAGTCGTTGATGTCACCGAGCACGACGTAGTTCCCCAGCGGATCCGCGCGCTGGAGATCGCGCGCGAAGTCGTTGACGATCGTCGCCTGCTGGTGGCGCTGCACCTCGCTGATCCGCGTCGGCGGCTGCAGATGGCCGAACAGCGGGTCGTCGCCGCCCTTGGAGTTGAAGTGGTTGGCCACGACGATGATCGTCTTGTGCTTCCACGTGAACTCGCCGGCCAGCGGCTTGCGGCTGTCCTCGAACGCCGCGTTGCCCGGATCGATGCGGCCGGGGCTGAACGTCAGGTGCGCGTCACCGCGGCTGCGGTACACCGCGGTCGAGTTCGTCGCCGTGCCGCCCGGCCGGTCGACGAAGTCGAGCCCCCGATCGGTGCGGAACAGGAACCCCTGGCGGATGTTGCCTCCTGGCTGGCCGCCGTCCTCATCGTCAACCGGCGCGATGTCGCGGAACGCGTAGGTCGGACCGGCCGCGCACGGGCGCTCGGGCGTCGGCGACGCCGCGATCGCCGCGATCAGGCGGTTCCAGGTGTCGCTCGCGTCGACGACCGGGCTCGCCGTGCCGCCGCTCACCCCGTCGTTGTCCTGGATCTCCTCGACCGCGACGACGTCCGGCGCCTTGAGGTTGTCGATCAGCGTGCACGCGAGGCCGTCGAACTTGGCCTGCGGGTCCGTCGGCGCGAGGTTCTCGACGTTGAACGACGCGATCGCCAGCTGCTTGCTGCTCGGGGCGTCGGTCACCTCGCGCTGCAGGTCGCTGGTGGCCGTGGCGTCGGCCAGCGGGTAGTACTTGAAGTTGTCGAACGAGTAGTCGGCCACGGCAACGATCGGCGAGTCGAACCGGCCGCCGGTGTCGGTGTCCGGCGTCTCGCCGATGACGTCGTCGAGGATGAAGCGCTCGGGGTTGAAGTCGAACGGGCGCACGATCACGCCGCCCCGGCGCGTCCGCAGGCCGGCATTGCGGCCGTTGTCGGAGAGGATCGACACCTCGCCGAAGTTGTTGGTCGGCCCGGTCGCGACCGCGTCGTCGAACTGCAGCAGCATCCCCTCCAGGCTCTCGTGGAAGTCGATGCCGTCCTGCTGCGGGTCGAAGATCGGGTTCGTGTCGACGTCGCCCATCGAGTCGTTGTCGATGATCCGGTTCGGCGGCACACGCCCGCCCTGACCGATCACGGTCGGAGCGATCGGCGTGACGATGTCACCGGCCGTCACCGTCGGCCGCGACATCTCGGTGAGCGACAGGCTCTCCGGCCCCCAGCTCGAGCTCTTGAACTCCTGCACCTCACCGCTGAACGTGACGGCGGTGCCGACCGGCGGCCGCGCGCTGGGCGCGAACAGGAAGATGCCCTCGGACGTGCGGTCGTCGCCGTCCGGCTGCGGGTCCTGGACCCAGATGCCGTTGCTGCTGGCGGCGGTCACCACGCCCGGCACGCCGCTGACGACCCGGTTCTCGTACGGCGAGCGGTGCTGCGCGCCCTGGATGTCGTGGATCCGCAGGCCCTCGATGCCGATCGTCGTGAAGCCGAACGTGAAGTTGGACACCATCGTGTCCGGCGGGTCGTCGCCGTCGGTGTCGCTGACCTGCGACGCCTGGACGGTGACCGTGCAGCGCTCGCCGCGCGCGAAGTCGGTCGCCGGGTCGAGCGTGTACGTGCGCGGACCGCCCGTGACGCTCACGTCATGCGTCCCGCTGGACGTGCACGAGACCGAGAACGCCGTCGGCGTCACGGCGACGTCCTCGCTGAACGTGACCTCGGCGTTCGCGTCGAGCGCGACGTCGTTCGCGTTCGCGGCGGGCGTCGTGTCGGTGACGGTCGGCGCCGCGTCGGCCGGCGGGCCACCGCACGCGGGACCGCCGTTGGCGACGCCGGGCGTCGACGGCACGCGCTGGAAGTCGACCCCGTTGTCGTCGGTGTCGCAGCCGTCGGGCACGCGGCTGATGCTCTCCGGGCCCGCCGGGGGCCCGGCCGCCGTGTCGGTCGGCGCGGTCGTGCCCTCGCTGTAGCCCGGCACGAGCCCCTCGTATGAGACGGCGTCGATCACGGTGTCGCCCTGGACGATCGCCACCGCGTCCGGCGCCCCGTTCTGGATCAGGTCGCTCGCGTTCCCGATGTCGAGGTTGCAGTTGGTCACCGCCGCGACATCGCCGCACACGACGTAGTGGCCGCCGGGCGCGAGATCGACGCTCGGCAGGTCGAAGTTGAGGTAGATCTGGTTGTTGGCGCCGTTGACGAACCGCACCGCGTACGGGTCGAGGTTCACGGACGTCGTGGCGTTGTTGCGGATCTCCAGGAACTCGGTCGTGTCGGTGCCGACCTGGTCGTAGTCGACCTCGTTGACGACGAGGGTCGTGGACGCAGCGGAGGCCGGCACGGCCAGCACGAAGAAGGCCGCGAAGGTGGTCAAGAGTGCACGCATCCGCTGACCCTATCCGGCGCGCCGGGCGCGATGTGAAGATTCTCAGAGCGCTTGGACCTCGGCGAGCACCTCGCTCACCGAGGCCTTGGCGTCGCCGAACAGCAGCGCGGTCTTCGGGTCGTAGAAGAGCGGGTTGTCGATGCCCGCGAAGCCGCTGTTCATCGAGCGCTTGAGGACGATGACCGAGTTCGCCTTGTCGACGTCGAGGATCGGCATCCCGTAGATCGGTGAGTCAGTCACCGTACGCGCCGCCGGGTTCGTGACGTCGTTGGCGCCGATCACGAGCGCGACGTCGGTGCGCGGGAACTCGCCGTTGATGTCGTCCATCTCCTTGAGCTTGTCGTACGGGACGTCGGCCTCGGCGAGCAGGACGTTCATGTGGCCGGGCATGCGGCCGGCGACCGGATGGATCCCGTACAGGACCTCCACCCCGCGCCGCTCGAGCTCGGCGGCCAGGTCGGCGACCGCGCGCTGCGCCTGGGCGACCGCCATGCCGTAGCCCGGCACGACCACGACCAGTCGCGCGTACGAGAGCTGGATCGCCACGTCCGAGGCGGTGGTCGACCGGACCGTGCCGCCCTCGGTGCCGGCGGCCAGCACCGGACCGCCCGCGCCCAGCCCGCCGAAGAAGACGTTGCCGATCGAGCGGTTCATCGCGTCGGCCATCTGCTTGGTGAGGATCGAGCCCGACGCGCCGACGAGCATGCCGCCGACGATCAGCGCCGTGTTGTCGAGCGCCAGGCCCGCCGCGGCCGCGGACAGGCCGGTGAACGCGTTCAGCGTCGAGATCACGACCGGCATGTCGGCGCCGCCGATCGGCAGCACGGCGAGGATCCCGAGCGCGCCCGCCGCGACCAGGATCAGCCAGAACAGCGCCTGCGACTCCGACCCGGCGGCGATCACGACCGCCAGCGCGACCGCGATCAGCGCCAGCGCGCCGTTGACCGCCTTCGGGATCCGGAAGCCGCGCTTGAGCGTCTCCTGCAGCTTGAGGAACGCGACGTTGGAGCCCCAGAACGAGACCGAGCCGATGATCGCCGCGAACAGGATCGGGATCAGCGACTCGAGCTCGATGTCGCCGCCGCTCTCCCGGAACTCGACGAGGCTGATCAGCGCGACCGCCCCGCCGCCGACGCCGTTGAACAGCGCGACCATCTGCGGCATCGCGGTCATGTGCACGTTGCGAGCGGCCGGGACGCCGATCGCGGTGCCGATCGCGACGCCGACGACGATCAGCGGCCAGTCGCCGATCCGGTCGTCGAGCAGCGTGGCGATCACGGCCAGGGCCATGCCGGCGGCCGCGACCTGGTTGCCGCGCACCGCCGTCCGCGGCCCGCGCAGCATGTGCAGGCCGACGATGAAGAGGCTGAACGCGACGATGTAGAGCGCCGTGATCAGGTCACTCATCTGGATCCGGTCTCTTTCCCTTGAACATGCCGAGCATCCGGTCGGTGACCAGGAAGCCGCCGACCACGTTGATCGTCCCGAACGCGATCGCGATGACCAGCAGCAGGTCGTTGAGGAATCCGGTCGCGGACCCGATCAGCAGGATGCCGCCGAGGACGACGATGCCGTGGATCGCGTTGGTGGCGGACATCAGCGGCGTATGCAGCGTGTTCGGCACGCGCGAGATCACCTCGAAGCCGACGAACGCGGCCAGGACGAGGATCGCCAGCTCGGTCAGCAGGTCCATCAGCGCTCCACCTTGCTTCCGTCACGGGCGACGCACGCGCCCTCGATCACCTCGTCGTCGAAGTCCAGCTTCAGCGCCCCGTCCTCGCCGGTCATCAGCTCCAGCAGCGCCTGGACGTTGCGCGCGTACAGCTGCGACGCGTGCTGCGCCATGCGCGACGGGAGGTTGAGCGGCGCGGCGATGATGACCCCGTTGTCGGTCGTGTAGGTCTCCCCCGGCCGCGCAAGCTCGCAGTTGCCGCCCGCCTCGGCCGCGAGGTCGACGACCACGCTGCCCGGCCGCATGCCGTGCACGGCCTCGGCGCTGATCAGCTTCGGCGCCGGCCGGCCGGGGACGAGCGCGGTCGTGATGATCACGTCGGACCTGCCCATCTGCTCGGTCAGCGCCTTGCGCTGGATCTCCTGCTCGGAGGCGGTCAGCTCGCGGGCGTAGCCGCCGCTGCCCTCGGCGTCGCCGATGCCCTCGACCTCGAAGAACTTCGCGCCGAGCGACTGGATCTGCTCCTTGACGGCGGAACGCACGTCGAACGCGGTCACGACGGCACCGAGCCGGCGGGCGGTCGCGATCGCCTGCAGGCCGGCGACGCCCGCCCCGAGCACGAGCACCTGGGCGGGCGGGATCGTGCCGGCGGCGGTCATCAGCATCGGCAGGAACCGCGGCATCTCGCCGGCCGCGATGATCACCGACAGGTAGCCCGAGACGGTGGCCTGGCTCGACAGCGCGTCCATCGACTGCGCGCGGCTGATGCGCGGGATCGCCTCCATCGCGAACGCGGTCGCGCCGGACTGCGCGATCGCCTCCACGCCCTCGGCGTCGGTCAGCGGGGCGAGGAAGCCGATCAGCACCTGACCGGCCGTGAGGTTGGGCGCGGGCCCGGGCGCGACGCGCGCGATCACCTCGGCGCCCCACGGGTCGCCGAGTTGCGCGCCGGCGCCGGCGAAGTCGTCGTCGGGGATCCCGGCCGCGTCGCCCGCGCCGGGCTCGATCACGACGTCGTGGCCGCCGCCGGTCAGCCGGCGCACGACCTCCGGCACCAGCGCGACGCGGCGCTCGCCCGCCGCGGTCTCCTTGGGCACTCCGATCTTCATCGGGGGCGAGACCGTATACGAGAGCCGGTCACATCAGCGCCGTCACCAGCGCGGCGACGGCGGGGACGCGGGCGGCGGCGGCGAGCGCGGGCGGCGGCGCCGT
>DASSUW010000351.1:0-6323 GCA_035706585.1 Solirubrobacteraceae bacterium | reverse complement strand
CGCGACGCCCGGGGTGAACGTCCCGAAGCTCGCCGGAGCGCCCATCGTCAGCGCCAGCGTCGCGCCGACCGAGCCGCCGACGCTGCCGTCGGCGTCGGTGATCCCGACGCCGAACGTCTTGGACTGGACCGCCGAGACGTTGCCCTTGATGTCGACCGCCAGCCACTTGACCGTCGTGCGGCCGAAGTTGCTGATGGTGATCACCTCGCCCACGCTGCGGGCGCGCTGGTTGTTGTAGGTCGGCGACGCGAGCGTCGGGGTGGAGCCGTCCGTCGTGTAGTGGATGACCGAGGGCTCGTTGTCCATCGTGAACCGGAAGTTGATCGGGCTCAGCGAGTTCGTGACCCCGTCCGAATCGATCGACGTCGCCGGCGGCGTGACGTCCTTGCCGTAGTCGTACGCGGACTCGACGAGGCCGTAGTTGCCGGCCGCGAACTCGAGCGCCTCGTCGCGGCCCTCGTTGACCAGCGAGCCGTTGGCCGGGCAGGAGCCCTGGCCGCCGCCGGTGCCGACCGCGCCGAAGCACGGCTGGAAGCCGACCTGCGTCTGGGCCGTGCCCGTGGTCAGGTTCAGCATCCGGTCGGCGCCGGTCTCGAACGAGTAGGCGATGATGCCCTTGCGGTACCAGGCGTCGTCGGCGGAGTTGCCGGCAGCCGAGTAGAGCACGTCGGCGATCGGGCCGGTGCGCTCCGGCAGGATCACGGTGCCGCGGTAGTCCTTGATGCGCTTGAGGATCTTCTCACCGGCCTGGAAGAAGTAGTTCTCGACGCCGATGTTCGGGGCCGGCGCCGTGGTCCGGAACCCGTCGTTCTTGTACGAGCCCGGCGCCCACATGAAGTAGCCGCCGTAGGAGTGGATGTTGTTGGCGAACTTGATGTTCGGGTACGTGTCCACGACCCACTTCTCGTTGCGGGTCTCGGGCTCCGAGTACTCGCTCGGGCCCGCGTAGGTGTCGCTCGTGCACGACGTCGACGCGCCGAAGTAGCCGTCGGACAGCGAGTACTCGCCGCTGTTGCGGTTCATGTCGACGCCCCAGGCGTTGCGGGCGGCCGGGTCGGACGTGCCGTTCTCGGGGCAGTAGTTGACCAGCGTCCTGCGCTGGCCGGACGCGTCGTACATCGAGTAGTGCGCGCCGTCCGGGTTGGAGTTCGGCGAGATGAAGATCTCGACGTTGTCCAGGAGCTCCCTGGTCTGCGGGTCGGTCGCGTAGTTCTCGACCAGCTGGTGCGCGGTCTCCTGGCAGGTGAGGCTGGTGGTCCACTCGCGAGCGTGCTGCTGGCAGAACAGGAACACGCCCACCTTGGAGCCGTCACGGTGCGCGCCGATCCGGTACAGGTGCTGCTGGAACGGACCACGGGCAACGCTCGCGGGAGCGTTGAGGAAGTCCGAGAGGTTCGTGCGCGCGCGAGGCTGGACGATGCCGCTGCCCCGGTTGCCGCGGAACGTCGTCGCCTTGACGAGCGCGGCGGCCGCCGGATCGGCGTTGATCGCGTCCACGACCTGCTTGGCCGTCGAGGTGAGCGCGCCGGCCGAGTCGGTGGCGAGCGAGACGTCGATCAGCTTGTCGGTGACCGTTACGGTCAGCGGCTGGTCGGCCGCGCCGGGGTTGCGGAACTCGGCCATGACCTGGTTGCCGCCCTCGTGGCCCCAGTCGTGCGTGGTGAGCACGACCGCCGAGTAGACGACCTCCTGGACCTGGAACGTGAAGTCGCCGAGATCGCCCTGGAAGCCCGAGACCTCGTAGGTGTAGGTGCCGGTCGTGGGGAAGACCTGGGTGAGGGTCTCCGGGCTCGTCCCCGTGTCGATCGACTGCAGGACGTTCCCGGCCGGGTCCTTGAGCGTGAGGATGAGGTCGGTCGAGCCGCCCGGAATCCCGTTGGTGAACGCGCGGTACTGCACGCCCGCCTCGCCGGTGAACGGGATCGAGGCGATCGGCTGCGCCGCCGTGATCTCGCCCGTCGTGTCGATCAGCAGCGGACCGAGCGCGGCCGGCGGCGTCGAGCCGATGCCGGTCGTGCCGTTCATCGTCGCCTGCGCCTTGCGCTGGTAGCCGGACGTCAGCTCCGGCATGTTGACGACGCTCATCAGCTCCGGATACGTCGCGGCCAGCGCGTCGAGGTTGGCGCGGGTCTCGGTCGGATCCTGGTAGTGCGTGAAGAACTCGGTCCGGAAGCCCGCAGCGTGCGGCGGCAGGTCCTTGCCGAGCCACTCGGAGACCGGGTAGGTCTCGGTGCTGGCCTCGGCGCCTCCGGCGGTGGCCGCCGTGGCGACGCGAAGCTGGATGTCGCCGGCCGCCAGGTTGGCGTAGGCACCGGTCAGGCGCACCAACTGCCGGTGGTACATGTACTCGTCCGGCGTCGGGTCGTTGTCGATGAAGCGACCCATGTTGACCGGCGTCGAGTAGACGCCGTCGGGGCCGGCGTAGGACAGCGCCAGCGACGGGCCGGTGAACGACGTGTTGGACCCCGGGACGCGCTTCGTGGACTTGTTGAACGCCTCGACGTAGAGGAAGCGCGCGGTCGAGCGGTTCGCGTTGGGGCCGACCGCCCCCGTGAAGGCCACGGCGCGCTGGATGACCGTGTCGCCCGGGTCGGGGATGATGGACCTGCCCCGGAACCTCGCGCCCGTGCGGCCGTTCTCGGCGACGTCGGCGGCGACAGCGATCTGGTCGATGATCTCCTGGCGCTCCTTCATGCGCTGAGCACCCGTGCCGGAGTCCTCGATGACGCGGCCGATCCGATAGCCCTTGGCGATTAAGGCCTGCTTCTCCTCGGCCGTCACGAAGACGTTGAGCAGGATCGAGCCGTCGTCCTGGACGGACCGGTACTCGGCGGCGTCGTAGTCGGCCACGACGCTGTCGACCGCAGCCTGATCCGGCACGTAGACCTGGACCAGCTGCTCGAAGGGCGTGCCGTCATCGTCGGCCGCGAACGCAGCGGACTGGCCTCCCACCACCAACAACACCGACGCGGCAAGCGCGATGAGCGACCTTCTCCCGGCCATGGGCGGAACCCTCCGTATGTCGAGACCTGCCTGCTCCCTCCTGCAGGCAACCCGCGTATCTGAACAGAAACCCAAGGACGCTGCACGATCCCGCCGTGGAGATCGCTGCACGGCGGACCGCGAGCGGTCAGCCGCGCCCGTAGATCCCCGTGAACGTGCCGCGGGCGACCGCGCCGGCGAGCTTCGCCCGGACCTCGTCCGGCTCCGCGCCGGCCGGGAGCGCGCTCGCGTCCGCGAGCGCGTACAGCGTGAAGACGTAGTGGTGCGGGTCGTCGCCCTCGGGCGGGCACGGCGGCGTCCAGCCGGTCTTGCCGGCGGAGTTCTTCCCGTACTCGGTCCCGGTCGGGAACCGGCCGTGCGGCGCCAGCCCGCTGCCGCCCGCGGCGCTGACGCCGTACGCCGTCCAGTGCGTGAAGCCGGCGTCGGTGTCGTCGACGAAGAGCACCAGCTCCGCGGCGCCCTGCACGCCACGCCACGTGATCGTGGGCGCGGTGCCCGCGCCGTCGCACGTGAGCGCGCGCGGGATCGTGCCGCCGTCCTCGAAGTCCGGCGTGGCCAGCTCGATCGTGTCGGGCGCGGCGGGCAGCGGCTTGGTCTCCTCGCCGCAGCCGGCGAGCGCGGCCAGCACGACGAGCGCGAGGAGCGCGCGGCGCCACCGCATCTGGGAACCCGGTCGGTCGGACACGCCGGACGATGATGACGAACGCGACGGGTCCGACCGGGGGTTCCGTGCTCAGCGCGCGAGCGTAACTGCCAGCCGCTCGCGCACCGCCGCGCCGGACGTGGGCGTGAAGCGCAGCGTGACCGCGAGCTTGACGGCGCGCCGCCTGCGCAGCGTACGCCGCGCGCGCGTGGTGAACCGCAGCGAGACCGTGGCCGCACCGGCGCGCTCGACCGCCCGGCTCCCGCGGGCGACCACGCGTCCGCGACTCGCGGCGCGCGCGCTGACACGGCCGCCGCTCGGCGTGCGCACGCGGAGCCGGACGCCCTTGCGCAGCGCGCCGCGCAGCTTGACCGGCGCCACGGACGCGGCGAGCGTGGGCGCCGATCCCGGCGTGCCCGTACTGCCCGGGACCGGCTTCGGCCGCGGCCGCGGGCCCGGGTTCACGGCCGCGGGACCCCAGTCGGGATCGGAGGCGCCCGCGATCAGCAGCCGCGGCGTGCCGGTCGCGCAGCCCGCCGCCGGGATGTCCATCGTCCAGATGCCGTTGCCCTCCTGCCAGGCGACGGCGTCGCCCGCGGGCGAGAACGTGGGGTCGACGAAGCGCTTGCCGAGCGGGCCGGGCGACGGCCCGCTGAGCGTGCACGTCGGCGTCGGCAGCGACGTGAACCCGCCGGTGTTGTCGTACAGCTGGATCGTGTTGTCCTCGTGGTCGCCGCGCACCACCGCGATCCGCCCGTTCGGCGCGACCTCGCCGTCCTCGACGGACTCGCCGAAGCTGAACCACTGCGGCTGGTGGTCGTAGTCGCTCCACCACTGCACGGCCGACTGGCCGACGACCTGCGTGGTCGCGATCGCGTTCACGCCGACGAACGCGCGCGTGGAGTCGATCCACGACGGGGCACCGGCGCCGCGGCCGGTCTCCGGCCCGATGCCCTGCGGCGTCGACCCGTCCGCGCGCGTGAAGCGGACGTCGGACGAGGTCTCGATGTAGCCGTTGACGCTGCGCGAGAACACGTGCTCGTACGCGACGAGCCGGCCGTCGGGCGACACGTGCGGCGCGAACGGCCCGGCAAGCATCGGCGCGACCGGGATCGTGTTCACGAGCTGCCCGTTCTGCCGCATGCGGTACAGCGGGCCGCCGGCCGGGCGCGCACGGGCGGCGACGATCGTGCCGTCGTCCGCCTGCGACGGCGACGTGTACGGGTTCGCCGCGGTGCCGTCGGTGGTCACCTGGTACTGGCCGGACCCATCCGGGTTCGCGAGCCAGACGTTGCTGTTCTTGACGAACACGAGCGAGTCGGCGCTCGCCGGCGCTGCCGCGGCGAGCGCGCCGGCCGCGCACGCGAGCGCGACGAGCCGGCGGGTGAGTGGGGGCGTTCGGGTCATGGAGGGAGCGTCCCGCCGCGCCTGCGCCGGGGGAACTGGGGATTCCCCCGACCGGCACCCCGGTCTCGCCACCGATCGGGGGCCTGGCCCAGGGTTTCCCCGATGGCCCCCGGCCCGCGCAGCGCCGACGCTGTGCCGGCAACGCCACGACAACCCGAGGAGGCATTCGATGACGGCGACCCTGACCGCGAGCGCGGCCGACTACACGCCCGGCGCCGTGTTCCACGGCCGGTTCATGACCTCGACGCTGCTGGAGCTGAGCGACGCGATGTTCCGCAGCGAGGTCGAGGCGCGCCGCGGGGCCGGCGGCGGCCCGCTGCACCGGCATCTGCACCAGCAGGAGCGCTTCGCCGTCCACGACGGCGCGCTGCGCGTCTGGACGGGCCTGCGCGGGTCGCGGCTCGTCCGCGCGGGCGAGGAGATCGTCGTGCCGCCGGGCCGTCCGCACACGTTCCGCGTCGCGGGAGAGCGGGCGCGCTTCACGGCCGAGTTCACGCCGCCGCTCCGGGTGGCGGACTACTTCCTCGAGCTGTTCGCGCTCGAGCGCCCCGGGCTGCGCGACATCGCCAGGCTCGCCGGCAGATACCCGCGCGAGCACTTCTATCTGCCGGTCGTTCCGGCCCGCGTGGAGCGCGCCGTGCTGGCCATGATCGCCAGGGGCGGGTGACCGAGCGGGGCTCGCCGTTACGCTGGCCGCGTGGAGCTGGTCGGCCGGGATGGCGAGCTTGAGGCGCTCGGACGCGCGATCGCCGACGTGCGCGCAGGGGGACGGCGCACGATCGGGCTGCTGGGCGAGGCCGGCATCGGCAAGACCGCGCTCGTCGGCGCCGCGCTCGGCGAGGCGGCGCGGCAGAGCCTGCTCGTGCTCGCCGGGAGCGCGGCCGAGCACGAGCGCGACGTCCCGTTCAGCCTCGTCGTCGACGCGCTCGACGACCACGTGGCGACGATGAGCGCCACGCGGGTGGCCGCGGCCGGTCGCGAGCTGGCCGCCGTGCTGCCCTCGTCCGGGATCGACGACGGCAGCGTGCCGCCCGCCGCGCCGGGTCCCGCCGAGCGCTTCCGCTATCACCGTGCGCTGCGCTCGCTGCTGGAGTTGATCGGCCGCGAGCGCCCGTACGTCCTCGCGTTCGACGACGTCCACTGGGCCGACGAGGCGTCGGTCGAGCTCGTGCTGCACCTGCTGCGGCGCGCGCCCCGCGTCCCCCACCTGCTGGTGTTCGCGCTCCGGCCGGTCGACCCGGCGCCGCGGCTGATCGACGCGGCGCGCGCC
>DASSUW010000350.1:0-16782 GCA_035706585.1 Solirubrobacteraceae bacterium | reverse complement strand
GTGTCGTTCTCGGAGAACGCCTGGAAGCCGACGACGATCCGCCGCCCGTGGCGGCGGCGGCCGTCGCCGCCGAGCCCGTTGGCGTCGATGAACTCGCCGCCCACCGCCTCCGGCAGCCGGCCGTCGCCGACCTGCTGGTTGAGCGCGCGCAGCGCGCGCGTGCTGAGCACGGCGGATGCGCGGTTGAGCACGCGCTTCAGGCGCGGTCCGTACGCGCGCAGCACGTTCGCCCGCAGGACCGGCACGACCGGATCCGGGCCCACCATCTGGCGGTCGTCGCGCAGGACCTTGACGTCGGGTCGCGACACCTCCGGATCCGACGAGAACGCGACCGCGACCTCGGCGAGGCCGTCGTCGAGCGCCGAGATGCCCGCGTCGGCGACGGTAAGCGGCACGAAGAACGGGGACACGTCGACGCCGTAGGCGCGCTGGATCCCGGGGCCGCAGTTCGGGTTCGTCAGGCAGTCGGGCGGCGCGGCGAGCCGGACCGTCTGCGAGTGCGCCGGCGCCGCGAGCAGCAGCCCGGCGAGCACGGCCACGAGTCCGCCGACTCGAACCACGCCGGCAAGCCTATACGCCGGACCGCGACAGCGGTAAGGTCGGGCCACCGGAACGCTCACGAATCCCGCACGGTGGCTCGGCCCCTACACCACCGATGGGCCCGTGGGAGCGCCGTCATGGCGGTTGTAGGCGTGGCGACCCTCTCCCTGGGTACCCGTGCGCCCGCGCAGGACTCGCGCCAGGGCGAGCAGTGGGCGGTCGCGCCCGGCACGGTGTTCGACCTTCCCGGTGCGTGGGCGCTCACCCGCGGCGCCGGCGTCGTGGTGGCGGTGATCGACTCCGGCACGCGGCTCGACCATCCGGATCTCGCGAAGAACATCTGGACGAACTTCGGCGAGGTGCCCGGCAACGGCAAGGACGACGACGGCAACGGCTACGTCGACGACGTGCACGGCGTCGACCTCACGACGCAGCGCAAGACCCAGAACCTGACCGACGGCGCCGGGCATGGCACGCACGTCGCCGGCATCATCGCGGCCGCCCGCAACGGGCGCGGGGTCGTCGGCGTCGCGCCGGAGGCGCGGATCATGACCGTCAAGGTGCTCGACGCCGACGGCGCCGGGAACATGGGCGCCGTCGCCGACGGCATCGGGTACGCCGCCGCCAACGGCGCGCGGATCATCAACCTCAGCCTCGGCGGCCCGTTCCGCGACAAGTGGCTGGCGGCGGCCGTCAAGAAGGCGAACGCCGCCGACGTGCTGATCATCGCCTCGGCCGGCAACGAGGGCATCAGCATCGATCGCAAGCCGTTCTATCCGGCGTCGTTCCCGTCGCCGAACGTGATCGGGGTCGCGGCGACGGCGCCGAACTCGGGTCGCCAGATGCCGGACTTCTCCAACTACGGGAAGCTCACGGTGCCGATCGCCGCGCCGGGCGAGGAGGTGCTGTCGACATCGAAGACCGGCGGCTACGAGTACAAGAGCGGGACGTCGATGGCCGCGCCGCACGCGACCGGCGTCGCGGCGCTGATGGCGGCCGTGCGGCCCGACGCGTCGGCGGCCGAGCTGCGGGCGATGATGCTCCAGGCCGCGACCCGGGCGTCGCTGCCGGTCGGCGCCGGCTACCTCGATGCCGCACGGTCGGTCGTGCAGGCGATGAACGGATCGAGCTACGACGGCGCGCAGCGGCCGGCGGTGCGCGTCCTGCTGGCGACGCGCAACAAGCGCGGCATCGTCGCCCAGATCGCGGGCATCGGGAACGTCCAGGCGATCCGCCGCTACCGGGTCACGCTCGGCGGGCGCGTCGTCGGCGTGAAGCGGCGCGGCTCGCCGTTCACCGTCCGCATCCGGTCGCGTCGCGGCGGGACGCTGAAGGTCGAGGGCCTCGATCGCCGGGGCGGCGTGCTCGCGAGCGCGACCCGCCGCGTGGTCGCGGTCCGCAAGCGCAAGGGCAACGTCAAGCGCGGCAGGCACGTCGGCAGCTCGGTACGAATCGGATGAGGGCCGCGGTCGTCGCCCTCGCCTTCCTCGCCGCGGCTGTCGCGGCGCCCGACGCGTCCGCCGCGCGCCGGACGATCACGATGAGCGGCTCGACGCCGACCGGCGCGCTCACCGCCGACCTGGCGTACTTCTTCCGGCACGCGGTCCGGCGGCCGCCGCGGTTCTCGATCGTCGGCGGCGGCAGCGGCACCGGCATCGCCGACGCGGCGCGCGGCGTCGTCGACGTCGGGCTGGCGAGCCGGGCGCTGGAGGGCGCCGATCCCGCGGGCCTGCGGTTCTCACCGATCGCGTGGAGCGGCGTCTGCCTGGTCACGAACCGCGCGAACCCGGTTCCGGTGATCGGGCGCGCGCAGATGCAGGCGTTCGTGGCCGGCCTGCTCACGAGCTGGACCCAGGTGCCGGGGTCGCCGCGGACCGACGCGATCGCGCCGGTCGCGCTCGACGAGCGCGCCGGCGCGCGCAGCGTGTTCCTGTCCGTGTTCGTGGATCTGACCACGCCGGTCGCCTATCAGCCGCGGACGCTCGCCTACGCGGCGCAGATGCGCGACTACGTACGGTCGACGCCCAACGCGTTCGGCTATGCCGACCTCGCGTACACGGGCGAGCTGCACGCGGTCCCGTACGAGGGCGTGCCGTGCACGCGGTCGACGATCCGGTCCGGCGCCTACCCGGCGCGCCGCCCGCTCGGCTTCGTCACGCGCGGGCGCCCGCGCGGTCAGACGCGGCGCTTCCTGCGCTGGATCCGGCACTCGCGGACGGCGCGGCGCGTGGTCGCGACCCGCTACGTGCCGGTCACCACTCCTGGTCGGTAGGCCGGACCATGATCTCGTTGATCGCGACCCGCGCCGGGCGCGTGACGATGAACTCGATCGTGTCGGCGATGTCGTCGGCCGTGAGACGCTCGATCCGGCTGAAGCGCTCGCGCGAGAGCGCGCGCATCTCCTCGCGCATGTGATCGGTGAGCTCGGTGGCGACCGCGCCGGGTTCGACGAGCGAGACGCGCACGTGGCGGGTGGCGAACTCCTGGCGCAGCGACTCGCTGAACGCGCCGACTCCGTGCTTGGTGAGGTTGTAGACGCCCGAGCCGCGGTTGGCCCGCCGGCCCGCGATCGAGCTGATGTTGACCATGTCGGCGACGTTGCGCGGGCTGTCCTGCGCCGCCTCGAGCAGCGGCCCGATCGCGGCGTGCGCGACGTACAGCAGCCCGAGCACGTTGATCGCGACCATCCGGTCCCACTCCTCCAGCGGCGCTCCCTCGGCGTCGCCGAGCAGCATCACGCCGGCGTTGTTGACGACGGTGTCGAGGCGGCCGAGCTTGCCGACCGTCTCGGTGACCGTGGCGATCGCCTGGTCGCGATCGGTGATGTCCGCCTCGATGACGAGCGTGTCGCCGCCGAGCTCGCTCGCGAGCGCGTCGAGCCGGTCCCGGCGCCGCGCCGCGATCGCCACGGTCGCGCCCTGGCGCGCGAGCGCCCGGGCCGCCGCCTCTCCGATGCCGCTGCTCGCGCCGGTGACCAGCGCGACCGTGCCGTCAAGTCGTTCTCCCATCCACTGGACCCTACGGGGCGACCCGACGCATGCTCCGGCTACGCGTTCGCGGGCGTCCTGGCCGGCGTGTCCGGAAGCTCGGAGATCGGGATCTCGTCGTGCGCGACACCGGCGGTGAGGTCGGGGAGCAGGTCGGCGAGGAACTTCTGCATGCGCTCCTCCTCGCGGATGATCGCGCGCGCGAGCTTGGCCGTCTCCTTGTCGCCGACGGTCGTGGCGAGCGAGTCGATCACCATGTACGTGGCGATCTCCTGCGCCTCGTCCGCGTACTCGGCGCGGGCGTTGCGCAGCATCTGCTCCTGCTCGCCGGCGCCGCGCATCGCGTGCAGCGGGCCCTGCGCCGCAGCCTTGGCCTTGCCGAGCTTCTCGGACATGGTCTCCGCCATCCGGCCGAGCCCTTCCGGCCCCGGCACGGACACGGTCTCCGGGGTCCCGCCGAGCTGCTTGATGCGCCGGGCCACCTGGGCGGCGTGCGACCTCGTCTCCTTGAGATGGTCCTTCAACCGCTTGGCATAGTCCTCGCGCATGGTCGCGTCCGCATGGGCGGCGAGCGACGTCTCGAGCTGCTTCTCCTTCGCATACGCCTCGTTGAGGAACTGCACGAGCTTGGCGTCGCGTGTTGGTGTGTCCGACATCTGGGGTCTCCCCTCCGGTGGGTTCGACCCCGGGCTACCCGGGCGGCACGTCGATGGTGAGCCGGCTGCAAGTTTTCGCACAGTGCGTCCTTCTTGCGGCATTCGGGTAGCCCGCAGGCAACGGCCCGGCGGCGCAAGAGGGGGATTCGAGATGGCCGGCAAGACACAGACAAACAGTGCGAAGCGCTCGAGCGGCGCTGCGAAGTCCTCGACGGGCGCGGCGAAGCGCTCGAGCGGCGCGGCGAAGTCCGCGAGCCGCAAGAGCCCCGGGACCAAGAAGTCCTCGGGCGCCAAGACGACGTCCGCTCGCAGCGGCACGCGCGCGGCGACGTCGAGCAACGGCGCGCGGCGCGCCAGCAACTCGCGCAGCCGGTCCACGGCGGCGAGCCGCAACAGCAGCAGCAACAACAACAACGGCGTCGTCGACACGGTCAGGACGGTGGCGGGCAAGGCGGCTGCACCGGCCGCCGCGGTCGGCGCAGCGGCGGTCGGCATCGCGGGCGGGATCGCGCTCAAGAGCCGCACGCGCCGCAGGACCGTCCTCGGCGTGCGACTCCCGCGCTCGGTCGGCAAGGGCCTCTCCGACCTGGACGGGAAGGCGATCGCCAAGTCGGTCGGTCAGGCCACCAAGCGATTCGCCAAGACGACCAAGAGCGTCTCCAAGGACCTCGAGCGCGCCGGCGACCAGGCCGAGCGCATCGGCAAGATCCTCGACTAGGAGCGCGGCGATGGCGGCGACGAAGGCACGCACGCGCGCCGGGTCCAACGGCAACGGCGCGATCGAGAAGGGCAAGCACGCCGGCGGTGCGGTCGTCGACACCGCGAGCCGCGCCACCGGGCCGGCGCTCACCGCCGGCGCGGCCGCGGTGGCGGGCCTCGCCGGCGGGCTGCTGATCGGCTCACGGGTCGGACGGCGGCGTTCGCCCGGCGCGCTCGCCTTCGCGAGCGCGAAGCGGTTCGCCGCCGTGGCGGGCAAGGCGTCGAACACGGCCGACGACATCCGTGCGATTCGCGAGCAGCTCGAGAACGCGAACCGCCGGTCGCCGATCGAGGTGGTGCTCGACGGGCTGACGCACCGACCGGGTACCCGGAAACGCGAGCGTCAGTTCAACATAGGCAGCTGATCGCGCCGCGGACCCTGACGTGGCCGTGCGGGTCCGCGCCGGCCATGATCGCGTCGGCGTCATGCCCTTCGACCGGGTGCCCCTCGCGCGCCCAGTACTCGAAGCCGCCGATCATCTCGCGCACGTCGTGGCCGCGCTCGGCGAGCTGGTGCGCGAGCTTCGTCGCGCCGTTGCAGCCGGGTCCCCAGCAGTAGACGACGAGCGGGCCGTCCGGCAGGTCGTCGCGGCGGCTGCGGGCGCCGGGGATGTGGCCGGCGGCGTACGCCTGCTCGCTGCGGGCGTCGACGAGCGTGAAGCCGGAGCTCCCGGTGGACAGGGCATCGGCGACGTCGGCGGCGTCGGTCTCGAACGCGAGCTTGGCGGCGAAGTAGTCGGCGGCGGTCATGCGGACGAGCGTGCCAGAGCCGCGCCTGCGCCGCGAGCGTCCGAAAGGACGACCGCCGCTAGGATCCGGACATGGCGGCGCGGCACCCGTACCCGGCCTCGCGGCACGCGAACCCGGCCTCGCGGCACCCGTACCCGGCCTCGCGGCACCCGAACCCGGCCTCGCGGCACGAGCGCGCCGCGGCGCCGCAGAGCGCGGCGCCCCACCGCGTCGTCGTGCTCGGCTACGAGGGCATGTCGCCGTTCGAGCTCGGGGTCGCCACCGAGGTGTTCGCGCTCCCGCGGCCGGAGCTCGAGGTCGAATGGTGGTACTCGTTCGCGCTGTGCGCCGAGCGGGCCGGGCCGGTCGGCGCGGTCGGCGGGCTGCGGATCGAGGCGCCGCACGGGCTCGAGGCGCTCGCGCGCGCGGACACGATCATCGTGCCGGGCAGCGCCGACGTGCACGCCGATCCGCCGCAGGCAGTGCTCGCCGCTCTGCGCGCCGCGCATGCCCGCGGCGCGCGGCTCGTCTCGATCTGCTCGGGCGCGTTCGTGCTCGCGGCGACCGGTCTGCTCGACGGCCTCACCGCCGCGACGCACTGGCGCTACGCCGCGCTGCTGCGCTCGCGGTTCCCGCGCGTGCGCGTGGACCCCGACGTCCTGTACCTCGACCACGGCGAGATCCTCACCTCGGCCGGCACCGCCGCCGGGATCGACCTGTGCCTGCACATCGTTCGCCGTGACCACGGCGCCGACATCGCCAACCGCGTTGCGCGGCGGATGGTCGTCGCGCCGCACCGCGACGGCGGCCAGGCGCAGTTCATCGAGCAGCCCGTGCCGGCGGCCGGCAACGGCGATCCGGTCGGCGCCGCGATCGCGCACGCGCTCGACCACCTGTCCGAGCCGCTCGACGTCGACGCCCTCGCCCGCGTCGCCCACCTGTCGCCGCGCCAGTTCAGCCGCCGCTTCCGCGCGAGCACCGGCATCAGCCCGGGCCGCTGGCTGATCGAGCAGCGCATCCACGCGAGCCTGCCGCTGCTCGAGCACGACGAGCGCGGAATCGAGGCAATCGGCCAGGCCGTCGGCTTCCCCTCGCCGGCGAGCTATCGCCAGCACTTCCGCGCGATCGTGGGCGTCAGCCCGGCCGCGTACCGCGAGCGCTTCCGGGCCTAAGTGGTGGGGGCAGGATTCGAACCTGCGAAGGCAGAGCCAACGGGTTTACAGCCCGTCCCCTTTGACCGCTCGGGAACCCCACCAGGGGTGTCTGAGCTTAGCGTCTGATCGGCCGGCGCGGCTGGAAACGGGCGGCCCGGTTCGACTTCGAATCCCGCGTACTTGGGGCCCCCGAGCACAATCCGAGTGCCGCCGTCGATGCGGTCTGTCGGGATGAACCATCGCCGTCCGTCGCCGACGTGCGCGAAGAGATAATCGGCACGACGCGAACTGAAGTGCTTCACGATGCCGTTCCAGCTGCGATTGCCGCCGCGCGTCGCAAGTTCGACGTACCAGCGTCCGCGACACCAGAACCGGGACGTCTTGACCTGCACGCGGACGAGACGGCCGTCCAGATCCGCCACGAGGTCGCAGTCAGGACTGTGGCCGAATGGGATATACACGTGCGCGCCCGTCTCGACGAGCCATCCAAGCGCCGACAGCTCGCCGAGGTCTCCCTGTTCGCGCGGATTCATAACCCAAACATACGTTCCCGTCCGGACAGAACTCTTGACCGCCTTCGACCCGTACCGGTACGCGAGCGAGCATGGCGTCTCGCGGCCGCTGTATGCGGTCGTGCGCGCGCTGGCGACGGTCCTGCTGCGGTCGTGGTTCCGGCTGCGGGTGAGCGGCGCCGAGCACCTGCCGGCGGCCGGGCCCGCGATCGTGGCCGCGAACCACAAGAGCCTGCTGGACCCGTTCTTCCTCGGCCTCACGACGCACCGGGACATGCGGTTCATGGCCAAGAGCGAGCTGTTCCGCCGCCCGTTCGGGCGGCTGCTGGCCGGGCTCGGGGCGTTTCCCGTCCGGCGCGGGGCCGCTGACGCCGACGCGCTGGCGACCGCCCGCGCCATCCTCGAGCAGGGCGGCGTGCTGATCATGTTCCCGGAGGGGACGCGCGTCGACGAGCCGGACGCCCTGGGCTCGCCGCATCACGGAGCGGGCCGGCTCGCGGTCGAGACCGGGGCGCCGCTCGTGCCCGCCGCGATCCTCGGCACGTCGCGGCTCTGGCTCGGCCCGATCCCCAAGCCGCGCCGCATCGACGTCGCCTATCTGCCGCCGGTCGCCGCGACGAGCGCGGCCGACGCCGCCGAGCTGATCGACCGCAGCGTCTGGCCGGCGGTGCAGGACGCGTACGGCCGCCTCCGCGCAACGCCGGGCGCGCTCGCCGCGCTGCTGACCGCCATCGGGCTCGGCGGGTTCGTCGCGGCGCGGCGCCGCACGACGACCCCGCCGCGGATACTCGGCGTCGTGCCGACGCGCCGCAAGCGCCGCCGCGCGGCACGCGACCGGTGGCTCAAGCGGTTCAAGCGCCGCCGCACGCCACGCGACCGGTTGCTCAAGCGGCTCAAGCGCTGAGGTCGAGCGCGGCGCGGTGGGCACGAATCGCCCACCGCACCGGCACAAGACTCACGCCGAGTCGCGGAGGCGCTGGGCCTCGGGAAGCGACTCGAGCTTCTTGAGCGTGTGGTTCTCGATCTGGCGGATCCGCTCGCGCGTCACGTTGAACGCGCGGCCGACCTCTTCGAGCGTGTACGGGCGGGCGCCCGTGAGCCCGAAGCGCATCTCGATCACTTCCCGCTCCCGTTGCGGCAGCGCGTCGAGCGCCTTTCGGACGTTCTCCTTGCGGAGGTTCTCGGAGGCCATCTCGAACGGGGAGATCGCGGAGTCGTCCTCCACGAAGTCGCCCAGCTCGGACTCCTCCTCCTCGCCGATCGGCTTCTCGAGCGATACCGGCTGCTGCGCCATGCGCAGGATGTCCCGCACCTCGCGTGCCGAGCACTCGAGTTCGCGGGCGATCTCCTCCGGCAGCGGCTCGCGGCCGAGCTGCTGGACGAGCTGACGCTCCACGTGCACGACCTTGTTCAGCTTCTCCACCATGTGGACGGGGATGCGGATCGTGCGGCCCTTGTCCGCGATCGCCCGCGTCACCGCCTGGCGGATCCACCAGGTCGCATACGTCGAGAACTTGTAGCCGCGCCGGTAGTCGAACTTCTCCACCGCGCGGATCAGGCCGAGCGAGCCCTCCTGGATCAGGTCCAGGAACGACAGGCCGCGCCCGAGGTACCCCTTGGCGATCGATACGACGAGGCGCAGGTTGGCCTCGACCATCTCCTGCTTGGCTACCAGGTCGCCGCGCTCGATCCGCTGGGCCAGCGCCACTTCGCGCTCGGCGGTCAGCAGCTGCACGCGGCCGATCGATCGCAGGTAGAGCCGCAGCGAATCCAGGCTGGGCTCGACCGTCAGGTCGATCTCCGGCTTACGCGGGGTATCGGGCGTCTTGCCCGAGGCCGCCGCGGGCTCGAACCGGCCGCCTTCTGCGATCGCGGGACGCCCGTCTTCGGCGTTCACGATGTCGATGCCCTGGTCCTCCAGGTACGAGTGCAGCTCGACGACCTGCTCCTTGGTGACCTCCACCTCTTCAAGACAAGAGGTGATCTGCTCGAAGGTCAGGAACCCCCGCTCCTGGCCTTCAAGAATCAGCGGGCGAAGCTCGTCGATGTCAAGAATCGACGTGTCGCTCGCGAGCAGTGCTTCGGTCTTAGTGCCCAAACCCTTCTCGATCCTTCGGGACGACAACGCGAGCGCATCCCTCCTCCCAAAGGAATCGCTCCTTCCGTCTATGTCGTGTGCAGCCTTGCTGCTCGCCGCGACTCAGGTCGCGATTTGGGGCGGGGCACTTGGCTCTCCGTCGCCTCTCTGTCCGGCTTTGTAGCACGCGATACGGATTCTGTCCTGTCCGAATGGGTGTTCTTTCGTGAATTGGTGTCGCTAACCCAGGGCAAACCCGCGTACTAGCCTTGGAGGCGAGATGTCCGAAATCACACTCGAAGACGTCCAGGCACAGGCTCCGACTCTCCCGATCTCGCTCTCGCGCGTGGGCGTGACCAATGTCGAGAAGGTCATCCGGATCCGGGCGAACGGAACCGAGCAGCTGTACTCGGCCCGGCTCGACTGCTTCGTGGATCTGGGGCCGCTGCAAAAGGGCGCCCACATGTCGCGGTTCGAGGAGGTCGTCAACGACGCGATCGGCGAGGTGGTGCTCGGGGAGTCCGCGCTGCGCGCGGAGACGCTCGCCCAGCACATCGCCGAGAAGGTGCGCGACCGCCAGGGCGCGCGCCGCGCCGAGGTCCAGATCGAGGCCCGCTATCCCGAGCACAAGCCGGCGCCCGAGTCCGGCATCGCCACGCAGGAGATCTACTCGCTGCTCGGCGTCGCGGTCGCGTCGGAGATCGGCACGCGCCGGCTCGTCGGCGTGCGGGCGCAGGGCATGACCGCGTGCCCGTGCGCGCAGAAGCTCGTGGAGGCCCGCTCGCGCGAGCGGCTCGTCGACGGCGGCTTCTCGGAGGACGAGATCGAGCGCATCTTCGAGGCCGTCCCGGTCGCCACGCACAACCAGCGCGGCCTCGGGACGCTCCACATCGGCTGCCCGGAGGACTGCGACACGGACATCGACGCCCAGAGCCTGCTCGACGTCGTCGAGGACTCGATGTCGTCGGAGATCTACGAGCTGATGAAGCGCTCCGACGAGGGCGCCGTGGTCGAGAAGGCGCACCGCCGCCCGCGGTTCGTGGAGGACTGCGTGCGCGAGATGGTGCGCGGCGTCATCGAGCGCTTCCCGGCGCTGACGGACCGGCACTTCGTGTCGGCGCGCCAGGAGAACCTGGAGACGATCCACCAGCACAACGTCACCGCCGAGCGGTTCGGGCTGCTGGGCGAGATGCGCCGCGAGCTGGCGTCGGGCAACCACTCGCCGCAGCACGTCTCGATGCGCGAGTGGCTCGACGGCCGGGCCTAGCGAACGGTCAGCGTCGCCCGCATCCCGTTGCCCTCGTGGCCCGGGAGCGAGCAGTACAGCGTGTAGGCGCCGGCGGCGAGCGTGACGCGCACGCTCGCGCTCTCCCCCGGAGCCAGCGCGACGGTCTTCAGCGGCGCCGCGTCCTGCCGGATCGAGAGATCGTGGTCGTCCTCGCCGAGGTTGGCGGCGTTGAACTCGACCTCACCGGCCGCCAGCTCGCGGTAGGCGGGCGTCACCCGCCACTCGTCGAGGTCCACCGTCGTGCGCGAGGGGAGCGGCGGCGGGGTCGGCGTGGGCGTCGGCGTCGGCGCCGGGACCGGTGCGGGCGGCGCCGGGACCTTCACGCGGCGCCGGACCACGTGCTTGCGGCAGCGATGGTCCCAGTGGCGCCGGCACGCCCGCCGCGTCCTGTGATGGTGCTTCTTGACGCCGTAGTACTTGACCTTGACGACCCGGTACGCCGGGTCCTGGCTCACCGTGGCCGGCGGCGACGCCGCGAGCGCGGCCACGGCGAGCAGCGCCACCAGGGTCACTTGAACAGCCCGCTCGCTCCGTCGCCGCGGGCCAGCGGCGCGATCGTGCCGCCGTTGATGATCGCGTCCGGATCGCCGCCGAGCCACTCCTCGACGACGGCGCGGTACACCGAGCGGTAGTCGGTCGGCACCTTCAGGTTGCCCTGGGCCGGGTTGGTCGACGGGACGAGGTCCTGCGGGCGGCAGCCCGGCCACTCGGATGCGAGCCCGCCGCGGACGCCGCTGCCCAGCGCGAGCATCAGACCGCCGGCTCCGTGGTCGGTGCCGGCGGAGCCGTTCTCGCGCACGCGGCGGCCGAACTCCGAGAACACCAGCGTGCAGACCCGCTGCTCGATGCCGCGGGCGGCGAGGTCGGCCCGGAACGCGCCGAGCGCGCGCGAGAGCTCGGTCAGCTGCTGGTCCTGGCTCGCGAGCTGCCCGCTGTGGGTGTCGAACGAGCCCCAGTGGATCGTGATGACCCGCGTCCCGAGGTTCGCCGCCAGCAGGTGGGCGGCGAGCCGCAACCGCGTCGAGAGCGTGCCGTTGCTCGGATAGCCGGCGCCCGGCGTGTAGGCGGGACCCGACGCCGCGCGCTGCTGCGTCTGGACCGCGGTCGCGTACGTCGCCCGCGTGCGCGCGAGGTACGCGTTGGTCGCCCCGGCGGGCAGCGCGGCCAGCGCCGCCATCTGCGCGTTGACGGCCGTGTTGCCGACGCCGCCCGGCGAGTTCATCGTGAAGCCGAGCGACGACAGCGACGGGATCGCGCAGACCGGGTTGGCGGCGGTGCGGATCGACTTCGACAGCGCCGTGTCGATCGAGATCGCCTGCAGCGGGTTGGCCGGCGAGCCGTAGCTGTCGATCCAGCGCCCGAGCCAGCCCGTCTTGACGTTCAGGTCGTAGCTGGCCTTGAACCAGATGTCCGAGTTGTCGAAGTGGCTCAGGCTGTACTTGACGGCATCGACCGCCGGCATGACCGCGAGGTCGGATCCCGGTCCGCCGCTGCCGTCGCCGTACAGCGTGTCGAGGCCGTGGACGTCGCCGTTGTCGCCGCCGCCCGCCGTCGAGACCATCACGTTGGAGAACGCGAGGTACTGGCCGGCCGGACCGGCGAGCGGGCTCGAGCCGACGACGCCGCCCGCGCTCGCGCCCTGGATGCGGTGGATCGCCGCCCGCGCGTCGACGTACGCCGCGTAGTCGTCGGCGCCCGCCGGGACGAGCGTGTTGAGGCCGTCGTTGCCGCCCGCCAGGTACAGCAGCACCAGGCAGTTCTGGTCCGACGGCGCGGCCTCGGCCGCAACCGACTCCCACACCGACTCCCAGCCGAGCGCCTTCGGCGCGTACACCGAGGCGAGCCCGGCAACCCCGAACTGCAGCAGCCGCCGGCGCGTCAGCGCGCCCGCTGAGCGCCCCGCCGGGAAGCCGTCGAGCGCCGCGTACGGGATCTCCATGGTCTGCGCGGGCCGCGCGTCGCTGACGCGCGCGAGCTCGATCTCCTCGCATTCGATGCAGCGCACGTCACATCACCTGCCCGTCGGGACCGCCGAGCATCAGCGCCTGCACGGTGTAGAAGCGCTGCCGCCGCTGCTGGACCGTCGCGGTCGGCGCGGACGTGGCGTAGGCCAGCAGCGCGCTGCGCGTGGCCGCCGCCAGCCACGGCCGGCCGATCGACGCGTGCGCGCGGTCGACCAGCGCCGCGGGCGTCTCGCTCGCCCCGCCGTCGACCTCGACCAGCGCCGGCCGCGGATAGCTGCTGCTGCTGGCCGAGTACTTGAGGAACTGAGCCCGCAGGACGGCGTCGAACCGGCCCTGCACGGTGTTCGTGTTCAGCCACGACATGCCGCCCTCCCAGCCGGCGACGTTCGGCGGCCGGTACGGGCGCTGCTGCATGTTGGTCAGGGCACCGGTCATGTAGTTCCCCTTCATCGGCGCGCCGAGCACCCGCAGGACGCCGACCAGGTAGACCACGGGTGGCTTGACGAGGTTCGGCTCGCCGAGCGACTCGAAGATCAGCGGGTGGGTGAGGATGCTGCGCAGGACGGGCCGCAGCGGCATGTTCGGGCGGTAGGCGGCGACGAGCGCGTTCAGCGTCGCCGCCGGGATCGGCGTCGCGATGAACTCCGCCCACAGCTTGCGGATCAGGTACGGCGCGTGGCTCGGATGGCCGAGCACCGCGTCGAGCGCGGCGTTGACGGCGGCCGGGCCGTCGGCCGCGGTGGCGGCGCGGCCGAGCGCCGGCAACGTCCGGCCGAGGAACGTCTTGGCCCCGGTCTCGAACCGCGACGGGGTGAACGTGATCCTGCCGTAGTCCGGGCTCGCGTCGTCGAAGTTGAGCCGCCAGCCGGTGAGCGCCCGCGCGAGCCCTTCGACGTCGGCCTGCGTGTAGTTGGGATCGCCGTTCGCCGCCGTCGGGCCGAGGCAGAAGAGCTCCATCAGCTCGCGCGCGTAGTTCTCGTTCGGCCGGCCCTTCACGTTGTCGCTGCCGTTGAGGTACATCGACATCGCGGCGTCGAGCGTCGACATCTCGTAGGCGAGCGCGCGGAAGCTCAACCGCGGATCGGCGTAGCGCAGCATGCGGTTGCGGTACGCGACGAGCCACGACGCCGGGATGCCGTCGTCGCGGCTGACCGCCCAGTGGCGGTGCCAGAAGAACGCCATCCGCTCGCGCAGCGGGTTGACGGCGCGCTGCATCCGGTCCAGCCATTCCATCACCAGCTCGTCCTCGGATGCGAGCGGGTCGATCGGCTGGTTGGGCGTGCCGCCGCCGGTCAGCGGCGGGGTCGCCGTCGCCGCCAGCGCCGGCGCCGTGTCGAGCAGCCAGTCGACGAGCTGGAGGTGGCCCTTGCCGGTCCACGCGGCACGCTGGGCGGGCGTGGCGCCGAAGCCCGCGCGCCAGAACAGGCGGTCCACCATCGCGGCAGAGAGCGCCGGTCCGTAGTTCGGCGGCTTGATCGGCGGCGGCTCGGGCGGGGCGGGCACGGGCTCCGGCACGCGCGCACGCACGACCTTCGAGTGCTTGCCGCGACGCCCGTGCTCGTCGACTCCGAGGACGAAATAGCGGTGCCGGCCGGGCTTGGCGTGCGCGTCGACGTAGTGGCGTCGCTCTCTGCGCGCGATCCGGCGGCCGTCACGGAAGATGAGGTAGGCCGCGGGCTTGGTGCCGCGCGGCGGCTTCCACGCGAGCACGACGCCCGCCGGCCCGACGCGTTTGACCTTCAGCCCCCGCGGCGCAGCCAGGCGCCGTGCCATCGAGCGGAACTGTGCCATATGCCCGCCCCATCGACAAAACGCGTGCTTCAGGTGAGCACTTTGGCGTCCTCGAGGACGGCCATCGCAGCGTTGCGCCCGTTGAGGGCGATCACGCTGCCCGCCGGATGCGTGGCGGCGCCGCAGAAGTAGAAGCCCGGGATCGGCGTCCGCGCGCTCAGGCGGTGCTCCCACATCTGGTCGGGCATCGTCTCGCCCTGGAAGATGTTGCCGCTGGTGAGGCCGATCCGCTGCTCGATGTCCGGTGGGCCGAGCACCTCGTAGTGCGCCAGCGTCTCCGGGAAGTCGGGCGCGAACTTCGTGATGAGGTCGAAGAACTGCTTGGCGACCTCCTCCTTGCGGTTCACCCAGTCGAAGTCGTACGGCGCGTACTGGCCGAACACGCTCATCAGGTGCTTGCCCTCCGGCGCCGGTGACGGGTCGTAGCCGGTCTGGATGTAGATCTCGCCGAACCCGACGGCCGCCTCGCCCCGCGTGCAGCGCTCGAAGTCGCGCTGCGCGTCGTCGATCGTGCCGGTGACGTCGATCGTCGCGAACGCCGGGAAGCGCTCGCCGGGCGCCGCGGTCCACTCGGGGAGGCGGTCGAGCGCGGTGTTGAGCTTCACGACGGGGCTGCGGATCTTCCACGCCTCCAGGCGTTCGCGGAAGCCGGGCGGGAGGTCGCTGAGCATCGTCAGCGCGCGCTTCGGGTCGGCGTTGCAGATGACGGTCCTGGCGCGGATCCGGGTGCCGTCCTCGAGCGTGACGCCCTGCTGGGGGTCGATCGTCGCGACGGGCACGCCGGTGGCGAGCGTCGCTCCGGCCTCCTGCGCCGCGTCGGCGATCGCGAAGCTCACCATGCCCATCCCGCCGCGGACGTAGCCCCACAGCGGCCCCTGCCCCTCGAGGTCGCCCTGGAAGTGCATCAGCTTGACGCTCGCCGTGCCCTTGTCTCGCGGCCCGGCCCAGGCGCCGATGATGCCCTGGCCGAACAGCGCGGTCTTGAGCCGGTCGTCGGTCATGTGGTCGTCGAGGACCTCGGCGATCGAGGCGTCGAAGACGACGTCGATCATCGTCTGCTCGCCGCGCAGGAGCTCCTCGATCTCGGCGCGGGTCGGCGAGTCGCCGAGCCACGTGTCGCGCTCGCCCTTGCGCAGCCGCTTGCGGATCTCGTCGAAGAGGTGCTCGTAGGCCCAGTAGCCGTCGATGTCCTTCGCCGACACGCCGAGCCGCAGCAGGTCCTGCTGGGTGCGATCGTCGTCGAGCCACTGGCCGAAGCTCGTGCCGTCCTCGAACGGGACCCAGAGGTTGGGGTCGGCGATGTCGTAGTGCAGGCCGCGCCGCTTGAGCTGCAGCTCGTCGACCACGAGGTCGTCGAGCAGGCCAACGACGTACGCGCACGGGCTGATCGTGTAGCCCGGGAACGGCTCCTCGAGCGTGGCCGCGCCGCCGAGCCGCTCGCGGCGCTCGAGCACGAGCACCGACCGCCCCGCCCGGGCCAGGTAGGCGGCGGCGGTCAGGCCGTTGTGGCCGCCGCCGACGACCACGACGTCCCAGTCCTTGGCGGCGAGCTCGGCGATCGGGGCGGGCAGCCCGACCTGTCCGAGCTGCTGGGCGATGGCGTTCACGTGGCGACCTCCTTGGCGGTGGCGTCGACGACGACGGCGCCGTCGGGATGGATCAGAACCGGGTTGCACTCCAGCAGCGTCAAGTCTCCCGCTGCCGCGGCGATCTGTGCGGCGATCGGCGCCGCGCTCTCGGGCAGGCCGAGCTGCGCGAGCGCGCGCGCGATCCGCTGCTCGTCGGCGGGCAGCGGGACGATCGCGACGCGGTCGAGCGCCTCCACGTGGATGCCGCCGAGGCCGACCACCAGCGCCGGCACGACGGCGTCGGTCGTGACGCTGACGAGGACTTCGGTACCGGGCGCGGCCATCGCCTCGACGAGAACCCCGGCGCTGAGGGTGCTGACGCCGTGGCGCGTTGACGTCGCTATCCGACGTGAATGCGCCACGAGCCGGGAGAACGCCTCGCGCACGCTCGCCTCGTCCGCGACGCCGAGGGCGATCGCGCCGGCGGCGGTCTTGTGGCGCATATCGGGCGCCGAGACCTTCAACGCCACCGGCCCCGCCAGCGACCGGAACGCCTCCAGCGCCTCGTCCTCGTTCGATGCCAGCCGTCCACTCACGACGGGCACACCGCGCGCACGGAGCAGCGCCTTCGCCTCGTGCTCGGCGAGCCAGCGCCCGTCGCCGCGCGGCGACGCGCGGCGCGCGGCCGCGATCGTGCGCAGGCGGTCGGACGACGCGGGCGGCGCGGCGAGCGCGCGCGCGACGGCGATGCCGGTCC
>DASSUW010000349.1:0-9346 GCA_035706585.1 Solirubrobacteraceae bacterium | reverse complement strand
GCATCAGCACGTCGTCGGCGTTGCCGGCCTGCTTGGCCAGCGAGACCGCGCGGCCCGCGACCCCGACCGGATGCAGGACGCTCCGCCCACCCGTGACGATCCGCCAGCCGGCTGCGGACAGCCGCAGACCGAGATCGGCGTCCTCGCGATAGGCGTGCGGAAAGCGCTCATCGAACCCGCCGACCGCGGCCAGCGCATCGCGGCGGTACGCCATGTCGGCCGTGGCCCAGCGCGCGCGCTCCAGGCCCGCGACGTTGCGCTCCCAGTCGGTCGGCCGGCGGTGGCGCGGCAACGGCACGCGGATCCGGCCCTGCGACCCGGCGACGTCGTGACCGAGCCCGGTGAGGTCGGCGGCGAGCGCGGCGCGCCAGCCCGGCGGCGGGATCACGTCGTCGTCGAGGAACGCGATCCATTCCGTCTCGGCTGCGCGCCAGCCGCGGTTGCGCGCCGCAGCGGGCCCGGAGGCCGCGCCCGCGAGGACGTGCACGCGCGCGAGCAGCGGGCCGAGATGGCGCGGCTCCACCAGCGGCGTCGAGCGGTCGCGGCGGTCGTCGACGAGCAGGACGCGCTCGGGCAGCGGTCCGTCGCCGGCCGCGAGCGCCGGCAGCAGCGCCGTCAGGCACGGCCGCCCGGCCGTCGGGACGACGACCGTGTACCTCATGCGACCAGCTCCTCGATCAGCTGCGATCCGGCCCCGCCGGCGCTCGCGCGGCGCACGACGAACGGGCCGATCGCGAGCATGTCGACCGGGGCCGAGCCGAAGCACTCGAGCGCGTCGCGCGGGTCGTCGACCATCGGCCGCCCGGCGGTGTTGAGGCTCGTGTTGACGACGACGGGGACGCCGGTGAGCGCCTCGAAGCGGTCGAGCATGCGCGCCACCAGCGGCTCCTGGGCGCGGTCGACGGTCTGGATCCGGGCCGTGCCGTCGACGTGCACGACGGCCGGGATGCGCTCGGCCCAGCCGGGCCGGACGTCGTGCGTGAAGAGCATGAACGGCGACGGCAGCGGGCCGTCGAAGATCGCGGCGGCGCGCTCGTCGAGCACCATCGGCGCCACCGGCCGGAACTGCTCGCGGCCCTTGACGTCGTTGAGGCGCTCGAGGTTCGCGACGGCGCGCGGGTCGGCGAGCAGCGAGCGATGACCGAGCGCGCGCGGGCCGTACTCCGAGCGTCCCTGGAACCAGGCGACGACCTCATTGCGGGCCAGCGCCTCGGCGACCGCGCCGGCGACGTCGGCGGGCCGCTCGTAGGACACCGCCGCCGTGTCGAGCGCTCGCGCCAGCGCATCGTCGTCCCAGCCGCGGCCGAGCGCCGCCGTCGGCATCGGCGAGACCGCGTCCCCGAGCTCGTGCGCGACCTGCATCGCCGCGCCGAGCGCCGTCCCGGAGTCGCCGGAGGCGGGCTGGACCCAGATGCGGTCGTACGGGCCCTCGCGCCACAGGCGGCTGTTGGCGACGCAGTTGAGCGCGACGCCACCGGCCATCACGAGGTCGCGATTGCCCGTGCGCGTATGGAGCCGGCGGGCGAGGTCGACGAGCACCTCCTCGAGCCGGCGCTGGACGCTCGCGGCGATGTCGGCGTGCGCGCGCGTGAACTCGGCGCCCGCGGGCAGTGCGGGCGCGTAGCGCGCGAGATCGACGGGCGCGACCGCGAACCCGCCGTCGGCGTCGGCGCGGACCAGCCGCCGCAGCTCGTCCAGGAACCGCGGCTCCCCGTAGGACGCCATCGCCATGACCTTGTACTCGTCGGAGGACCGGCGGAAGCCGAGGTGGGCGGTCAGCTCCTCGTAGAGCAGCCCGAGCGAGTGCGGCAGTCGCTGGGCGGCGAGCACGTCGAGCCGGCCGCCGGCGAACGTGCCGGCGAGGTGCGACCCGCGCTCCCCGCGGCCGTCGAGCACCAGCACGTCGCAGGGATCCATGCCGGAGGCGAACGTCGCCGAGGACGCGTGCGCGACGTGATGGGGGACCCAGCGCACCTTCGCCGGGTCCAGCCCGGGCAGGCTCGCCTGCAGGAACCGCGGGGCGCGCCGGGCGTACAGCGTCCGCAGCCCCTCCCACCCGTCCGCCGTGATGTCGCCGTCGGGCGGCGGCGCCAGGTCGGGGTGGTAGGAGTAGGCGACGGCGTCGAGGTCAGCGGGCTCCAGTCCAGCCTCTGACAGGCAGAACGCCATCGCCTGCTCGGGCAGCTCCCAGGTGGAGAACGGGACCGGCGACTTGCCGTGCTTGCGCCGGGAGAAGCGCTCCTCCTCGGCGGCGGCCACGACCTCCCCGTCGACGAGCACGGCCGCGGCGGGATCGTGGAAGACGGCGTTGACGCCGAGCACATGGGGCATGCGCAACGGCTCTCCGAGAAGCGCTTCTGATCAAACGCGCGCGTTTCTGCTCTGACCGTAGAGCGCGGGTGCCGTCAGCCCGAGTGCTCGGCCACCGTGCGCAGCCGCTCGAGCGCCCGTCGGATCAGGCGCGAGACGTGCATCTGGGAGACGCCGACGCGCTCGGCGATCTCGGCCTGCGTCAGATCCTCGACGAAGCGCAGGTGCAGCACGATCCGGTCGCGCGGCGGCAGCGCCTGCAGGGTCGGCGCGATCGTCGCGCTGTACTCGACGAGCTCGAATCGCTCGTCGTCGACGCCGATCGACTCGGCGTAGGTCTCGCCGTCGCCCTCGTCGCCGAACCGGTAGGACTCGAGCGACACGGCGTCATAGGCGGACGCGGCCTCCATCGCCTCGAGCACCTGCTCCTGCGAGAGCTCGAGCTGGTCCCCGATCTCGGCGATCGACGGCGAGCGCCCGAGGCGGCGCGAGAGATCCTTGACCGCGTTGTCGACCTGCATCACGCGCTCCTGCATCCCGCGCGGAACGTGGACGGCCCAGCCGTTGTCACGGAAGTAGCGCTTGAGCTCGCCGAGCATCGTCGGCACCGCGTACGAGGAGAACGCGGTCTCGCGCGCGGGGTCGAAGCGGTCGATCGCCTTGATCAGTCCGAGCGTCGCGACCTGCACGAGATCGTCGAGCGGTTCGTCCGAGCGCCGGTAGCGGCGCGCCATCCTCCGGGCCAGCGGCAGCAGGCGCTCGACCAGCTGCTCCCGGGCCGCCTGGTCGCCGTGCCGGTGGTAGCGGATCAGCAGCCGCCGGTCCTCTTCGGCGCGAGTCGGGCCGACGGGTTGTTCCGCCTCGGTTACGGCGCTGGGCCGCTCGGAGGGAGGGTTGGACATGAGGGCGTATACGCGTCGGCGATCCGCGCCGCCGCGTCGCGAACAAGGGTACCTCTAGCAGGTCCGTTTTAGGACAGCGGAGTATCGGCGAGGTTCGCGAGCAGCTCGCTGAGCGACGGAAACACGCACTCGGCCCCGGCTTCGCGCAGCTCGGCGTCGCTGAATCCTCCGGTCAGAACGGCAACCGTGGCCAGGCCGGCGCGCTTGGCCGCCTCGCAGTCCCAGGTCGAGTCGCCGACCATCACGGCGGCGCCGCCGCCTGCCTTCTCGACCGCGGCGGCGACGAGATCGGGCTCGGGTTTGGTGCGCTCGACGTCGCCGGAATGCGTCCAGCCGTCGGCGAGGTCGCGGGCGTCGAGCAGGTCGAGGTAGTGCTCGACCTCGTCGGGCTTGGCCGAGGACGCGAGGACGAGCGCGTGCCCCTGCGCCTTGAGGTGCTCGAGCAGTGCACGGGCGTCGGCGAACGGGCGCACCTCGTCGATCAGCGCCATGTAGAGCACCTTCTCGGCAGCACGGACGTCATCGCCGTGCTCGGCGTCGAACTCCTCGCCGGCGAGGGCGGCGACCAGCTGGTCGCCGCCCAAGCCGATGTGCCGGTGCACGCGCCAGAGCGGCAAGACCTTGCCGCTCTGGAGGAACGCCCGGTACCAGGCAATCGCGTGCTGGTAGTTCGTGTCGACGAGCGTGCCGTCGATGTCGAGGATCGCGGCCGGCTTGCTCACGAGGCCGCGCCGACGCTCTGGCGCTGGCCCTCGTGCTTGCCCTCGCAGAACTCCTCGACGATCTTCGCGCAGAACGCCGGCAGGTCGTCGGGCTTGCGGGAGGACACGAGGCCCTCGTCGACGACGACCTCCTCGTCGACCCAGTTGCCTCCGGCGTTCTTGACGTCGGTCTCGAGCGACGGCCACGAGGTGATCGTGCGGCCGCGCAGCACGCCGGCTTCGACGAGCGTCCACGGGCCGTGGCAGATGACGCCGACCGGCTTGGCCTCCTCGAAGAAGCCGCGCGCGAAGCCGACCGCCCGGTCGTTCATGCGCAGGAAGTCGGGATTCGCGACGCCGCCCGGCAGCACCAGGGCGTCGTAGTCGGACGCGGTCACCTCGTCGACAGTGTGGTCGACCTTGAACGTGTCGCCCTTGTCGAGGTGGTTGAACGCCTGGATCTCGCCCGACTCGGTCGAGATCAGCTCGGGCGCGCCGCCCTCGCTCTCGACGGCCTTCCACGGCTCGGTGAGCTCGACCTGCTCGGTGCCCTCCGGGGCCACGAGGAACGCGATCCGCTTGCCCTTCAGCTTGTCAGCCATGTCGTCCCCTTTTGTCGTTGGTCTCACCACTGGCGTACCCAACGCCGCCCGGGGGTAGCCGATCGGTATGGGATATGTCATCGCAGGCATCCTCGTCGTCCTGATCGTGGCGGCGGGCGTGACGTTCTTCACGTTGCGCGCGACCCGCGCGCGCCGCGGCGAGGCGGCCGCGGACCGCAGCTACGGCGGCGGCACGCCGACCAGCGACATGGCGATCACCGCACCCGACCGCAACACTCCCCTGGGCGACACCGACCAGCACGCGGGCACGCAGACCCGCGAGGGGGTCACCATCGACCAGCCCGAGGCCGGCCGCGGCATGGACCCGGCGGGGAACAGCCCCGGGATCGGCGGCGGCGGCGAGGGCGGCGTCGGCGGCGAGGGCGAGGGCAGCCGCCCCGTCACCCCGGAGTCCGAGCGCCTCGCGAACCGCGACCGCTGATCCGACTCACCGCCGCGCCTCGAGTTCGCTGCCGCGCCCCCGCGGCGCGACCTCGCTGCCGCTCCCCCCGCGGCGCGGTCGTCCGAGCTGGCGAGCGGCAACGCGCCAGGTTCGTCTGGACGCTCCGATCGGTTTGGATAAAGCGTCCAGAGGGGACAAGCCAGGTGTCGCGTCGCGGGACAGCCCTCCAACTCTCCGGCCGGCGCGCCAACAACCTCCTCCTCATCAGGCCGAGGCGCCCCACCCGGGGCGTCTCGGTCGTTAAGGGTCCCGGTCGACGGGTACGCGAGTCGCGTGACCACGATTCCGCGCCCGGAGCCCCCGCCGCAGCCGCCGTCGCCGACGCCGGAGCCGGGGCCGCTCCCGCCCGACCCCAATCCCCGGCCGATCTGATCGTGCGACCGGTGACCCAGACGCCCACCGAGGCCGTCGACTACGCGGTCCTGACCAGCGCGTACGGCGCGCTGCTCGGTGCCGCCGCGCTGAGCGCGCGCGACCGCGAGCCGGTCAGCCGCGCCGAGCTGCCTGTCCTCGCGGCCGCCACGTTCGCCCTGTCCAAGCTGATCGTCCACGAGAAGGTCGAGAGCTGGATCCGCCAGCCGTTCGTGGAGGAGCAGCCGGGCCGCCGGCGCCCGAAGGGCCGCCGCCTGCGCTACGCCGTCGGCGAGCTCCTCACGTGCACGCGCTGCACCGGGGCGTGGAGCGCGCTCGCGCTGGTGGCGCTGCGCCTGCACGCGCCCGCCACCGGCCGGACCGTCGCGACCGTGCTCGCCTCCTCGGCGGGCAACGACATGCTCCACGCCGGCTTCTCGTGGCTGTGCGCGGAGGCGAACTCGGTCAGCCGTTGAGCATCGCCAGCGCCGCGTCGACGCTGTCGGCGCCCTCGAACAGCTCCGACGTGCGCGTGAGGTCCATCAGCCGGCGCACCGGCGCCGGCATGGCGGCCAGGACCAGCCGCACCCCGCGCTCGGCAAGCTCCACGCGCGCGCGCAAGAGCTCCTTCAGGACGGCCGAGTCGATGAACGTCGTGCGTTTGAAGTCGAGCACGAGCGCGTCCCCGGCGAACGCGTCGATGCGCCGGCGCAGCTCCGGGGCGGACGCGATGTCGAGCTCGCCCTCGAGCACGAGCACCGGCGCGCCGTCGCGCACGCGGATCGCGTACGCGGCGGGCGGCCTCAGCCCGCGATCGTCGATGCTCGCCGCCTCGCGGCTGTACTGGTCGTCGTCCATCCCCCCGTCGCTCCTCAGCCGCGATTCTGTCATGCTCAGACCGCTCGTGAGCGTGGTTCGCTTCACGACCACGCGGGCGGCGACTGTTACCGGGTTCCGGAGCCGGGGTACTGCTGATCACGTCGAATATGGGCAGTGATATGTCTTCCCACGCTTTCCGTGGGAGCGCACGAGAGGGCCATCGCCACAAGCCCCGGCGAGGTGCCTCCGGGACGCGTGCGATGACCATGAGTTCCGACGTGCGCCTCACACTTCCGGCCCGCCCCGAGAACGTGGCGGTGATCCGGCACGTCCTGGGCGCGTTCGCCGAGGCCCTGCAGCTGCCGGCCGACCTGGTCGAGGACATGCGGCTCGCGGTCACCGAGGCGTGCACGAACGTGGTGCGCCACGCCTACCACGACGGCGAGCCGGGGCCGATCGACGTCGTGATCCGCCCCAACGGGGACAAGCTCGACCTGATCGTGTCCGACCAGGGCGCCGGGATCGGCCCGAGCCCCGATCTCGCCGGCCCGGGCCTCGGGCTGCCGCTGATCGCCGCGCTCGCCGACCACGTCGAGATCGAACACGGCCCCACCCACGGCAGCCGGCTTGCGATGACGTTCCAGTGCCGGCCGCGCCTGGGGGTCGCGTGACGACCGCCGAGCCGGCGACGACGGTCTCGATCGCCTCCGGCCCGCTCGTCGGCCCGATCCTGCGGCGCGTCGTCGGAATGCTCGCTGCCCGCGCGGATCTGCCGCTCGACCGGCTCGACGACGCCGTGCTGGTGGCCGACCTGATCGCCGCGCGCGCGCCCGCGCACAGCATCGACGACAAGATCAACGTCGCGCTGGACCCCGGGGACCGCTCGCTGCTCCTGCGCGTCGGCCCGCTGCGCCAGGGCGGCGGCCGGGCGCTGATCGTCGACGCCGCGGTGCCGGGCGTCGGCAACGTGATCGAGCAGCTCGCCGACGAGCTTTCCGTCACCCCTGAGGGCGAGACTGAGTTCCTGCACGTGCGGCTCGCTTATACGAACGGGCGATGATTCGAACCGGCTACGGCCGGGCAGACGTACAGGCTCATGGCAACGGACTTCGCGATCACCGACCGCCGCCTCGGCGACTCCACCCACGTCGTCGCGGTGACCGGCGAGATCGATCTCTTCACCGCGCCTGAGTTCAAGCAGCGCGTGTCGGCGCCGATCGACGCCGGCAGCTCGAACGTGATCGTCGATCTGACGGCCACGACGTTCATCGACTCCTCGAGCCTCGGCGTGCTGATCGGAGCCCACCGCCGCCTCAAGCTGCGTGGCGGATCGCTGGTGGTCGTCTGCGACAATGACGCCATCGTGAAGACCTTCCGGATCACTGGTCTCGACGGCGTCTTCACGCTCGTCAAGTCGATGGACGACGCGCTCGACGGCGACGCCGTCAGCGCCGGCGGGTGAGGCCCCGCGCCCGGTGAGCACGGGGTTCCCCGGCTCCGACGCCCAGTCCGACTTCTCGCGCGCACGCCGGGCGCGTCTGCTCGCGGACATCGGCCGCCGGTTGCGGCGCGAGCCCGACGACGTCGCGCTGATGCTGCCGTTCGAGGAGGTCGTCGAGGCGCTCGGCCGCGCCGGGCAGCACGACCTCGGCCTGCAGGTCGTGCCGCTGGAGGCGATCGTCGGCAGCGTCGACCGGACCGTGGACTTCGACCGCGGGCTGCGGCCGACGTCGGCGCGCCTGCGCTCGCGCTGGGAGCGGATCAACGCGGCGCAGCGCCGTGGCGAGGCGCTCCCGCCGGTCTCGCTGTTCAAGGTCGGCGACCTCTACTTCGTGCGCGACGGCCACCACCGCGTCTCGGTCGCCAAGTCGCTCGGGCGGACCGACATCGACGCCTACGTCGTCGAAGTGCTGACACGCATCCCGCTGAGCGCGGACACGCTCGTCTCGGACCTCCCGCTCAAGGACCACGAGCGGCTGTTCCGCGAGCGCGTGCCGTTGCCGCGCGAGGCGCGCGATCGCATCCAGCTGACCGACCCATGGGACTACGGTGTGCTGGCGGAGGCGGTCGAGGCGTGGGGCTTCCGCGCGATGCAGCACCGCGGCACGTACATGGACCGCGCCGAGGTCGCCCGCCACTGGTTCACCGAGGAGTACGAGCCGGTGGTCGAGTTGCTGCGCGCGGGCGACCTGATCGCCGAGGGAGAGACCGAGGCCGAGGGCTACATGCGCGTCGCCGCGGACCGCTACCGCGTGCTGCGGACGCACGAGTGGAGCGATGACGTGCTGGACCAGCTGCGGCGCGAGGAACGCCGCCGGAAATGGCGCCGCAGACCCCCTCCGCGCCCGGTTCGCCGCAAGGGGCTTTGAGCGTTTCCGTGGGCACTGCTCGGGTAGCCGATCCGTATGAGCCGTCTCTTCACTCTTCTTCTCGGTGTCGGCGCGGCAGCCGCCGCCGCCAAGTACTTCAGCGACTCCTCGCACCGTAAGCAGCTCAGCTACGCCGCCGGCAAGGTCAAGGGCGCCGTGGCGACGGCCACGCCGAGCGTGCCGGGCATGCACAAGATCGAGGACGTCGACGACGTGACGCTCGCGCGCAAGGTCGAGTCCGAGATCTTCCGCTCCGCCGACGCCCCGAAGGGCGACGTGTCGATCGACGTGCAGGCGGGCGTCGTCCACCTGCGCGGCACGGTGGCCGAAGATGCGTGGATCGAGCGCTTCGCCGACGATGCCAAGAAGGTCGACGGCGTCAAGGGCGTCAAGAACCTCCTTCACCGTCCCGGCACACCGGCGCCCACGGCCGAGCCGCGGGCGGCGGTGCAGGACAGGCTGTAGGGCTCAGGCGGCGGCGGTCATGCTGCGGCCGTCGTCCGCCGCGAACAACTTCATCTGGCTGGTGTCGACGACGAGCTCGGCCTCGTTGCCGCGGCTCGCCTTGCTCTCGGCCGACAGGCGCGCGACGACCTGCTGGGCGCCGTCGCCGTGGCGTGGCAGGTCCTCCATGCCCGCGTCGGCCGCCAGCTCGGTCAGCTCGGCCGATTCGACGCCGCCAGCCTCCACGTCGAAGTAGACGTAGAGCTCTGAGCCCATCGATTCGACGACGTCGATCTTGGTGCGGAACTTCATGTGGTCGCCGTTGGTGTCCTTGTGCACGGCGGCGTCCTCGAAGTGCTCGGGACGGATCCCGACGATCACATCA
>DASSUW010000348.1:0-3619 GCA_035706585.1 Solirubrobacteraceae bacterium | reverse complement strand
CGGCGAGGCTGCCGGCGCGGCGCCACGCGACGCCGCGGGGCCGCCGGACGCGCCGCCCACGCCGTCCGGAACGTGCTTCGTCTGCCTGTGCGAGGACGTCACGACCAAGGACATCCGCGACAGCGTGGCGGAGGGCTACGACTCGCTCGAGCTGACCAAGCGCTACACGACGGTGACGATGGGCCCGTGCCAGGGCCGCATGTGCCAGGTCGCCGCCGGCCGCCTGGTGGCCGCCGAGACGGGTCAGGCGCCGGGCACGACGACCGCACGGCCGCCGTGGCACGCCGTGCCGATGGGCGTGCTGGCCGGCCGCCCGTTCGAGCCCGCCAAGCGATCGGCGATCCACGGCCGTCACCGCGACCTGGGCGCCACCGTCAAGTGGGCCGGTGACTGGCGGCGCGCGTACGACTACGGCGATCCGCGTGCCGAGGCGCTGGCCGTGCACGAGACGGCCGGGCTGATCGACGTGTCGACGCTCGGGAAGCTGATCGTGCGCGGCCCGGACGCGGGAGAGCTGCTCGATCGCCTCTATCCGAACCGGCTGTCGAACCTGAAGGCGGGCCGGATCCGCTACGGCGTCGTCACGACCGACGCGGGACGCATCGTCGACGACGGCACCGTCTGCCGGCTCGACGAGGAGACCTTCTACGTCACGACGACGTCGAGCGGTGCGGGCGCGATGTACGAGTGGTTCGCCTGGTGGCTGGCCGACTGGCGCCTGCGCGTGCACCTCACGGATGTCACGCAAGGGCTGGGCGCCGTCAACCTGGCCGGCCCGCGCGCGCGGGAGATCATGGCCCAGGTCTGCGACCTGGACTGCTCCGCCGACGCGTTCGCGTACCTCGACGGCAAGCAGGCCGAGGTGGCCGGCGTGCCGTGCCTGATCCTGCGGATCGGCTTCGTCGGCGAGGTCGGCTACGAGCTGCACTTCCCGGCCGCGCACGGCGAGGCGCTGTGGGACGCGCTGCTGGCGACCGGCGCGCGCCCGTTCGGCCTCGAGCCCCAGCGCATCCTGCGGCTGCAGAAGCTGCACATCCTCGTCGGCCAGGACACCGACTCCGAGTCGAACCCGTTCGCGGCGGCGATGCCGTGGGTCGTCAAGCTCGACAAGGAGCAGGACTTCATCGGCCGCTGGGCGCTGGAACGCTTCGCCGAGCGGCCGCCCGAGACGGCGCTCGTCGGCTTCACGCTCGCGAACGGCCACGTGCCGACCGAGGGCGCCGTCGTGCTGCCCGCCGGTCAGGTGACGAGCTCGCGCCACTCACCCCAGCTCGACCGCGTGATCGGCATGGCGTGGGTGCCGGGTGCGCTGGCCGCCGAGGGGCAGCGCATCACGATCTCCGACAACGGGCTCAAGCTCGAGGCCGAGGTCGTGACGCGGCCGTTCTATGACCCCGACGGCGAGGTGCTGCGCTCGTGAGCCTCGCCTTCCTGTCGCCGTCGCCGGAGGTCGTCGCGCGCAGCCCGATGGAGCGCCAGGCGCTGGCCGCGGGCGCGCGGCTCGAGCTGCGCGACGGCTGGCACGTGGCCGTGGCCTACGAGGGCATGGACGACCGGCCTGTCGGCTTCGCCGATCTGTCGCACCTCACCAAGACCGAGGTCTACGGCCGGTTCGAGCCGGGACGGGCGATCCGGGAGGGAGGCGCCTGGCGGTGCCCGTACACGGCCGAGCGCGCCGTCGTGATCGGCGAGCGCGCCGACGGCGTCGACGTCACCTGCGCGTTCGCCGCGCTGAGGATCCTCGGTCCGCTGGCGCGAGAGCTGTTCGCGCGCTTCACCGCGCTCGACCTGCGGCCGTCAGTGACGCCGGTCGGCGCGTTCCGGCCCGGCTCGGTCGCCCGCACGCCGGGCGCCGTCCTGCGCGAGGCCGAGGACCGGTACCTGATGCTCTTCGGCTGGGCGCTCGGCGAGTACATGTGGACGGTCGTGGCCGACGCGGCGGCGCGGCTCGGCGGCGGCCCGGTGGGCGCCGATGCGTGACCTGTTCCGCACCCGCCGCATGTGGCGGCCGCGCGGCGAGCTCAAGGACGCGTACGACGTCGTGATCATCGGCGGCGGCTCGCACGGCCTGGCGACCGCCTACTACCTCGCCCGCGAGCACGGCATCGGCAACGTCGCGGTGCTCGAGAAGGGCTACATCGGCTCGGGCGCGGCGGGGCGCAACACGACGATCCTGCGATCGAACTACAAGACGCCCGAGGGCGCCCGCTTCTACGACGCCTCGGTCAAGCTCTACCAGGGCCTGGGCGCCGAGCTCGACTTCAACCTGCTGTTCTCGCAGAACGGCCATCTCACGCTCGCGCATTCGGACCGCGCGATGTTCGTGATGGCCAACCGCGCGGAGGTCAACCGCCTGCACGACATCGACTCGCGGCTGATCGGGCCCGACGAGGTCAAGCGCCTCGCACCCGCGATGCAGGTCGGCAACCCCGGCGCCGTCTATCCGATCTTCGGCGCGCTCTACCACCCGCCCGGCGGCGTGATCCGGCACGACGCCGTCGTCTGGGGGCTCGCGCGCGGCGCCGACCGCGGCGGCGCCGAGATCCACCCCTACACCGAGGTGACGGCGATCGAGCGCTCCAACGGGCGCGTGACCGCGGTGCAGACCAACCGCGGCCGCGTGCGCGCGGGCGTCGTGCTGAGCTGCACGGCCGGCTGGAGCTCGCTCGTCGCGCAGCTGGCCGGGGTGCGGCTGCCGATCACGACGCACATCCTGCAGGCGCTCGTCACCGAGCCGCTCAAGCCGTTCCTCGACGTCGTGATCGTCTCCTCGCAGATGCACGTCTACATTTCGCAGACCGACCGCGGCGAGGTGCTGATGGGCGCGGAGATCGAGCCGTGGACCACCTACCGGATGCAGGGCACGCTCAACTTCCTCCAGGAGGTCTCGCGCCACGCGCTCGAGCTGTTCCCGCAGCTCGAGCGGGCACGCGTCCTGCGGAGCTGGGCGGGTCTGTGCGACCTGAGCCCGGACTACAGCCCGATCCTCGGCCCCACCGAGGTCGACGGCTTCCACATCAGCGCGGGCTGGGGCACGTACGGCTTCAAGGCGGCGCCGATCGTGGGCCGGACGCTGGCCGAGCTCGTGGCCACCGGCCGCGTGCCCGACCTGATCGCGCCGTTCGCCTTGGAGAGGTTCTACGAGGACAAGCTGGTGTCCGAGCTCGCCGCGGCCGCCGTCAGCCACTGACAGGAGAGACGATGAAGAGCAGCCTCGAGATCGCACAGGACGCGACGCTCCAGCCGATCGAGGCGATCGCCGAGCGCGCGGGGCTGACGCCCGAGGAGTTCGAGCCGTACGGGCGCTACAAGGCCAAGGTCTCGCTCGACGTGATCCGCCGGCTGAGCGACGCCCCGGACGGAAAGCTGGTCTGCGTCGCGGGCGTCACGCCGACGAAGGCGGGCGAGGGCAAGACCACGACGGCGGTGTCGCTCACGCAGGGGTTGGGCGCGATCGGCCGCGACCCGCTGCTGTGCTTGCGCGAGCCGTCGCTCGGGCCCGTGTTCGGCGTCAAGGGCGGCGCCGCCGGCGGCGGGCTCGCGCAGGTCGTGCCGATGGAGGACCTCAACCTGCACTTCACCGGCGACATCCACGCGGTCGGCGCGGCCAACAACCTGC
>DASSUW010000347.1:0-3140 GCA_035706585.1 Solirubrobacteraceae bacterium | reverse complement strand
ATCCGCACCGCGCTCGGCGACGAGGGCGAGGCCGCCGACGCGGCGATCCGCAGCATCGCGGGTCAGATGTCGGTCTTCCTCGCGTCCGACGTGGCGTGGCAGACGCGCGTCGCGCCGTTCATCAAGAACGCGCTCGACGAGGGCGGCGTGACCGGCCAGCGGATCCTGCCCTCGCAGTTCCTCACGAGCTCCGACTGGGTGCAGCCGGAGACGATCGCCGGGGTGCTCGACCAGCAGCTCTCGAGCGGCAACGCCGGCGGCGGCGGTGAGCCGACCGGGCCGGGCCTGCACGGCACCGGCATCGACTCGACGACCTACGGCGACGTGACGCTGCAGCCGGGCGTGACGAACCGCCTCACGTTCGAGCCCAACCAGCCGTTCGTCGTGAAGTTCACGAACCAGGGCGAGAACGACGAGTTCGACATCAAGGCCACGGTCCGGATCTCCGGCGAGAGCGGCAACCCGATCACGCTGTCCAAGACCGTTCCGAAGCTCGCGCCGCAGGAGAGCGCCACCGTCGAGCTCCCGCTCGACCGCACCCCGCCGACCGGGTCGGCGGTCACGATCCGCACGACGATCGCCAAGGTGCCGGGCGAGGAGAAGACCGACAACAACCGGTCCGAGTACCCGGCGCTCTTCGAACGAGGCTGACGCGCTCGTAGACTTTCGCCGTCGTGAACGACCTGACGGAACCGGCCGGCCTCGTCGCGCTGGCGGCCGGCGCTGTGGCGCTCCTGGCGCTCATCTTCGCGCTGGTCCTGGCGGTCAAGCTGCGGCGTCTGCGCGGCGCCCAGCAGGTCGTGCTCGGCGCCGGCGGGCGTGACGACCTCGTCGCCCACGCGACCGCCCTGCAGTCCGCGTTCGAGACCCTGCACGGGCGCGTGGAGGAGATCGCCGAACGGCTCGACGCGCGGATGGCGACCGCCGAGCACCGCCTCGACGGCGCGATCGCCCACCGCGCGCTCGTCCGCTACGACGCCTACGGCGAGATGTCGGGCCACCAGTCGGTCTCGCTCGCGCTGCTCGACGCCGAGCGCAACGGCGTCGTGCTCTCGTGCATCGCGCACCGGGACAGCGCGCGCCTGTACTGCAAGGTCGTGGCGGACGGGCGCGGCGAGCACGAGCTCTCGCCCGAGGAGGACGAGGCCATCCGGCTGGCGCTGGCGGGCGAGGCCGCGGCGTCGCACACCGTGACGCTCGACTGATGCGCGTCGGCTACCTCGGGCCCGAGGGCACGGTCAGCCACGAGGCGCTGCGCTCGGCGGCAGGGTCGTTCGAGGAGGTACCCCAGCCGACGCTGGAGGCCGCCGTTCTCGCCGTCCGCGACGGCACCGTCGACCGCGCGCTCGTCCCGATCGAGAACGCGCTCGAGGGCTCGGTCGACCCGGTGCTCGACGCCCTGGTCTTCCACGCCCGGGAGCTCGTGATCGTCGGCGAGCTGCGGCACCCGGTGCATTTCTGCCTCGTGGCCGCCGGGCCGGTGGATCTCGGCGAGGTGGCCGCCGTCGTCTCACACCCGCAAGCCAGCGGGCAGTGTGCGAGCTTCCTGCGCGAGGCGCTGCCGCACGCCCACATCGTGTCCGCCTCGTCGACCGCCGACGCCGTCCGGCGCGTCGCCGCCGAGCCCGGGCTCGTGGGCCTCGGGACGCGCCAGGCGGCCGAGCTCTACGGGTGCGTGATCCTGCGCGAGAACGTCGAGGACCACCCTGACAACGAGACCCGCTTCGTGTGGCTCGCGCCCGCCGGCGCGGAGCCCGCCCCGGGCGACCGGTTCAAGACCGCCCTGTTGTTCTGGGGCTCGGGCTCGTCCGGTCCCGGCTGGCTCGTCCGCTGCCTGGCCGAGTTCGCCGAGCGCGACGTCAACCTCACGCGGATCGAGTCGCGCCCCCTGCGCCAGCGGCTCGGCGAGTACATGTTCTTCCTCGATCTCGACGGCGGGGTCGACGACCCGGAGGTGGCCGCGGCGGTCTCCGGACTGCGGTCCCATGCCGATGTCGTGCGTGTGCTCGGCTCGTTTCCAGCGGCCTGAGCCGCCCGGTCTTATGGCTACACTGGCGTTCTGCTCATGAGCGCCTCGACTCCAGTACCACCACTGGGGTCCGTGCCGCCCGTTGATCACCAGCGGCACGGACCGAGCTCCGACGGCACTGGCCGTTGGTCTGGTGGTCGTGTGCTGGTGCTCAACGCGACGTACGAGCCGATCAACGTCTGCACGGTCCGGCGCGCCACGGTCCTGCTGCTCAAGGAGAAGGCCGAGGTCATCGAGCTCGGCGCGACCGATCTGCACTGGGCGACGGGCTCGCTGCCCAAGCCCGTGGTGATCCGGCTCGTCACGTACGTGCGGGTCCCGCGCGACAGCCACAAGCGCAAGATCACGCGCCGCGCCGTGTTCGCGCGCGACGGCTGGCAGTGCATGTACTGCGGCGCCCGCACGAGCCTGACCGTCGACCACGTGATCCCGCGCTCGAAGGGCGGCGGCTCCGGCTGGGACAACATCGTGGCGTCGTGCGCGCCGTGCAATCGCCGCAAGGGCGACCGGCTGCCCCATCAGGTCAACATGCATCCGCGCATCAAGCCGCGCACGCCGGCCGCGCACATCTTCATCCAGCTCGCATCGCCGACGATCCCGGCGACCTGGAAGCAGTACCTGCCGCAAGCCGCCTGACCACGCTCCGGATTCCGGCATGAGGGGGCAACGCTCCGGGGTACTGAGCAAACCGGCCCGGCCATGGGAGGAGCCGGCGTGGGATCGGGAGGTACGACCGGGATGGAGACCGCGAGCAGGAGCCCTGGAGACGCGCCGTCGCTCAAAGGGCGGTTCGCGGCCGCGATCGCGCTGACGATCGCGTTCTACGCCCTGGCCCTGGTGATCGTCGCCGCCCTGCTCGCCGCCGCGGCGGCCGCGACGTCTATGTCGACACGCTGCGCCGGGTCGGTGCGTACGCGCCGGCGTTCGACGCTTACCGGGCCAACGAGGTCGCCCCGCTGCTGTCCGCCGGGCGCCGGCCGCCGATCGGTGCCGGGTTCAGCGCGTTCATCCGCGCCGACACGATCAGCCGGGCCGCCAACGAGCACCTGCGGCGCGAGCTGGCCGAGCGCCGCACCGATCCGTACGACTCGCACCCGTCGCGGGCCGAGCG
>DASSUW010000346.1:0-24099 GCA_035706585.1 Solirubrobacteraceae bacterium | reverse complement strand
TGGCCGCCGCGTTCGTCGCCGTCCAGCTCAAGGCCGGCTTCGAGCGCCCGCACCCGAAGACGATGCGGCCGCTCGAGCCCGGCGCGCCGCTGGACTCCGAAGAACGCCAGGCCCATCCCGAGCTGGGCGATCACGGTCCCCCACGCCGACCCGGCGAGGCCCCAGCCGAAGCCGTAGACGAACAGCACCTCGAGCGTCGCGTTGACGAGGTGGGCGATCACGAGGATCACGAGCGGCGTCCGCAGATCGCCCATCCCGCGCAGGAACCCCTGCCCGGCCGTGGCGAGCATGAAGAACGGCGAGCCGAGCGCGGCGATGCGCAGGTACAGGACGGCGCCGTCGGCGACCTCGCCCTCGCCGCCCATCAGCGTCACCGCCGGCGCCGCGAGCACCGCGACGGCGACGAGCAGGAAGGCGCCGATCCCGAGCGCGAGCCACAGCGCCTGCGAGCCGAGCGCCGAGGCATCGGCGTCGCGCCCGGCGCCGTGCAGCCGCGCCACCTGCGCCGTCGTGCCGTAGGTGAGGAAGTTGAAGATCGTGAACGCGGTCGACAGGACCGTGGCCGCGATCGCCAGCGACGCGAGCTGCGTCGTGCCGAGGTGGCCGACGATCGCGGTGTCGACGAGCACGTACAGCGGCTCGGCGGCGAGCGCGCCGAGCGCCGGTATCGCCAGCGCGAAGACTTCACGGTCGAGAGATCGCGACACGGCCGACAGCCTAGGCGCGCGACACTTCGGGGCGTGAAGCTGCGGCTCTATCACCATCACGACGGCGCGCGGGTGGCGTACCGCGAGGCGGGCACGGGGCGGCCGCTCGCGCTGCTGCACTCCAAGCTGCTGTCGCACCGCGAGTGGGAGCCGGTGGTCGAGGAGCTCAGCCACCGCTACCGGCTCGTCCTTCCCGACCTGCCGCTGCACGGCGACTCCGAGGACCGGCCGAGCCATCCCTACACGCCGCAGTGGCTGGCCGAGGTGATGGCCGGCTTCATCCGCGACACGTGCGGGCCGCGGCCGCTGGTGGGCGGGCACGAGGTCGGCGCCCAGCTGCTGCTGCACGCGATCGCCAGCCGCCAGCTCACGCCCGGGCGGCTCGTCTTGATGCCGAACGCGATGCATCGCAAGCCCGCGCGCGAGCGGCCGCGGCGGATCGTCGCGGTCGGCGCGCGCGCGGCGGCCGTGCCGGGCATCGACCGCGCGCTCTCGCACCTCGCCCACCTCGCGTTCCGCCCGGCCACCGGCGAGCGGCTGTCGGCGCGCGGCAACCCCGCCGCGCGCGACCTCGTCCGCCACGCGTCGGCCAGCCTCGGCGGCAACGCGAACCGCGCGCGGTCGTGGGCGAAGGCCGCGCGGCGATGGCCCTCCGGCGCGCAGGGCGACCTGCTCGACGCCTACCGCCTGATCGACGTCCCGACGCTGCTGCTGTGGGCCGACGAGGACCTGATGCACCCGCTGGCGATCGCCGAGGAGGCGCTCGAGCTGCTGCCGGACGCGCAGCTGCGCGTGCTCGAGGGGACCGGCTTCCTGATGGCCTACGACGACCCCGTGGGACTGGCCAGGGAACTTGCGGCATTCTGCGGGTGACACCGCCACCGTCGGTGTCCGAATGCCGGGCGGCATTCTGCGGGTGACCCGCTACCGTGCAAACCATGTATGAGCTGGAACGCCCGCCGTACTGCTCGGTCGGCCGGGCAATGGAGATCCTCGGCGAGCGCTGGACGATGCTGATCATGCGGGAGGCCTTCTACGGCGTCCGGCGCTTCTCGGACATGCAGCGCAACCTCGGCATCGCACGCAACATCCTCTCCACGCGCCTGCAGGCGCTGGTGCGCGCGGGCATCCTCGAGCGGCGCCGCTACCAGGAGGAGCCCGAGCGCTTCGAGTACCGGCTGACGCAGGCCGGCCGCGACCTCTACCCCGCCGTGATCACGATCATGAAGTGGGGCGACGAGCATCTCGCGGACGAGCACGGCCCGCCGGTCGTCCTGCGCCACAGCTGCGGCGAGGTGGCCGACCCGGTGCTCGTGTGCGACCACTGCCGCGAGCCACTGCACCCGCACGACGTGACGCCCGAGCCCGGCCCGGGCGCCCAGGTCCCCAGCGCGGCGGCGTGATCGCAATGCCCGCAGCGCTAGCGTTGTGGGCATGACTCTCGAGACGACTGACGAGCTGTGGGGAGGCGAGACCCGCAAGGCGGTGGCGAACTTCCCCGTGTCCGGGGAGCGGGTGCCGGCAGGCGTCGTGCGCTGGCTCGGCCGGATCAAGGGAGCAGCGGCGCGGGCGAACGCCGAGCTCGGGCTGCTGGACGGCGATCTGGCGCAGCGGATCGCCGCGGCGGCGGACGAGATCGCTGACGGCAAGCACGACGCCCAGTTCCCGATCGACGTGTTCCAGACCGGCTCGGGCACGTCGTCGAACATGAACGCCAACGAGGTGATCGCGACGATCGCGGGCGAGGGCGCGCACCCGAACGATCACGTGAACATGGGGCAGTCGTCCAACGACGTGTTCCCGAGCGCCGTGCACCTCGCCGCGCTCGACGCGGCGACCAACTCGCTGCTCCCTGCGCTCGAACGCCTCGAGGCGGCGTTCGCCGCCAAGGCGGAAGCGTTCAAGGACATCGTCAAGTCCGGCCGCACGCACCTGATGGACGCCGTGCCGGTCACGCTCGGCCAGGAGTTCGCCGGCTACGCCGCGCAGATCCGCCTCGGCCGCGCGCGCGTGGCCGACGCGCTGCCGCGCGTGGCGCAGATCCCGCTCGGCGGCACCGCGACCGGCACCGGCCTGAACACGCACCGCGACTTCGCCGGCAAGGTTCGCAGCACGCTCAGCGCCGGCACCGGGCTCGACATCCGCGCGCCCGAGGACCCGTTCGAGGCCCAGGGCAACCGCGACGCGCTCGTCGAGCTGTCCGGCGCGCTGAAGGTGATCGCGGTCTCGCTGACCAAGATCGCCAACGACCTCGCGCTGATGGGCTCGGGCCCGCGCGCGGGCATCGGCGAGCTGTTCCTCCCCGAGCTGCAGAAGGGCTCGTCGATCATGCCCGGCAAGGTCAACCCGGTGTTGCCGGAGGTCGTGCTGCAGGTGAGCGCGCAGGTGATCGGCAACGACACCGCGATCACGGTCGGCGGCCTGCAGGGCCAGTTCGAGCTCAACGTCCGCATCCCGCTGATCGCGCGCAACCTGCTCCAGTCGATCCATCTGCTCTCGAGCGCGAGCACGCTGTTCGCGGAGAAGTGCGTCGAGGGCATCGAGGCCAACCTGGAGGGCTGCGAGCGCTCCGCGGAGTCCACGCTCGCCGTCGCGACGGCGCTGAACCCGTACATCGGCTACGACAAGGCGGCCGACATCGTCAAGGACGCCGCGGCGAGCGGCCGGACGCTGCGCGAGGTCGCCCGCGAGCACGGGGTCGACGAGGCGACGCTCGACGAGGCGCTGGACCTGCGGAAGATCGCGGCGGGATCGTCGGCGTCCTAGAACGGATCGAGCGGTACTACGACGCCGTGCCGCGCAGTGCGGCACGGGTGGAGGACCACGGGCCGCTGCGCCTGTTCGTCAGCCATGGCGTGCCGTGGCCGTACTACGCGCGCCCCGCGGGCGGCGAGATCACCGAGGCCGACGTGCGCGCGATGCGCAGCCGCCAGTGGGAGCTCGGCGTGCCGGAGGCGTTCGAGTGGGTCGCCGAGCTCGCGCCGACGCTGACGCAGGCGGCGCGCGCCGCCGGCCTGACGGTCGACGAGCTGCCGCTGATGGCGTTGCAGACGCCGCTCGCCGCGCCGGCGGTGGATGCCCGCCTTCGCCGGCTCGAGCCGGACGACCCGGCGCTCGCCGCCTCGCGCGCGGTCGCCGACATCGCGTTCGGCGCGCCCGGGACCGCCCGCGGCGCGGCCGGCCCGCACGAGCGCGACGCCGCCGTCGGCAACTTCCCGGAGGCACGGCTGGGGGCGGTGCGCGAGCGGATGGCCGCGGGGCTGACCGTGACGTTCGTGGCCGAGGACGGGGACGGCATCGCGGCCGTCGGCAGCCACCAGCCGGTCGGCGACGTCACCGAGGTCGTCGGCGTCGCCACGCTGCCGAGCGCCCGCCGGCGCGGGCTGGGGGCGGCCGTGACCGCCGCGATCGTCGACGATGCCCGCCGCGGCGGCGCCGAGATCGTGTTCCTGTCGGCCGGCAGCGAGGACATCGCGCGCGTATACAGCCGGCTCGGATTCGAGCGCGTCGGCACGGCGGGGATCGCCCAGCTCGCCGTGTCAAGCTGACGGCGTGACCCGCGCACTCGAGCGGCCGGGTGCCGTCGCAGTCGCGGGCGCCCTGACAATCGCCTTCTCCGCCATCCTCGTCAAGCTCGCCGACGTCGAGCCGGCGACCGCGGCGATCTTCCGCTGCGCGTACGCGCTGCCGGTGCTCGGCCTGCTCGCCTGGCTCGAGGATCGCCGCTACGGACGCCGGCCGCTGCGCGAGCGCCGGCTCGCGATCCCGGCGGGGATCTTCTTCGCCGCCGACCTGATCTTCTGGCACCACGCGATCGGCGACGTCGGCGCCGGGCTGGCGACCGTGCTCGGCAACACGCAGGTGATCGTCGTGCCGTTCGTGGCATGGCTGCTGCTGAGCGAGCGCGTCGAGGCGCGGCTGCTGGCGGCGCTCCCGCTCGTGTGCAGCGGCGTGGTGCTGATCTCGGGCGTCCTGGAGACCGGCGCGTACGGCGACCATCCGGTGCGCGGGGTCGTCTACGGCATCCTCACCGGCCTCAGCTACGCGGGCTTCATCCTCGTGCTGCGCCGGGCCGGTAGCGACCTGCGGCGCCCGGCCGGGCCGCTGTTCGACGCGACGGCGGTCGCCGCGATCGCGGCGGTGCTGGCGGGCATCGCCGTCGGCGAGGCGGACCTCGTGCCGAGCTGGCCGGCGCACGGCTGGCTGCTGTTGCTCGCGCTCAGCTCGCAGGTGGTCGGCTGGCTGCTCATCACGGTCTCGCTGCCGCGCCTGCCGGCCGCCCTGACCTCGGTCACCCTCACGATCCAGCCCGTCGGCTCGGTGCTGCTCGGCGTCGTCCTGCTCGGGGAGAACCCGAGCGCGCTCCAGCTCGCCGGCGTCGTGTGCATCCTGGCCGGATTGCTCGCCATCGCCCGCCGTCCGCGCGTAGGATCAGTCCGTGAGCGTGCCGCCGCCTCTGCACGAGCTTGAGGCCGAGATCATGGACGAGGTCTGGGCGCGCGACGCGTGCACGGTCCGCAACGTCCTGGAGGCGCTCAATGCCCGCGGCCCGACCCGGCGCGCGTACACGACGGTGATGACCGTCATGCAGCGACTCGACGGCAAGGGCCTGCTGCGGCGCGAGCGCGACGGCCGGCGGGACGTCTACGTCGCCGCGCTGAGCCGCGACGCGTACGCGCAGGCGCGCGCAGGCGCCGAGGTCGGCGCGCTCGTGGACGAGTACGGCGACGTCGCGCTCGCGCATTTCGCCCGCCACATGTCACGGCTCGACCCCACGCGGAGGGAGCAGATCCGCCGGTTGGCCGGCGGTGGCTGAGCGGCGGAGCCTGCGGCGAGCGGAGCTGGCCCTCGCGGCGCTCGCGCTGACGACGCTGCTGGTGCTCGTCGTCATCGCGGTCGACGCGCTGCGCTTCCATGGCCTGGAGCCAGACCTGCACGTCGCGCTCGGGCTCGTCGACGCCGTCGTGATCGCGCGCGCCGCGGTGTCGCTGGTCCGGCAGGTCCGGGCCCAGCGCGCCTTCCTGCGCCGCCTCCCCGTCACGCGCGAGACGCGCGTCCACGGCTTTGCGGTGCGCGTGATCCCAGGTGCCGGCCGGCACGCGTTCTGCGCCGGCCTGCTGCGCCCCGCCGTGTACGTGTCCGAGGGCGCGCTCGCCGCCGCCGGCCCTGAGGTGCGCGCGATCCTCGCCCACGAGGAGCACCACCGGGCGCGCCGCGATCCGCTGCGCCTGCTGTGCGCGCGCGTCGTCGCCGACGCGTTGCGCCCGCTGCCCCCGTTCGCCTCGCTCGCCGAGCGCGAGGCCTCGCTGGCCGACCTCGCCGCCGACGCCGCGAGCGTGGAGGCGCTCGGCGACCGCGCTCCGCTGGCGTCGGCGTTCGCGCTCTGGGGCGCCGTGGCGCCCGAGCGGGTCGACCGGCTGGTCGGGACCGCGCGCGCGGTCGCGATCCCTCCGGCGCTGCTGATCGCCGCCGCGACGATCGTCGCCGCGTTCGTCGTGCTGGCCGGCACGATGGTGCTCGCCGACTGGCATCCCGAACAGGCGATCGTGCTGGCGGCGAGCCTGCCCGCGTGCCTGGCAGCCCGGCGCGCCGCCGTCTCGCTCGGCTTGACCTACTAGGCCGCGTCGTAGACGGATCTCCCCCAGGGCAACGCGCGGGGGCGGTCGACTACGCTGCGTAGCAATTGGCCCGGCGAGGGCCATCGTCACATGAGGAGGGGGTTGTATGAGCAGGTGCCGCAAGGCGGTTCTGGCCACGTGCGTCGCAACGCTGGCGCTCGCGCCGAGCGCCTGGGCCGGTCACGGCCACGGCCACGGCCACGGGCATGGCCACGGTCACGGCCACGGAGACAGCAAGCCGAGTCCGCGGAACCCGGACGCGCGCGCTTTCGTGCGTGACGTGTCGGTCAAGCGGATCCTCAAGCATCAGGCCGCGCTCCAGCGCATCGCCCGCCGCAACGGAGACACGCGCGAGGTGCTCGGCGGCGGCTATCAGGAGTCGCTGGACTACGTCGTCAAGACGCTCAAGCGCGCCGGCTACCGGCCGCAGATCGACATGTTCAACTTCCCGTTCTGGCGGGAGACGGCGCCGCCCGTCCTGAACCGCGTCCTGCCGACGGCGAAGACGTACCGGCCCGGCGACGCCGACGACGACGGCAGCGCTGACGTCGACTTCATCACAATGGCGTACTCGCCGACGAAGACGCTGACGAACGCGACGGTCGTGCCGACGAACGACATCGTGATCCCGCCGCCGGGCGGCGCCGGGTCCTCGACCAGCGGCTGCGAGGCGTCGGACTATCCGGACGCGGTCGAAGGGAACGTCGCGCTCGTCATGCGCGGCACGTGCGCGTTCGTCACGAAGGCCGCGCTGGCCCAGGAGGCCGGCGCCACGGGCGTGATCATCTTCAACGACGGTGTCGGCGCCGGCCGCCAGGCGCCGATCTACGTCGATGATCAGGTCGACCTCACGATCCCGGCCGTTATCTCCAGCCACGCGCTCGGCAAGGAGCTCTACGACCTGATCCAGGGCGGCCAGACCGTCACGGTCGACTTCTCGACGTTCGGGACGCTGCAGGACCGCTTCCTGCCGCAGGTGATCGCCGAGACGGCGGGCGGCGACCGCAACAACGTGCTCGTCGTCGGCGCGCACCTGGACTCGGTGCCGGCCGGCCCCGGCATCAACGACGACGGCTCCGGCACCGCGACGCTGCTCGCCCAGGCGGAGGCGCTCGCCCAGCGCGAGCACGCGAAGCACATCCGCCAGAAGGTGCGCTTCGGCTGGTGGGGCGCCGAGGAGGAGGGCCTGATCGGCTCGTCCTACTACGCCAGCCACCTGTCCGACGCCGACGTCAAGAAGATCGACGGCATGCTCGACTACGACATGCTCGCCTCGCAGAACTACGTGCGGTTCCTCTACGACGGCGACGGGTCCGAGCCGGGCAACGAGGCGTTCCAGGGCCCGCCTGGCTCCGGCCTGATCGAGCAGGTCCAGGACGACTGGTTCAAGTCCAAGGGCCTGGCGACTGACCGCGTGCCGTTCGACGGGCGCTCCGACTACGTCGGGTTCACCGACCGCGGCATCCCGGCCGGCGGCATCTTCGCCGGCGCCGAGGGCGTCAAGACGCCCGAGCAGGAGGCCATCTACGGCGGCGCCGCCGGCTCGTGGTACGACGTCTGCTACCACCAGCTCTGCGACGACCTGACGACGATCCTGTTCGGCATCCCGCCGCTGGACGCGCAGGGCCTGATCTGGGAGGACGAGACGCCGACGCTCGAGGAGGCGCAGGCGGCCGCCAACAAGATGGAGGGCGGCGCGCTCCGCGGCCTCAACGAGATGTCAGACGGCGCGTCCTATGCGGTCTGGTACTTCTCGTCGACCAAGAACCCGTGGGGCTCGCCGAGCGCGAAGTCCACGAAGCTGCGGGTCAAGAAGGCGAAGAAGTACCGCAAGTCCCGTGCGCTGCGGCGCGTCGAGCGCTTCGGCTACGGCGACCACTAGCGCGTGACGTGCGCGAGCGGCTCTCGCTTCGGCGAGAGCCGCTCGGCACGGGCCGTCAGCGCGTACGTGCGCGCCGGTGGCCCTCGTACTTCATGTGCCGCTTGCCCGCGGCCTTGCGGGCGGCCTTCGCGGTCATCCCGCGCTCCGGCAGCGCACCCCGCTGGTTCGCCCAGAACCACAGCGCGTGGTCGAGCGCACCGCGGAACTCGCCCAGCGCCTTGAGCGCGTTCCCGTTGAGCGAGTCCGCCTGCTGCTGCGCGAGCACCGGATCCTCGTCGAAGACGTTCATCGTCTCCGCCGGCGGCTGACCGGTGACCGTGTCGATGTTGTCGCACGCCTCGTGGTAGCACGGGTCGTACTGCTCGCCGGCGACGCCGCCGTAGATCGCGGCCTCCTCCGGCGTCTTGGGCACCTCGGCGCCCGCGAACAGGCCGCCGGCCGGGATGCCGCGGTTGATGAACCCGACGTAGTCGGAGCGGCCGTCGAACGCCTGCGGCTTGGTGGCCATGCCACGCCGCTGGAAGTAGCGCTTGAAGACCTCCTCGACCGTGCCCGAGCCCTCGGGGCCGGCGGCGCCGAGCTCGGAGCCGTCGCCGTCATAGACGAGCCGCACGTAGTTCGGCGACGCGATCATGTCGGTGTCGATCATCACGTCGGTGTTGTCGACCTCGCGCTGGCTGAGGTTCGCGGCGTAGTACTGCGAGCCGACGAGACCCTCCTCCTCACCGCCGAACCACAGGAAGCGGACCTTGTTCTTCGGATGCGTCCTGGCGATCTCCTCGGCGAGGTCGAGCTGCCATGAGGTGCCCGAGCCGTCGTCGTTGATGCCGGGACCGGCCGTGACCGAGTCCAGGTGCGCGCCGGCGAGCACCATGTGCTTGCTGGAGCCGTGCTTGGTCTCGGCGACCACCTGCGGGAAGAACCGGTCGACGTTCTCGCCGTTGGTCACCAGCCGCACGGTCGGGTCGTCACCGCGCTGGTACGCCTCGTACAGCTCGTTGCCGACGTCGAACGTCGAGAACACCGCCGGGATGTTCAGGTCGGCCGGCCCGAAGAAGAACTGGGCGTTCATCCGGCCCGCGCTGTCGCCCTCGTTGAAGAGGATCACGCCGGCGGCGCCCGCGGCCTGCGCGTTCGCGATCTTCTGGACGAACGGGCACGTGCCGCGCTGGATCAGCGAGACCGCGCCGCTCGTCTCCTCCGGGAAGTCCTCCATCTCGCAGCCGCTGTCGTTCGAGTTCGCCGCCGGGCTGGGGATGACGATGTCCTTGGTCGGGATCACCGGCGCGTCCTCGACGACGCTGGTCGGCGAGAAGCCGAACGCGATGAAGTCGACGGCCGGATCGCCGGCGTCGTCGGCCGATCCCGCCGTGTAGGTGGTCGGCGTCGGCGTCAGCTGCTCGAGCTCGGGCGGCGCGTTCTCCCGCCACTCCGGCATGTTGAACTCGACGACCTTGACCTTGAGGCCGGCGTTCTTCATGCGCTCGCGCACATACGCGACCGATGCCGTGTAGCCCGGCGTCTCGGTGTTGCGGGTACCGCCGTTCATGTCGGCGATCGACTGCAGCGCCCGCTGGTGGGCGACGATGCCGCGGACCGTCGACCTCGGCTTCTTGTTGTGATGGCCGTGGCCGTGGCCATGCCCGTGATGGCCGTGGCCGCGATCGCCGTGCGCCTGCGCAGCAGGTACGAAGGCGAACGCCGCGAGCATGGCGGCGCACGCGATGAGACGTGGTGTTCGCACGTCTTCCTCCCTCTGGTACGGCAACCCCCTCCCGAGGGGCCCCTGTTGCGGCTCAGGCTACTACGGGGACAGTCGTTCGGACCGCCACGATCCGTCCTCGCGCAGCAGGAAGTGCTCACGGTCGTGCAGCCGGTCGGGACGGCCCTGCCACAGCTCGACGGCGTCCGGCCGCAGCCGGTAGCCGCCCCAGTAGTCGGGCCGCGGAACCTCATCCGGATAGCGCTCCTCGACCGCGCGCACGCGCGCCTCGAGCTCGGCCCGGTCGCGCAGCGTGCTGCCCTGCGCGGACGCCCACGCCCCCACCTGCGCGCCGCGCGGGCGCGACGCGAAGTAGGCGTCGGACTCGGCGGCGGTCAGCTTCTCGACCGGTCCCTCGAGCCGCGCCGCGCGCTGCAGCGGCTGCCAGTAGAACGTCACCGCCGCGCGCGGGTTGGCGTCGAGCTCGCGCCCCTTGCGCGAGCCGTAGTTGGTGAAGAACTGGATCCCCTCGTCGTCGATGCCCTTGAGCAGGACGATGCGGACCGACGGGCGGCCGTCGGGGGTCGCGGTCGCGAGCGCCATCCGCTCGGCCTCGATGATCCCCGAGGCGGCCGCCTCCTCGAACCACTCCTTGACGAGGCGGAGGGGATTGTCCACCGCTACATCGCCATCGCGACGTACTTGATGCTCAGGTACTCGTCGATGCCCTCGGGCCCGCCCTCGCGGCCGAACCCGGACGCCTTGACGCCGCCGAACGGCGCGGCGGGGTTGGAGACGATCCCCTGGTTGAGGCCGACCATGCCGGTCTGGAGCTTCTCGACCACGCGGAACGCGCGCTTGATGTCGCGCGTGTAGACGTAGGCGACGAGCCCGTACTCGGTGTCGTTGGCGGCCGCGATCGCCGCGTCCTCGTCGTCGAAGCCGATGACGGGCGCGACCGGTCCGAAGATCTCCTCCTTGAGCAGCCGGGCGTCGCCGGTCACGCCGCCGAGGACGGTCGGCTCGTAGAAGTAGCCGGCGCCGTCGCGCGCCTGGCCGCCGACGAGGACCTGCGCGCCCTTGCCGGTCGCGTCGTCGACGAGCTCGGCGACCTTCCCGCGCTGGCCGTCGTCGATCAGCGGCCCGACCGTGACGCCGTCCTCGGTGCCGCGGCCGACCTTCATCGCGCCGAGCTTGTCCGCGAGCTTGGACGTGAACTCGTCGGCGACCTTGCCGGCGACGTGGAAGCGGTTGGCGGCCGTGCACGCCTCGCCGATGTTGCGCATCTTCGCGATCAGCGCGCCCTCCACGGCGGCGTCGACGTCGGCGTCGGGAAACACGATGAACGGCGCGTTGCCGCCGAGCTCCATCGACGTGCGCAGCAGGCCCGGCGCGGACTGCTCGACCAGCGTGCGGCCGACCTCGGTCGACCCCGTGAACGTGAGCTTGCGCAGCCGCGGGTCGTTGATGATCGGCTTGGACACCTCGCTCGACGACGACGACGTGATGACGTTGAGCACGCCCGCCGGCAGGCCGGCGTCCTCGAACAGCTTGGCCAGCGCGAGCATCGACAGCGGGGTCTGCTGCGCCGGCTTGATCACCATCGTGCAGCCGGCCGCCACCGCCGGGCCGATCTTGCGCGTGCCCATCGCGGCCGGGAAGTTCCACGGCGTGATCGCGTAGCACGGGCCGACCGGCTGCTTCATCGTGATCAGCCGTCCGGCGCCGTTGGGCGCCGTGGCGTAGCGGCCCTCGATCCGCACGGCCTCCTCGGAGAACCAGCGCAGGAACTCGGCGGCATAGGCGATCTCGGCCTTGGACTCGGCCAGCGGCTTGCCCATCTCGAGCGTCATCAGCAGCGCGAGCTCGTCGGCGCGCTCGTTCATGGCCTCGAAGACGCGGCGGAGGATCTCGCCGCGTTCGCGCGGCGGGTGCGCCGCCCACTCGTCCTGCACGGCCACGCAGGCGTCGAGCGCGGCGCCGGCGTCGTCGGCCGTCGCGTCGGCGACCTCGACGAGCGTCTCGCCGGTGGAGGGGTCCTCGACGGCGAGCGTCGCGCCGCCGCCGGCGTCGCGCCACTCCCCACCGATGAACAGCTGGGTCGGGACGGCCTCGACGGCCGCGGTTTCGTTGTCGGCTGTGATGCTCATGCCACCACCGTTTCGGTTCCGAGTTCCTCAGAGATGGATACGTCGATCGAGTAGTCGATCGGGACGACGATCAGCGACGGCACGTCGAGGCCGAGGGCGTGCCGCAGGTGCCGCCCGAAGTCGTCGACGGCCTCGCAGCGCCAGGCCGGCATGCCGAACGCGTCGGCGAGGCGCACGAAGTCGGGGTTCGTGAAGTCGGTCCCGAAGTGGCGGCCGAACTTCCTGTCCTGCTTCCAGACGATCGATCCGTACTGCGCGTTCTCCCAGATCACGTTGACGACCGCGGTGCGCAGCCGCACCGCCGTCTCGAGCTCCTGCGCGTTCATCAAGAACCCGCCGTCGCCGCTCACCGTGACGACGTTGCGGTCGGGATGCACGAGCTTCGCCGCGATGCCGGTCGGCAGCGCGATGCCCATGCCCGCAAGGCCGTTCGCGATGAACACCGTGTCGGGCTCGTGCGCGGGAAACATACGCGCGATCCACAGCTTGTGAAGGCCGACGTCGGAGACGAGGATGTCGCGGCGGCCGAGCGCCCGGCGGATCTCCCACAGCGCCCGCGGCGGCTGCATCGGGAACGCGTCGTCGTCCTTGGCCGCCTCGAAACGGCTGAGCACGATCTCGTTCAGCCGCGACGGGGCGGTCGTGACGGCGGTCGTCCCGAGCTCGCGCGCGAGCACGCCGAGGATGTGCGCGATGTCGCCGATCAGGTCGGCCTCGGTGATAAAGTGCTCGTCGACGTCGGGCGAGACGGTGTCGATGCACACGATCCGCTTGTCGCGGTTCGGGTTCCAGTTCGCGGGCGCGTGCTCGACGAGGTCGTAGCCGACCGTGATCACGACGTCGGCGTGCTCGAACCCGGCCAGCGCGTAGTCGCGCGACTGCAGGCCGACCGTGCCGCGCGCCCGCGGGTCCTCGTAGTCGAGCATCCCCTTGCCCATGAACGTCTCGGCGACGCCGATACCGGTCATCTCGGCAAAGCCGCGCAGTGCGGCCGCCGCGCCGGTGCGGGCGACACCGTTGCCGGCGAGGACGATCGGCAGCTCGGCGCCGGCGATGACGTCGATCGCGGCGCGCAGCTCGTCGCCGCTCGGCTCGGGCCGGCGGCGGGCCTGGCGGGCGCGAAGCGGCTCGCCTTCGACGTCGTCGGCCATGACGTCCTCGGGCAGCTCGATGTGCGTCGGCCCCGGCTTCTGGTCCTCGGCGACCTTGAACGCCTTGCGGACGACCTCGGGGATCACGCGCGAGGAGTGCAGCCGCGTGTTGAACTTGGTGATCGGCCGCAGCATGCTCACGACGTCGATGTGCTGGTGCGACTCCTTGTGCATGCGCTCGAGGTCGGCCTGCCCGGTCAGCGCCACCATCGGCGAGCGGTCCAGGAACGCGTCGGCGACGCCGGTCACGAGGTTCGTCGCGCCCGGCCCCAGCGTGCCCAGGCACACCCCGGCCGAGCGCGTGAGCCGGCCGTACATGTCGGCCATGTAGGCGCCGCCCTGCTCGTGGCGCACGGGCACGAACTCGATCGGCGACGCGTCGAGCGCCTCGTTGAGGTCGAGCGTCTCCTCGCCCGGAATGCCGAACACGTAGCGCACGCCCTCGGCCTGGAGGCACTGCACGAACAGTTCCGACGCCTTCATTGGCTCCTAGTCTTCCGCAACTTCTGCGTGGAGGATGTGTCGGGCTACCCTGACCCGCTGCACGCTATGCGCCGTCTTTCCCTGCTCACCCTCATCGCCTGCCTGCTGGTCGCGGCGCCGCCCGCGACGGCCAAGAAGCGCTTCACGATCCGTGGCGCGGGCTTCGGGCACGGCGTCGGGCTGAGCCAGTACGGCGCGTACGGATTCGCCCTGCACGGCGCGGGCTACGACGCGATCCTGCGCCACTACTACACCGGCACCGAGCTGGGGACGACCGACCCGGCGCAGACGGTGCGGGTGCTCCTGCAGTCGACGGGCACCGCGAGCTTCCGCGGCGGCGTGCGCGCGGGCACGCGCAAGCTGAAGGCCGCCAAGACGTACCGCGTGCGCCGTTACGGAACCACGCAGGTCGAGCTCCTGTCGCCGCGCGGCAAGCGGCTCGGGCTCTACGCGGCGCCACTGCAGGTGGCGGGCCGGGGCAACGTGCTCGAGCTCGGCGGCGTCGGCAGCTACCGCGGGCGGCTGGAGTTCCGGCCCGGGCTGTTCTCCGGCGTCAACGCGATCAACGCGGTCGCGCTCGAGGACTACGTCGCCGGCGTGGTCGCGCGCGAGTCGCCGTCGTCGTGGCCGCAGGAGGCCCTGAAGGCGCAGGCGGTCGCAGCACGTACGTACGCGATCACGACCTCGCGCGCCGACGGCGAGTTCGACCAGTACGCCGACACGCGCTCGCAGGTCTACGGCGGCATCGCGGCGGAGACCGAGTCGACCAGCGCGGCGGTCGCCGCCACGCGCGGCCAGGTCGTCACGTACGGCGGCGAACCGGTGGTCACGTACTTCTTCTCGACCTCGGGCGGCCGCACCGAGGACGTCGAGAACTCGTTCGTGGGCAGCGAGCCCAAGCCGTGGCTGAAGTCGGTCAACGACCCGTACGACGACGTGTCGCCCAAGCACCGCTGGGGCCCGATCCGCATGAGCATGCGCAGCGCCGCGGCGCGGCTCTCCGGGCTCGTGAAGGGTCGCTTCAAGGGGATCCGCGTGCGCAAGCGCGGCAGCTCGCCGCGGATCGTCGCGGCCACCGTCATCGGCAGCCGCGGCCGCACGCGCGTGAGTGGCCCGACGCTGCGCGCCCGCCTCGGCCTGCTCGACACCTGGGCCTACTTCACGTCGATCGGCACGCGCAAGAAGAAGCCGCCGACCTCCGATCCGGGCACGGGCGGCACCGAGCCGCCGGACGCACAGGTCGCCGGCCCGCGCGCCCGCAGCCTCCTCACCGGCACGGTCTACCCGCGGCGTGTCGGCGCCGAGGTGCAGATCCAGCTCCGCCGCAGCGGCCGCTGGCACACCGTCACCCGCACGGTCGTGCGCCGCGGCGGGCGCTACAGCGCCGCGGTCGCCGCCGCGGGCACGTACCGGGCGATCTTCGCCGGCGACGCCGGACCTGCCGTCCGCGTGCCGTAGCGCGCAGACCGCCGCGGTCATGACGGGACCGGCGGCTAGCCCGGGTATACGCGCGCCAGCGTCTCGGCCACGCACACGGGCTTCTCGCCGCCCTCGCGCTCGAACGTGAGCTCGAGCGTCATCTGCGCGCCTCCGGGCACCTCCTCGAGGTTCGCCAGCTTGGCCGTCATCCGGACCTTGCTCCCGACCGGCAGCGGCGCCGGGAAGCGGACCTTGTTCAGGCCGTAGTTGATCGCGAACGCGAAGCCGTCGAGCGCCATCACCTGCTCGGTGAACCGCGGCGCCAGCGACAGCGTGTAGTAGCCGTGCGCGATCGTGCCGCCGAACGGCGTGTCCTTGGCACGCTCGGGATCGACGTGGATCCACTGGTGGTCGCCCGTGACGTCGGCGAACGCGTCGATGTCGTCCTGGGTGACCTCGTGCCAGTCGGAGGTGCCCAGCGTCTGGCCCTCGGCCTCCCGGAGGCCCTCGAGCCCGGTGATCGTCCTCATGCGGAGGCACCTTATCCTCCGTCCCCGTGTCGCAACCCCTCTTGGTCATCGACGGCCCCGCCGTGCTCTACCGCGCATTCTTCGCGCTCCCCGACTCGATCACCGACGCCGACGGGCACCCGGTCAACGCGCTGCTCGGCTCGGTCAACCAGGTTCTGTGGTGCGTGGAGAAGTACGACCCGCGCGCCGTGGTGTGGTGCTTCGGCGCCGAGGCGGGCGAGTACCGCGTGGAGGCGTTCCCCGCCTACCACGCCGACCGGCCTCCGATGCCGGACGCGCTCGAGTGGCAGTGGGAGCGCGCGCCGCGCTTCTACGAGGCGCTCGGCTGGAGCGTCACCGCCACGCCCGACCTGGAGGCCGACGACCTGCTGCACTCGCTCGCCGCGGTCGAGACCGCGGCCGGTGGGACGACGCTGATCCTCACCGGCGACCGCGACATGTTCCAGTGCGCGAGCGACTCCGTGACCGTGCTGCTCCAGCGCACCGGCGGCGAGGGACCCGAGGAGGTCGGCCCGGACGTGGTGCGCGAGAAGTACGGCGTCGATCCCGGGCAGGTGCCCGACTTCATCGCCCTGCGCGGCGACCCGTCGGACGGCCTGCCGGGGGCGAAGGGCATCGGTCCCAAGACCGCCTCGGACCTGCTCAAGCGCAAGGGGAACCTCGAGCACGCGATCCTCGGCGCGATCCGCGAGAAGCCGTCGGTCCGCCGCGCGCTGATCGAGCAGGCCGACGAGCTGCGCAGCTTCAAGGACATCGCGACGCTGCGGACGATTCCCGTCGAGCGCCCGCCGGATGCGGCGACCGACTTCTCCGGCGGCATCGCGGTCGCGCGCGAGCACGGGATGAACCGGCTCGCGGCGCGGTTGGAAGAGCTGGCCGCGTGAGGATCCACGCGATCCAGACGGGGACGGTCGAGATCCACCGGCGCCAGCGCGTCGGCGCGGACGGGCCGCTGCGCCAGCTCAGGATGCTCACCGACCGGCGCTGGACCGAGCCGCTGCCGATCTACGCCTGGCTGATCGAGCATCCGGAGGGGCTGATCGTGGTCGACACCGGCGAGACCGCGCGCGCCGCGCAGCCCGGCTACTACCCGCGCTGGCATCCCTACTTCCGCTTCGCGATGCGCCTGAACGTGACCGCCGAGGACGAGATCGGGCCGCAGCTGCGCGCGCTCGGCTTCAGCCCCGGCGACGTGCGCTGGGTCGTCCTCACCCACCTGCACACCGACCATGCGGGCGGCCTCGCTCACTTCCCGGACAGCGAGATCGTCGTCACGCGCGAGGAGTGGGAGCACGCGACGGGCCGGCGCGGGCGGCTGCGCGGGTACCCGAACCGCCACTGGCCCGACTGGCTGCAGCCGACGCTCGTGAGCGCGCCCGCCACGGTGACCGCCGCCGGCGACGTGCGGCTGCTGCCGACGCCGGGCCACACCCCCGGCCACGCGTCGGTCACCGTCGAGGACGGCGACGCGTTCGTGATCCTGGCGGGCGACACGTCCTACGACGACGAGATGCGGCTCGACGGCGTCTCGCCCGACGCGAAGGCGGCAAAGGCGACGTTGGAGCGGCTCCAGCGGCTCGTCGACGCGCGCGGCGCGACGTACCTGCCGTCGCACGACCCGGCCGCGCCGGGCCGCCTTCAGGCGCTCGGCTGAGCGACGTCGGCCTCGAGCGCGCGCACGGCCCGCTCGAGCAGGTCCTCGGCGAGGTCGCCGCCCCAGTGGGCGGCGCCGACGCTCGCGCCGGTCACCTCGCGGACGCGCTCGGCGACGCGCGCGGCACCGGCGCGATCGGTGTCCGGTAGCAGCGCGAGCAGGTCGCCCCCCTCCCAGCTGGAGAAGATGTCGGCGCCGCGCAGGACGGGCGCGAGATCGCCGGGCGCCGCGCCGCGGACGAGCAGGATCGCGAAGTCGTGGCCGTAGCGCACGCCGCCGGCGACGAGGCGGCGCAGCATCCAGCGCCCGAGCGGAGCGGGCAGCGGGCCGATCAGGTCATCAAGGTCCACGCCTGTATCAACGGCATGTCAGGGCGTGAACTTGACGGTAATTACGTCACCGTCGGCCATGGGATACTCCCGCCCCTCGAGCCGGAGCGTCCCGCGCTCGCGCGCGGCGGCGTACCCGCCGGCGTCGACGAGCGCGTCCCACGCGATCACCTCGGCGCGTACGAACCCGCGCTGGATGTCCGAGTGGATCTCGCCGGCGGCGTGCCAGGCGGTCAGGCCGCGGCGCAGGTGCCACGACTGCGCGGGCTTGTCCTCGCCGGCGGTGAAGAACGCCAGCAGCTCGAGCAGCCCGAATGCGCCCTGGACAACGCGCTGCAGGCCGGACTCGCCGACGCCCATCTCGTCGCGCATCATCGCCGCCTCGTCGTCGTCGAGCTCGGACAGCTCGGCCTCGATGCGCGACGAGATCGCCACCGCGGCGGCGCCGTGGCCGGCCGCGTGGTCGGCGATCGCAGCGGGCACCGCGTCGTCGCCCTCGTCGACGTTCGCGACGAACAGGACCGGCTTGCCGGTCAGCGGCGACAGGTTGCGCAGCGCCTGCGGCGCCGCCGCCGGCACCGGCACCGTGCGCGCGGGCCGGCCGGCCTGCAGCGCCTCGATGACCCGCCGGAGCCACTCCTCCTCGGCGATCGCGGCCTTGTCGCCGCCGCGCGCCTCGCGCACGACGCGCGCGTGCCGGCGCTCGGCCTGCTCGAGGTCGGCGAAGATCAGCTCGGTCTCGATCGTCTCGATGTCGGCGATCGGGTCGACGCGGCCCTCGGGATGGATGACGTTCTCGTCGTGGTGGGCGCGCACGACGTGCAGCAGCGCGTCGGTCTCGCGGATGTTGGCCAGGAACTGGTTGCCGAGCCCCTCGCCCTTGTGGGCGCCGGCGACGAGCCCGGCGATGTCGTGGAACTCGATCGTGTCCGGGACGATGCTCGAGGCCCCGATCGTGCGGGCGACCGCGTCGAGCCGCTCGTCGTGCACCGGGACGACCGCCACGTTCGGCTCGATCGTCGTGAACGGGTAGTTGGCCGCCTCCGCTCCGGCGCGCGAGAGCGCGTTGAACAGCGACGACTTGCCGGCGTTGGGCATGCCGACGATCCCGACCTTCATCATCGGCCCAGGCTCCCGATCGCGGTGCCGAGCGCGGCGCCGGCCGCCACGTCGGACGGGTAGTGGACGCCGAGGTAGAGCCGCGAGAACGCCATCCCGGCCGCGGCGCCGAGCAGCGGCCGGCGCGGCAGCAGGCGCCCGAACGCCTGCGCCGCGGCGAACGACGACGTCGAGTGCGAGGAGGGGAACGACAGCCCGGTCGGCGTGGCCATCAGGTGCGGCAGGTCCTCGATGAGCGGCCGCCGGCGGCCGATCGCGAGCTTGATCGAGGTCGAGATGAGGTACGCGGCGCCGACGCAGCCGGTCGCCCGCACCCAGCGCCCGCGCCGCCGCCCGTCCAGCGTCGCCCCGACCGCGCCGAGCGCGAGCCACACCACGCCGTGCTCGCCGAGGTGCGAGTAGCGCCGGATCCACAGCACGTGGCGCGGCCGGTGCGCGAGCGAGCGCACCCGCACGTAGAGCGCGAGGTCGAGCGCGTTGAAGGCGACACGGAGCCGGTGGAGCAACGACTAGAAGCCGACGCGGTGCTCGCCGGACTCGACCCGCAGGTACGCGACCTGCGACAGGTCGACGAGGACGGCGCCGTCGGTGGCCTCGACCTCGTACCAGCCGTCCCTGGAGTCCTGCAGGGCCTTGCGGAGCGCCTCGAGCGCGTCGTCCTGGAGCCGCAGCGAGAGCACCTGCCCGCCGCCGGTGAAGCCGAGGGCGGCGCGGCGGGCGCTCGGCGGGGGCTTGGTGGGATCACTCATGTGGTTGCACCATCTCCGTCAGCACGCCGCCGGAGGCCGACGGGTGCAGGAACGCGACGCGCGACCCGCGGATGCCGGTGCGCGGCTGCTCGTCGATCAGCTTCAGTCCCGCGGCGCGGAAGTAGTCCAGCGCGGAGGCGACGTCGTCGACGCGGTAGGCGACGTGGTGAAGCCCGGGTCCGCGCTTGGCGAGGAACCGGCCGACCGGCGTGTCGCCCGACAGCGGGGCGAGCAGCTCGACGTGGCTGTCGCCGACGTCGAGCAACGCGGCCTCGACGCCCTGCTCGTCGATGGTCTCGCGATGCACGAGCGGCATGCCGTACGTGTCGCGGTGCACGGCGATCGCGGCGTCCAGATCCTCGACCGCCACGCCGATGTGATCGATGCTGCGCAGCACGACGGCGAGTGTACCCTCAGCGCCCGTGCGGATCGCCATTGCCGCCAACACGGCCTCCGGCGGCGGGTTCGATCCGGCGCCGCTGCTCGCGGCGCTGCCGGAGGCGGAGCGGTTCGCGTGCGACGACCTGGACGGCATCGCCGCCGCCGCGCCGGACCGCATCGTCGTCGCGGGAGGCGACGGCAGCGTCGGCCCGCTCGCCGCGCTCGCCGGCGAGCTCGCCGTCCCGCTGGCGGTGATCCCGGTCGGCACGGCCAACGACTTCGCGCGCGTGAACGCGCTGCCCAGCGACCCGCTGGAGGCGGCGCGGCTGGCGGCGGCCGGCGCGTGCACCCGCTCGCTGGAGCTCGGGCGGCTCGCCGACGGGCGGCCGTTCGTGAACGTCGCCAGCGCCGGCCTCGCGTCGGTCGCCGCCCGCAACGCCCAGCCGCTCAAGGCGCGGCTCGGCCCGCTGGCCTACGGCGTCGGCGCAGCCCGCGCCGCGGCGACCGAGCGGCCGCTGCCCGTGACGGTCCACGCCGACGGCCAGGAGGTGTTCACGGGCCCGTGCTGGCAGGCGATCGTCGCGGTCAGCGGAGCGTTCGGCGGCGGGTCTGGCGTGGCCGACGCGCGCCCGGACGACGGGCTGCTCGACGTCGTGGTCCTCCCCGCCGGCTCGCGGCTCGCCCTCGCGCGCCGCGCGTGGGGAATGCGCCGCCGGACGATCGCGCAGCAGCGCGACGTCGTGCACGCGCGCGGCGCGGTGATGGCGGTCGGGCTGCCGGCCGGTGCCGAGATCAACGTCGACGGCGAGATCCGCCACGGCGGCCTCGAGCGCGTGACCGTGCGCCCACACGCGTTCGACCTCGTCGTGCCGGCCAGTTAAGGGGGTCTGACCCCTTTAGGTTGCGAGGCGGACGCCGTCGCGGCCCAGGCGCTTGACCTCGTAGAGCGCGCCGTCGGCGCGGGCGACGAGGGCCTCGTCGGCCTCGCCGTCGGCGGCCAGCGCGAGGCCGACCGAGACGGTCGAGCCGAGCCGGTCGCGCGCCTGCGTGCGCAGCTGCCAGCCGACCTGCTCCGCGGCGGCGGCGTCGGCGCACTCGAACACGAGCGCGAACTCGTCCCCGCCGATGCGGAACGCGCGCCCGCCGGCGGGCGCGGCGGAGCGCATGACCGCCGCCATCGTGCGCAGCACGTCGTCGCCGGCCGCGTGGCCGCGGGTGTCGTTGATGCCCTTGAACCCGTCGACGTCGGCGATCAGCACCGCGGTGCTGCGACCGGGCGGCGTCGCGCGCCGGACCGCCGGCAGCGTGTCGTGGAACGTCGCGTGGTGGCCGAGCCCGGTGAGCGGGTCGCGCGCGGCGCGCTCGCGCAGCTCGAGCACCGCGGCCGCCATCCGCAGGGCGCCGGCGGCCTGCACCGCGAGCAGCTCGAGCAGCTCCACGTGGTCGGTGGCGAGCCGGTACGGCGTGCGGTCGGCGAGCGCGAGCACGCCCATCCGGTGGCCGGCGGCGGCGAGCGGCAGCACGACGAGCGACGCCGCGCCGGCGCCGCGCAGCGTCTCGTGCCCGGCGAACCCGCGACCCGCCGCCTCGGCGACCGTGTAGGACGACGTGCCGAGATCGACCCAGTGCGCGATCGCGCTGAGCTCAGCCGCTTCGAGCTCGGAGAAGATCACCGCGAACGGGCCCTCGGCGTGGTGCACGTACAGGCCGCCGTGGCCGTCGTCGAGCGCGACCATGGCCGACTCGAAGCGCGCGAGGTCGCGCGCCGAGGCGACGGCCTCGCGCACGATGTCCTCGGCATCCGCGAGCACCGACATGCGGGCGACGGCGCGCGCGAGCCGCTGTGCCGGCAGCACCGTGCCCTCAGGCCCGCCGAGCGCCTCGACGCGGCGGGCGAGCAGGTCGGCGCAGCGCTCGATCTCCCAGCGCGCGCCCTCGTCGGGACGGGTCGGCGAGTCCGCGTTGATCACGCCGACCGTGCGCCCGGCGACGACCAGCGGCACGCACAGCTCGGCGACGACGGACGGGACCGACACGACGAAGTCGGGATGCTCGGACGTGTTGCTGACCTCGGTGGTCGTGCCGGTGCGGAACGTGCGGCCGATGACGCCCGCCGACGGCGGCATGCCGTCGAAGACCTGCCAGTAGCCGCGCGAGGCCTGGCAGCGCAGGCGGCCGCCCTGCTCGAGATAGACGCTCGGCATCAGCCCGCTGCGGGCGAGGTGCTCGACGACGACGGCGGAGGCGTCGCGCACGGTCGGCGCGGATGCGATCGCGCGCTCGAGCCGGCCGCCGGCGGACGATACGCGCAGCGGCGGTGCGGCGGTCTCGGGATCGGCGGGCCACGGCTCGGCCGGGCGGCCGAACAGCCAGCCTTGGCCGAAGTCGGCCTCGGCGCAGCGCAGCACGGCGAGCTCCTCCTGGCGCTCGACGCCCTCGGCGACGATCCGCGCGCCCACCTCGCGGGCGAACGCGACGGTTGCGCGCAGCACGGCCTCGCGCGAGGCGTCGAGGTCGACGCCCGTGACCATGCCGCGGCACAGCTTGAGGAAGTCGGGGCGGATCTCCGCCACGTATTCGAGCGACGTGAAGCCGGCGCCGGCGTCGTCGACCGCGACGAGCGCGCCGCGCGCGATCCACGGCTTCAGGCGTTCCTGGATGCGCTTGATGTCCTGGACGGCGTCCTGCTCGGTGAGCTCGATCACGAGCCGCTGCGGGAGCTGGTCGGCCAGCTTGGCGAGCCCGGGATGCCCGAGCGCGTCGGGCGCGACGTTGACGAACAGCAGCCGGCCTTCGGGCGGCTCGCCGGCCGCGGTCATGGCGGCCCAGCAGGCGACCTCGAGCTCCTGGCGCAGCCCAGAGCGGGCGGCGGCAGCGAGCGTCACATCGGGCGGCAGCGCGACGAGCCCGGGGGGCGTGGGGAAGCGCGCGAGGCCTTCGTAGCCGATGGGCTGCAGGTCGCTGAGCCGGACGATCGGCTGGAACACGGCCCGGATCGCGCCAGGGGCGAGCAGCTCGCGGAACTCCGCGGCACGATCCGACAAGCGATGCACCTGCCCCATTTCCCGGGGCATCGGCATTGCGATCAGCGTGCTTGAGTCAACACTCGTCCGATGTCGCCGCCACGACCCTCAAGCCGTGGCCCGGCGTGCGGCGCAGGCGCGGCGTGCCGTCCATGATCCGGTCGATGTCGGCGCGCTCGAGCACCTCGTTGCGCAGCAGCGAGTTGGCGAGCCGGTCGAGCTTGTCGCGGTGCTCGGTGATGATCCGGACGGCCCCGCGCATCGCCTCGTCGGCCAGGTGCTGCTGCTCCTCGTCTCGCAGCTGGCGCGTGCGGTCCGACACGGCGCCGCCCTCCGCCGACACCTGGCGCGACGTGATCGCCGTACCCATCGCGTACTCGTGGATCATCGAGCGCGAGATCTCGGCGACCCGGTGCAGGTCGTCCGCGGCGCCGGTCGTCACGGCGCCGAAGACGAGCTGCTCGGCCGCCCGCCCTCCCAGGAGAACGGTCATGTAGTCGATGAGCTCCTCGCGCGTCTTGAGGTAGCGATCCTCCTCCGGCAGGTTCAGCGTGTAGCCGAGCGCGCGGCCGCGCGGGACGATCGAGATCTTGTGCGTGCGGTTGACGCCGGGGAGGATCTCGGCGCACAGCGCATGGCCGGCTTCGTGGAACGCGACGACGCGGCGCTCGTGGTCGTTGAGCGTGCGCCGCGACTGCATGCCGGCGACCACGCGCTCGAGCGCGGCGTCGAAGTGCGCCTGCTCGATGCGGTTGCTGTGCGAGCGAGCGGCGAAGATCGCCGCTTCGTTGCAGAGGTTCGCGAGGTCGGCGCCCGTGAGCCCGGCGGTCTGGCGGGCGATCAGCTCGAGATCGACGACGCCGAGGCGCTTGCCGCGCGTGTGGACCGCGAGGATCGCCGCGCGGCCGGAGACGTCGGGCGGCGAGACGAAGATCTGGCGGTCGAAGCGACCGGGGCGCAGCAGCGCCGGGTCGAGCTTGTCGAGCAGGTTCGAGGCCGCGATCACGACGAGGTCGCCGGTCGTGTTGAAGCCGTCCATCTCGACCAGCAGCTGGTTGAGCGTCTGCTCGCGCTCGGAGTTGTTGTCGGACCCGCGCTCGCCGCCGACGGCGTCGATCTCGTCGATGAAGATCACGGCCGGGCGATGGGCGCGCGCCTCGGCGAACAGGCGCCGGATGCGGGCCGCGCCGAGGCCGGCGAAC
>DASSUW010000345.1:0-9367 GCA_035706585.1 Solirubrobacteraceae bacterium | reverse complement strand
CCCGCTGCCACCGCGCGCGCGACGCGCCGCTCGTCGATCGCCACGCCCCGCGCATCGGCGAGCTCGACCAGCTCCTGGCGCTCGCCGGCGTCGAGGAACCAGCGCACGAGCAGCCACGTCAGCACCGCGACCATGACGACGCTCTCCTCGGCCATCATCACCGCGCCCGCCGCGCTCTGGTCGCCGACGTCGGGATAGGTCGCGTAGAACGCGGTGCCCGCCCACGCGAACACGTTGGCCAGCACGGCTCCGATCCCGCGCACGACGAGCACGTACGCGACCTGGGCGGCGTTCCCGAACCACGGCGGCTTCGGGAACGGGCCGAACAGCGGCATCCACAGGTTCGCGCCCGCGACGAGGAAGCAGGCGTGCTGGAGCGCGTGCACGAAGTCGTGCCGGACCGCGGCGTCGTACGCCACCGGCAGGTGCCACAGCGCCAGGTTCGCCGCCCACAGCACGACGGCGACGGCGGGATGGCCGAGCGCGCGCAGCCACGCGATCGCGCGGATGCGAAGGAGCGGCGCCAGCAGCGGCCCGGTGAGGCCGAGGACGAGCAGCAGCGCCGCGACGTCGGCGATCAGCAGGTGCTCGAGCATGTGGGCGGTCATCCGCTCGTCGGCGCGGTCCGCCAGCGGTCCGGCGACCGCGCCGCCCAGGACGATCAGGCCGGCGACGAAGCACGTCACGCGCCATGCGGGCACCGGACGCCCGCGGCGGGCGAGCGTGCGGACGCGCAGCAGGTAGACGGCGCCGTAGCCGGCGAGGATGGCGGCCGTCAGCATAAGGACGAAGCCCTCCCGCCGGCGGTCCTAGCATGGATCAGATGGATCGCGTCCGACACGGTCCGCGGGCGGCGCTCGCGCTCGTGCTGATCCTCGCGGGCGCGACAATCGGCGTGCTGGCGGCCGGACGAGACGGCGGCGCCGACGCCCAGCCGGCTCCCGGGCTGCGCGCCAACCTGCTCCCGGCAGCGCTCGACGGCGCGGCGGCGCCGCGCATCGCGCTCCGCGACCAGCACGGCCGGCGCGTCGACAGCACGCGGCTCGCGCGTCCGTATCTCGTGACGTTCCTGTACACCCACTGCGTCGACGTCTGCCCGCTGATCGGCTCCGAGATCGCCGACGGGCTCGACCAGCTCGGGCGGCGCGCGGACGATGTCGCGGTCCTCGCGGTCAGCGTGGACCCACGCGGCGACACGCCGGCGGCTGCCCGCGCCTGGGTGGCCAAGCGGCGCCTCCCGCGCCAGTTCCACTACCTGCTCGGCGCCGAGCCGCGGCTGCGGCCGATCTGGCGCGACTGGTACGTGATCGGCGCGGCCGGCGGGCTCGCGGATCCGCGTACGCACGACGCGAGCGTGTGGCTCGTCGACCGCCGCGGACGGCTGCGCGGCCGCTGGTCGGGCGGCGAGCCGATCGCTCCCGAGGACATCGCGCACGACCTGCAGGTGCTGGTCGACGAGGACCATCAGCCCGCGGCGACGCGGCCCTCGGCCTCGGCCTGATCGCGGATCTCCTCGACCGCCTCGGCCTCCAGAAGACCGCGGCAGATGCGCCGGACGATGAAGAAGATGACGACCGGCAGCACCCACACGAGCACCCGGTAGACGCGGATCTGGTTCTCGTAGTCGAGTCCGAAGAAGACGGTCGCGCGGTCCGCCGAGCCGGCGACGAAGACGATCGTCACCCACGCCAGGAAGGCCGCGCCGAACGCCGTCCGGCCCGGAGCGTCGCGCGGGCGGTCGAGCACGTTGTGGGCGCGGTGGTCGCCGCTGACGCGCCGTTCGAGCCAGGGGAACGCGGCGAGCACGCTCAACACCACGAGCGGGAACAGGACCCCGCCCCAGAACGGGTTCGGGATCAGCGTGTAGTCGCCGATCACGACATCGAACCCCGGCATCAGCCGCAGGCCGCCGATCAGCCATCCCAGGTACCAGTCCGGTTGCGCCCCGTTCGTGCCGAGCGCGACCTCGTACGGCCCCCAGAGCCAGATCGGGTTGATCTGCACGAGCCCGCCGAGCAGGACCAGCACCGCCGCGACCGCCGCCAGCAGACCGAGCGAGCGCGGCGCCTGGCCGGGGAACGTGGGCACGCCGATCAGCCGTCGCTCGGTCTGGCCCGGCATGCGGCGGAACTGCGTGTGGTGGCGGGATGCCACGAGCGCGAGGTGCAGGCCCATCAGTCCGGCGATCAGCACCGGCAGCAGGAACACGTGCGCGATGTACATGCGCGACATGAACGCCGGGGACCCCGGATACTCGTCGCCCCAGATCAGCAGCGAGAGATCGCCGCCGACCACGGGCACCGACAGCGCGACGCCGTAGCCGATCGCCAGTCCCATGCCCGACAGGAGATCGTCGACGAGCGAGTAGCCGAGGTAGCCCTCGAGCAGCGCCGTGAAGAGCATCGCGAGCCCGATCAGGTAGGTCAGCTCGCGCGGCTTGCGGAACGCGCCGGTGAAGAAGATCCGCAGCAGGTGCAGCACGATCGCCGCGACGAACACGTCCGCGGCCCAGTGGTGGGTCTGGCGCAGCAGCAGCCCGGCGTCGACCGAGAACGAGATGTCGACGACCGAGCGGTAGGCCTCGCTCATCGCCACGCCCTGCAGCGGCGCGTACGGTCCCGCGTAGACGGTGTCGGCGAGGCTCGGCTCGAAGAACAGGGCGAGGTAGACGCCGGTCGCGACGAGCACGACGAACGCGTACAGCGCGACCTCGCCGAGCAGGAACGACCAGTGGTCGGGGAACACATAGCGGAGCGTCTTGCGCAGGAACGGGGCGGCGCCGGTGCGCTCGTCGATGAAGCGGAGCGGGTCGCGGACGGGATCGCGGCGCATCAGCTCGGCGGCTTGGAGCGGACGCCGGACCAGGAGGGGCCGACCGGCCCCGAGTAGTTGCCCGCCGCCTGCAGCTCGCGCCCCGCTGCGATCTGCAGCGGGAGCTGCGGCAGCGGCCGGCCGGCCGGCCCGAACAGCACCTGGGCGCCGGTCGCGGGATCGAACGTCGAGTAGTGGCACGGGCAGACGAGCGCCGGCCGTGGCTGCGTCGGCGCGAACTTCGGCGTGCGGTACAGCGCGATCGCGCAGCCCGCGTGCGTGCAGATCTTCGAGTACGCGAGGATGCCCTCCGGTGCCCAGCCCTCGCGCCCGGACGGGAGGTCGAGCGCCGTCGGCTCGAGGCGGACGACGACGACGGGTGCGCCGAGGTCGTCCTGGCTCGCGCCCTCCGGGAACGCGGTGTAGAACGTGTCCATCTCGATCCGATCGGCGATCAGCGGCTCGCCATGCTTGTCGACGAGCCGGCGTCCCGCGCGCCACGGCGTGCGGTAGAGCGGGGAGGAGTCGAACAACGGGCCGAGCGAGGCGGCGGGCGTGACGAGCGCGACGCCGATCGACGTGCCCGCCGCTCCCGCCGCGGCGACCAGCAGCCGCTTGCGCGTCAGCCGCGAGCCGCTCTCCTCGACGATCTCCGCGATCGCCTCCTGCTCGTCGGGATGCGATCCCGAGTACTCCTCCTCGAGCTCTTCGGAGACGACCAGCCGCTTGGCGACGACGATCAGCGCGACCGCCAGGAGCGCGAGCGACCCGCCGAGCGCCGCGCCCATCACCTGGATCGACGCGTCGAGTCCGTACGCGACCACGAATCCGGCCGCCGCCAGCGCCGACAGCAGCAGCAGCACGATCACGGCTGCCTCCGCCCGCGGCTGCCGGTCCCCGGATTCCACGATCCGCTCGCCGTCCTCGTCCGCGCGGCGCCGGCGCGCGAGCCCGGCCAGGCCGAGCAGCACGATCAGCCATCCCGGCACCCGCCTCATGACCGCAGCCGCTCCCCGATCAGGATGCAGGTCGCGACGAGCACGATCGCCGCCATCAGCCAGGTCACCATGCCCTCCGGGAACGGACCGAGGTGATTGATCCCCCAGCCGCCGCGATCGTCGGGATCCTGCGCGTACCGCACGTAGGCGATGATCGAGTCGAGCTCGGCGTCGGTGATGTCGCGCTCGGAGAACTTGGGCATGACGTACGGGCCGGTCCGGACCGCCTCGGCGATCTCGACCGGCGGGATCCCGTCGAGCGGTGGGACGCGCGCGCCGGTGACGACGCCGCCCTCGGCGACGACCTGGTGGCAGCCGGCGCAGTGCTCGGTGAACAGCTCGAGCCCGTCCGAGACGCTGCCGGCCTCGGGATGCGGATCCGGCACCGGCGCCGTGCCGTTGCTGATCGAGTCCACGTACTGCGCGAGGGCCCGCAGCTGGCGCGTGTCGAACTGCGGGCCGCGCCGCTCCGGCTGCTCGTCGGGAGCACCGAGCGGCATGTAGCCGGTGCGCAGGTAGAAGTCGACCGTCGCGGGCGAGACGTCCTTCAGCGACGGCCCGCGGCCCGTCCACTCGGCGTCGCCGGTCGGCGCCGTGATCCCCTCGCCGCGACTGCCGTGGCAGCGCGCGCAGTTGCCCCCGAACAGCTCGCGACCGAGCTCGAGCGACGACTTCGAGCCCGGGTTCTCGGGCTCGACGATCGGCGGCTGCGCGGTCGCGGTCGCCGCCGCCCACGCCAGCGGCAGCGCCACGATGACGATGAGCAGCGCCCGCCGCACTCAGTGCTCCAGCAGGTAGGCGACGATGTCACGGGCCTCCGGCGCCGTCACGCCGAGGTCCGGCATGATCGTTCCCGGCTCGTAGCGCTTCGGGTCCTGGATCCAGCTCGCGGCGTTCTCGGGCGTGTTGGGGAGATCGCCGGCGATGTAGCGATCGGAGCGGAAGCCGGTCAGTCGCGGCCCGACGGTGCCGTTGGCGGTCTCGATCCCGCCGATCGTGTGGCAGCTGCCGCACCCGTAGTGCAGGATCAGGTCGCGTCCATGGCCGGCGTCGGCGCCCTGCACCGGGGAGCTGGTGGAGCCGCAGCCGGTGACGAGCCCGGCCGCGACCAGAACCGCGGCTGCGCCGGTGCGGGTCATGACTGGACGCATTGCGGGAGGAAGACGGCGCCGAGGCCGCTCATCAGGATCATCGCGAGGAACAGCGGGCCGATCGTGATGCCGATGACGGCGAGGAAGTGGATGCGCTCGCGCGGCGGCTCCTCGGCCCCGCGGGTGCCCCGGAACGTGACGATCGCCGCGCCGATGGCCGTGACCGCCACGATCGCGGCGAGCGCCGTGACGGCGATCGTCCACGCGTCCATGTCCAGGCTCCAGCCGCCGATCGTCGCCGCCTCGCGGCACCGGGCCTCGGTCAGCGAGAAGCCGGCGATGTGCTGGACGGCCCATGCCGCCGGGGCGCCGAAGACGCCGAGCCAGAGCAGCGTCGCCTCACCGAGCTGGACGCGCGGCAACCTCACGACGGCGACACCTGCGCGGCCACCACGAGAATGGCGACGAAGTTCACGAACGCCCAGTACAGGGCGACGGCCTGCAGCGTGATCATCCGGTAGTTCGTCAGGCCCGAGGCGAGCCGCACGAGCACCCACAGGCTCAGGAGCAGCCCGAACGCCACGTGGGCGTGGTGGGCGCCGAGCAGCGTGAAGTAGATCGACCCGTACGCGCTCTCGTCGGGCGCGAACTTCCCGAGGTCGTCGACGTAGAGCACGATCTGCCACGCGAGGTACCCGGCCTGGACGACGAGCGCGAGCGCCACGAGTCCCCACGCGGCGGCGACGCGGCCGCGGCGGGCGGCGAGCACCGCCAGGCCCATCGGCACGGTCGTCAGCACGAGCGCCCCGGTGAGCGCGAGCGGCAGCGCCACCGACGGCGCCTCGATGCCGGGCGGCGGCCACTGCGCGCTCCGGAAGCGCAGGTAGAAGTAGGTCGCGAGCAGGGTGCCGAACAGCGCGCCCTCGGTGGCGGCGAACAGCAGCATGCCCCAGAGCCCGTTCGGGACGGTCCGGCGCGACCGCGCGACCGCGACGGCCTCGGCGGTGGTCGTGGCGTCGGTGCTGCGCGTGACCGGCTTCATGCCTCCTGCGGCTCCTTCCAGTGCCAGGCGGCGAGGACGGCGGCGGCGAGGCCGGCGAACACGAGCGCGGTCGTCCAGTGGCCGGTGAGCAGCATCACGAATATGGCCGACAGCGAGGCGGCGAGCAGCAGCGGCGCCCAGGAGTCCGACGGCATGTCGAGGATCTCGTCGAACTCGGCGTCGAGCGTCGTCGTGGCCGGCGTCTCGTGGCCCTCCTCGAGCGTGCGGCTGCCGCGCGCGAGCCGCTGCGCGTCGACCTCCCGGTCCTCCTTGTCCCACATGGCGTACGGGCTCGTGACCTTCGGGATGACGGGGAAGTTGTATGGCCGCGGGGGAGACGTGGTCGCCCATTCGAGCGTGTCACCGCCCCACGGGTCGTCGCCCGACGGCGGGCCGCGGAAGCGGCTGATCACCAGGTTGGCGACCATCAGCAGCAGGCCGGAGGCGAGCAGGTAGGCGCCCAGCGTCTCGATCAGGTTCAGCGCCGTCCATCCCAGCCCCGGCTCGTACGTGTACGTGCGCCGCGGCATGCCGAGCAGGCCGACGATGTGCATCGGGAAGAACGTGAGCATGGTGCCCGCGAACGTCAGCCAGAAGCTCGCCTGCCCGGCGCGCTCGTGGTACATCCGGCCCGTGAGCTTGGGGAACCAGTAGTAGATCCCCCCGAGGATCGGGAACACGGCGGCGCCGAAGATCACGTAGTGGAAGTGCGCGACGACGAAGTACGTGTCGTGCGCCTGCTGGTCGAACGGGATCGCCGCGAACATCACGCCGGTGAGCCCGCCGATGATGAACAGCACGATGAAGCCGATGATCCACAGCAGCGGCGTCTTGAAGATCGGCGTGCCGGTGATGATCGTCGTGATCCAGGCGAACAGCTGGATGCCGCTCGGTATGACGATGATCAAGCTCGCCGCGGCGAAGTAGATCGTCGTCACCGTCGGCAGGCCGACCGCGAACATGTGGTGCGCCCAGACGCCGAAGCCGATGAACGCGACGAGGACCTCGGCCACGGCGACCATCGGGAACGCGACCATCTTGCGCCGCGTGAACGTCGGGATGATCGAGGTGGCGATCCCGAACGCGGGCAGGATGATGATGTAGACCTCGGGGTGGCCGAAGATCCAGAACAGGTGCTGCCACAGCAGCGGCTCGCCGCCGGCCGCGACGTTGTAGAAGTCGAAGCCGAGCCGCCGGTCGAGCTCGAGCAGGATGCAGGCGCCGGTCAGCGGCGGCAGCGCGAACAGCAGCGCGAACGAGACCGCGAGGAACGCGTAGCAGAACAGCGGCATGCGGTTGAGCGACATGCCCGGCGCGCGCAGCTTGAAGATCGTCACGATGAAGTTGACCGCCGCCGCGGTCGAGGAGATCCCGGTGAAGATCAGGCCCAGCGCGTAGAAGTCGATGCTCGCGTCCGGTGAGTACTGCTTGGACGCCAGCGGCACGTAGTTGAACCAGCCGGCGTCGGGCGCCTCCCCGAGGAACAGCCCCGTGTAGATGAACAGCCCGGACGCCAGGAAGATCCAGTACGACAGCGCGTTCATCCGCGGGAACGCCATGTCGCGCGCCCCGATCATCAGCGGCAGCAGGTAGTTTCCGAACGCGCCGGTCGACATCGGGATGACGAACAGGAAGATCATCGTCACCCCGTGCAACGTGAACATCTCGTTGTACGCGGTCGGCGACAGCAGCTGGTTGTTCGCCTCGATCAGCTGCGTGCGCATCAACAGCGCCTCGACGCCGCCGGCGGCGAAGAACGCCAGCGACGTGAAGAAGTAGAGGATCCCGATCCGCTTGTGGTCGGTCGTCGTGAGCCAGCCGACGAGGCCGTGCCGCTCGGTCCAGATGCGCTCGAGCCGCTGGATGTGCAGGCGCTGCGCGGCGGGATCGATCGCGGCCATGACTACTTGAGGCCCTCCAGGTAGGCGAGCAGGGCGTTGAAGTCGTCGTTGGCGAGCTTGAGGCCCGGCATGCGGTTGCCGGGCTTGACGTGCTGCGGGTCGAGCACCCAGCCGGCGAGGTAGCCCGGGCGGTTGGGGATCGTCAGTGCCGCGAGCGTCGAGCGGCTCTGCAGATGCGTCAGATCGGGGCCGACCTCGCCGCGCGCCTCCGTCCCGCGGATCGTGTGGCAGCTCGCGCACGCGTTGTCGAGGAACACCCGCTCGCCGCGCCGCGCCTCGGCCGTGGCCGGCGCGGCGGCGTCGGCGGCCATCTCGTCAAGCCAGCGGCGGAACCGGTCCGGTGGATCGGCGTACACGTACATCGCCATGTGCGAGTGCTGAGCGCCGCAGAACTCGGCGCACTGCCCGCGGTAGCGGCCCGGCTCGTCGGCCTCCAGCAGCACCCGGTTGGTATGCCCGGGGATCATGTCGATCTTGCGGTTGAGCTGGGGCACCCAGAACGAGTGGATGACGTCGTCGGTGGTGGCGACGACGTTCACGCGCGTCCCGGCCGGGATGTGGATCTCGTTCGCGGTGATCGCCGTCGTCCCCGGATAGCGGACCTCCCAGAACCACTGATGGCCGATCACCTCGATCCTCATCGGCGTCGTCCGCGGGTCCGGCGCCTCGGTCGCCTTCGCGACCACGAAGTTGGCGACGACGAACACGGCGACGTTCGTTCCGAGCGGGATCAGGATCCCGAACACGACGACGAGCGCCGTCGCCACGCCCTCGCGCTTGCCGAGCAGCGGGATGCCGGGCGTACGCCGCCGCAGGAAGCCGATGAACAGCAGGAACAGGGCTCCTCCGAGCACCGTGCCGGCGATCGCCAGCATCCACCACCACAGGGTCGCGATCTCGCGCGCCGGCTCGCTGCGCGGCGCGAGCGCCGATTGGTCGCCGCAGCCGGCCAGCGCGACGGCGAGCAGCACGCCGGCGGCGCAGCGCGCGCGCCTCAGCACCGGCTGACCGTCCAGTGCCCGTCCTCCGCGAGCTTGACGCGGCCGACCGTCGCGTCGCTGCTGTCGCGCAGCCACGCCAGGCGCTGCGGCCGCTCGGCGTCGGGGAACACGTGGAGACGTCCCGCTCCCCCGAGCGAGGCGACGACGATCTCGTCCAGGCGGTCGACGTCGACGCGGTCGAGCCCCTGGTCGTTGAGCGTCGCGCTGAGCGTGTTGAGCGCGCGTTCGATCTCGACGTCGGCCGCCATGTCAGCTGCGCTTCAGTCGCGCCCGCTGCGGCGCGATCGTATGACGCGGGTTCTCGGCCGACTGGAAGCCGGCCTTGTACACGCTCCAGCGCGCCAGCGCGGCGCCGGCGTTCACCAGCACGCCGCCGGTCGCGGCGGCCGCCCGCGAGCGGCGGCCGGCGAGCGCGATCGCGAGGCCGCCGGCGGCGATCGCCGTCCGCGCGACGAGCCCGAGCTTGTGCGCGGCGCCCTCCTTGTAGGCGTCGGAGAGGTCCCCGAGGCGGTGCTCCATCACC
>DASSUW010000344.1:0-14546 GCA_035706585.1 Solirubrobacteraceae bacterium | reverse complement strand
CCCCGACGACCTCGATGCGCTGCGGTTCGACCGCCTGGTCGCCGCGGCGCGCGGCATGGCCGCGACCGACGCCGTCGCGACGCTCACGGACGCGCTGGCGCTGTGGCGCGGACGCGCCCTCGAGGACCTCGCCTACGAGCCGTTCGCGCAGCCGGAGATCGCCCGGCTCGAGGACGCGCGGATCGCGGCGCGCGAGCTGCTGCTCGAGGCGCGGCTCGCGCTCGGCGCACATGCCGAGGTGATCGGCGAGCTCGAGGGGCTGATCGCCGAGCACCCCTACCGCGAGGGGTTGCGGGCGCAGCTCATGCTCGCGCTCTACCGCGCCGACCGCCAGGCCGACGCGCTGCAGGCCTACCAGGACGCGCGCACGCGACTCGTCGGCGAGCTCGGCATCGAACCGGGCGAGCGGCTGCGCGAGCTCGAGCGGGCGATCCTCGCCCAGGACGGCGCGCTGGCGCTGCCGGAGCGCGCGGTGCCCGCGGCGGCGCAGCCCGCGGGAGCGCCGCAGGCGTCCCGCCGGCTCGTGACCGTGATCTCGGCGGGCTTCGCCGCCCGGCTCGACGCCGAGTCGCTCCACGGCCGGCTCGACGCCTGCGCCGCGATCGTCGAGCGCCACGGCGGTCAGATCGAGGGCTCGGTCGGCGACGCGCTCACCGCCGTGTTCGGCACGGCCCAGGTGCACGAGGACGACGCGCTGCGGGCCGTGCGCGCGGCGGTCGAGCTGCGCGCCGAGGGCCTCGGATCGCTGGGAGTCGAGAGCGGCGAGGCGTTCGTCGGGCCGGCACGGGCCACCGGCGAGGTCTTCGCGCTCGCCGCCGCGCTCGAGCGCGCGGCCGCCGCGTCCGAGATCCTGCTCGGCGACGGCGTCCACGACCTCGTGCAGCATGCCGTGCGCGTCGAGCCGGCCGGCGGCGCGTGGCGTCTGCTCGAGCTCGCCGGCGACGGCGACCGGTCGCATGCCGGCCCGTTCGTGAACCGCCTCGCCGAGGTCGCCGGCCTGCGCGCCGCATTCGCCCGCGCGTGCGACCAGCGCGCCTGTCACGCGATCACCGTGGTCGGACCGCCGGGGATCGGCAAGTCGCGGCTCACGCGCGAGTTCATCGCCCAGCTCGAGCACCGGGCCACCGTCGCGATCGGCCGCTGCCCGACGTACGGCGAGGGGCTCGCGTACCGGCCGCTGGCGGAGATCGTCGAGCAGCTCGGTGGCGGCGACCGGGTCACGGCGCTGCTGGACGGCAGCGACGGCGGGGCGCAGATCGTGCTCGGCGCGATCGGGCTCGCGGGCGGACCGGTGCAGGCCGAGGAGACGTTCTGGGCCGTGCGGCGCCTGTTCGAGCGCGTCGCCGAGACGCGTCCGCTCGTCGCCGTGGTGGAGGACGTGCACTGGGCCGAGCCGGCACTCCTCGACCTGCTCGAGTACCTGACCGCGTTCGTCCGCAGCCACCCCGTGCTGCTCGTCTGCCTGGCGCGGCCCGACCTCGGCGAGCTCCGGCCGGGCTGGATGACGCCACGGGCGGAACGCGGCCTGCTCGTGCTCGAACCGCTGCCGGACGGCGAGGCCCTGCGGCTCGTCGAGCACGCGGGCGAGGTGGTGGCGGCGACGGCGGCACGCATCGTCGCGACCGCCGAGGGCAACCCGCTGTTCCTGCAGCAGCTCGTGGCGGTCGGCGCCGCCGGTGACGAGCTGCCGGCCACGATCCAGGCCGTCCTGGCCGCGCGGATCGCCCGCCTGGAGCCCGACGAGCGCGCGCTGCTCGGCGAGGCGTCGGTCCAGGGCCGCAGCTTCTATGCCGGAGCGCTGGCGGAACGGCCGGCGGCGCGGCTCATGTCGCTCGTGCGCCAGGAGCTGATCCGCCCCGAGACCCCGGAGCTGCCGGGCGAGGACGCGTTCCGGTTCGCGCACGCGCTGATCCGCGAGGCCGCCTACCGTGCCCTGCCCAAGCAGCGCCGCGCGGACGTCCACGAGCACGTGGCGCGCTGGATCGCGGACCGGCCGGGAGCGCAGCACGCCACCGTCGGCCACCACCTCGCCGAGGCCTACCGCTACCGGACCGAGCTCGGCAGCGCGGGCGCACACGAGCAGGCGCTGGCCGGCGAGGCGGCCGAGCGGCTGGCCGACGCCGCCGATGCGGCGTCGCTGCGCGGGGACCCCGACGCGGCAGCGCGACTGCTCGAGCACGCCGCCGCCCTGCTCGAGTGGTTCCCGGCCGCCCGCGCCGAGACGCTGCCGGCGCTGGCGGCGGCCCTGTACGAGGCCGGCCGGACCGACACGGCCATCCGGGTCGCCGACGAGGCGATAGCGGGCGCGCCGGACGCTCGCCTGCGCATCCGCGCACAGGTCGAGCGTGAGCTGATCCGCCTCGAGACCGAGACGAGCGCGGGGTACGAGCCGGCCCGCCGGATCGCCGCCACCGGCCGCGGCGCGCTTGCGGGCGACGACTACGGGCAGTGCCGCCTCGCGTTTCTCGACGGCCATGTCGCCTGGGACGCGGGCCGCGCACGCGACGCCGAGCGCGCGTGGGCCGAGGCCTCCGAGCTCGCGCGCCGCGCGGACGCCCAGCGCGAGCTGTTCGAGCTCGTGGGCTGGCGCGCGCTGGCCGCCGCGCTCGGTCCGACGCCGGTCGGCGAGGCGATCCGGCAGTGCGAGGCGTGGCTCGACGTCGTCCGGGGCAGCCCGCTCGCCACCGCGTCGACGCTGAACCCGCTGGCGCTGCTGCATGCGTTCCGCGGCGACGTCGACGCCGCCGAGCGCGGGCTCGCCGACGCGCGCGAGATCCTCGGGGCGCTCGGCGGCCTGACCGCCGGCGTCTCGCACCTGGAGGGATGGATCCGCATGTGCTGCGGTCAGCCCGACCGCGCCGAGCGCGCGCTCCGCGCCCACGCCGAATCCGCGCCCGACCGTGGTGCGCGCGCGACGACGACCGCGATGCTGGCCCAGGCGGTCCTCGCGCTCGGGCGTCCGAACGAGGCCCGCGAGCTGTGTGCGGTCGCCGAGCGCGACGCCGCGGCCGAGGACACGCTGACGCAGGTGATCTGGCGCGGCACGCTCGCGCGGGTCCTCGCAGCCGACGGCCGCTGCGACGAGGCGGAGCGGATCGCACGTGAGGGAGTTGCACTCGCCGAGACGACCGACTTGCTGTGGCACACGGGCGCTGCGATGCTCGATCTCGCCGCGGTGCTCCGGACCTGTGGTCGGCGCGTCGAGGCCGACGGCGTGACCAGCGCCGGCCTGGCCGTCTACGAGCGCAAGGGCATCGCGGTCAGCGACCGACGAGGAGGGACGTGATGCCTGCGAAGCCGAACTTCACGCGCGTCGACCGCCGCGGCGGCGCGATCGTCGTGACCGGCCAGACGGACCCCGAGCCGGAGGGGGACATCCTCGCCATCCACGTCGTCCTCTCGCAGGGCGGGCACAGCGTCGCCGGAACCGTGGGCTCGACCGGCGCGAACTGGGACATCGAACTCCCGGCCGAGGGCTTCGACGCGGGGGCCGCGATGGTCGCCGGCACCGAGACACGCCGCGAGAACGCGACCACGATCACCTGGGCTCAGTCGGTTCAGATCCCGTAGGCGCCGGCGGCCACGGGACCGTGAGGAACCGTGGGTGGTAGATCGCGGCGTCCACGAGGGCAGCGTCGGGATCGATCGCGTTCACGTTGAACGAGAGCAGCAGCAGCCCGCCGGCGGTGAACTCCGGATGCGCCGCCGCGTTGTACGTGAACGTGCCCGGCAGCGGCGGCGCGGCGGTGGCCAGCGGTTCGGGCGCCGGTGTCCACGGGCCGTACGGCGCCGTCGCGCGGTACAGCTCGATGCCCGGTCCCAGGCCGGGATCTTGCGTGATCAGGAAGTACTCGTCGCCCTCCCGCAGCACGCTGACCTGGTGCGAGATGCCGGCCAGCTGGTCGTCCGACGCTTGCGGGTCCGCGGACCACCCGTCGGCGGTGCGGTACTCCCACGGGCCTTCAAGATCGGTCGTCGTCCGCGCGACATGGAGCCGGCGCTCGCCGTCCGCGTGGACGTGGATCCCGTACACGTACGTGCGGTCGCCGTCCTCGGTGACGGCGGAGCCCCACGCGACGCCGGGAGCGGCCGGCAGCGGCCGGATCTCCGGCTCGCCGAGAGCCGGCAGCGCCAGCGTCGCGAGCTCGGTGCCGGTGATCTCGAAGTCCCACGCATCCGGACCCGTGCTGCGCACGCGCCACGTCAGCACGTGCAGGTGGTCGGCCTCGACGATCGCGTCCGCCGGCCAGTACCAGTCGTCCGTCGGCTCGGCGGGGCGGAGCAGCGCGTCCGGGGCGCTGGGCGTTCCGTTGGCGTACGTCGTCAGGCAGGCGCCGTCCTGGACGACGATCGAGTTGTGCACCAGGCCGCCGGTGCGGCGGCCGTCCTGGGTCACATGGCCGACGAAGCTGTCGCCGAAGATCCATGCGGTGCGGCCGTCGGGCAGCGGCGCCGAGAACGTCACGTCGCCGCCGGTCCACCCGGGTCCCGCACGCTCGGGGCCCCACAGGGCGTTGAACTCGTCGACGTCGTCGGCCGTCGCGGGCGCCACCCCGCCGCACTCCTGGATGATCAGGCGCGACGGCGGCGGAGACGGCGGTGGGCGGGGCGGCGGCACGGGCGGGCGCGGCACCGGCGGCATCGCCGTGAGCTGCACCACCGGGCGCAGGCTCCGGCGGGGCGTGCGGAGGCGAATGCGGAGCCCGACGGGAGCCGCCCGGCTGACGGCGGTCGCGGTCAGCGCCCCACGGCCCATCCCGGCGAAGCGCGCGTACGTGACCGCATCGCCGTCCTGGACCACGAGGACCAGCTGGGCACGGCGGCCGGTGTGCCGTGCGCGGACCCGGACAGGCTGTCCGACCGCGAGCGGCGGGCCGGCCAGCCGCACCGCGCGGGTGGCGTCGACGTGGCGCAGCTTGCGGGCGCTCGATCGCAGCCGGGCCACGCTGCGCCGCGCCGGGTCGCACCACGCGGCGGCCGTGTGCCGGGCCAGCGCGGCCCGGCAGCCGGGCCGGAGCGGCGCGTCCGCTCGGGTGAGGCCCGCGACCAGATCGGTGACCTCGTTCCCCCGCGCGACGCCCGCGCCGGCCACGGCGACCAGCGCGACCGCGAGCGCGACGGCGGCCTGCCGGCTGACCAGATGCGAGACGTGACTGGTCACCAACCCTCAGCATGATCGCCCGCGCCGCCGCTGCCATCCGTTGTCTCCCCGGGTGCGGGATCGTCATCATGCCCGGATCCTTCCCACCACCGTCATCGGGAGCTACCCGCAGCCGGACTGGCTGATCGACCGCGAGCGGCTGCGCGCGTCGCTGCCGCCGCGCGTCCGTGCGCGCGAGCTGTGGCGGATCCCCGAGCCGTACCTCGCACAGGCGCAGGACGACGCCACCGCGCTCGCGATCGCCGACCAGGAGCGCGCGGGCGTCGACATCGTCACCGATGGCGAGATCCGCCGCGAGAGCTACTCGAACCGGTTCGCGACCGCGCTCGAGGGGCTCGACATCGACAACCCGGCGATGGTCCCCGGCCGCGCCGGCGGCACCAACGCCGTGCCGCGCGTGATCGGCAGGATCCGCCGCACGCGGCCGGTCGAGGTCGAGGACGCGCGGTTCCTGCGCGCCCGCACGGACCGCACGATCAAGATCACGCTGCCCGGCCCGTTCACGATGAGCCAGCAGGCCTACAACGAGGCCTACGGCGACGAGGCGGAGCTGGCGATGGACTTCGCGGCGGCCGTCAACGAGGAGATCCGCGACCTGTTCGCGGCCGGTGCCGACATCGTGCAGATCGACGAGCCGTGGCTGCAGTCGCGGGCCGAGAAGGCGCGGGCGTTCGCGCTGCCGGCGATCAACCGGGCGCTGCAGGACGCGCCCGGCACGACGGCGCTGCACACGTGCTTCGGCTACGCGCACGTCGTCCACGACCGGCCCCCCGGCTACCCGTTCCTGGCCGAGCTGGCGGCCTGCGCCGCGGACATCCTCGCGATCGAGGCCGCACAGCCGCGGCTCGATGTCTCCGTGCTCGCGCCGATCGCGCACAAGACCGTCGTGGTCGGCGTGCTCGACCTCGCCGACGACGCGCCGGTCGAGACGCCCGAGCAGGTCGCCGAGCGGATCGAGGCCGCGCTCGCCGTCGTCCCGGCCGAGCGGCTGCAGGTGGGGCCCGACTGCGGGATGAAGTACCTGCCGCGTGCGACCGCGTTCGCCAAGCTGCGCGCGCTCGCGCTGGGCGCGCGGCTAGTGCGCGAGCGCCTCTAGCAGCACGGCGAACCGCTCCTCGGTGTCGAGCAGGAACGGGTGGAACACGAGCGTCGCGTCGCCTGCCTGCTGGACTGCCGCGCGCCACGCCGCCGGATCGTCCGGACCGTCGAACTTCGGCAGGTAGTACCACGCGTCGACGTGCTCCCAGCGGAACGGCATCACGATCAGCCCGTCGCGCTCCGAGACGCTGTCGCCCGCCGGCGAGACGTACTCGAACCGCAGCTCGCGCAGCAGATCCAGCGAGGCCGGCGTGAGATCACCGCCCGGCGGCCGGAAGCTCACCGGCCGCAAGCCGAGCGCGTCGAACGCCTCCACGCCGCGCTCGAGCAGCTCGCGCTCCCGCGCCGGCTCCAGCGACGACCACGGCTCGTGCCGCCAGCCGTGCAGGCCGACCTCGTGGCCCGCCGCGGCGATCTCCCGCAGCGTGTCGGGGTACAGCTCGGCGTTCAGCCCCTCGACGAAGAACGTCGCCTCGACCTCGTGTTCGGCCAGCGCGGCGAGGATCCGCGGCAGCGACTCGGTGACCGACCAGTGCTCGCCCAGCGGCGCGCCCTCGGGCCACTCGCCGCGCTGCAGCGCGGTGACCTCGCCGAGGTTGTCGAACGTCAGGGCGACTGTGGCGCGAGCTTGACGTCGAAGTCGCACGTCAGGTGGTCGTCGTGCTTCTCGACCGGCCTCACCAGCGCCGGCTTGACCGCACCGATGGTGTCGTTCTCCAGGTAGGGATCGCCGGGGAAGAACACCTGGGTCACGAGCGTCCTGTGACCGGGCGCCGTGACCTTGAGGTGGATGTGGGCCGGCCGCCACGGGTGCTGGCCGACCGCCTCCAGGTAGCGGCCCACCGGCCCGTCCGTCGGCACCGTGTACGGCTTCGGCAGCATCGTCTGGAACTCGTAGCTGCCGTCCTCCGCGGCCTTGATGCGGCCGCGGAAGTTGCCCTCCGGCTGCCGCTCGTCCCAGACGTCGTAGCCGCCGGCCGGCCCCGTCTGCCAGACGTCGACGACGGCGCCGGGCAGCGGCTCACCGGACGTCGACGTGACGCGCCCGCGCACGAACAGCGGGTCGTCGTCGCCCATCCCCTCGTACTCCTCGTAGATCTTCGTGCGGAACGGCGGCTCCACCGTGTACATCGGGCCCTCGACGTCGCTCGCCGTGGCGCCCGACTCGTCGTCGGAGTGCGACAGCGCGTCGATCAGCACCGACGTGCGCGTGACGTCGGAGAACAGGACGAACTCGTCGGCGCGCCCGACCTCGGTCAGGAACTGGAGCGCCGTCATCCACTCCTCCTCGGTGACGCGGTGGCGCTCGATCACCTCGTGGATCGCCGCCAGCAGGTCGGGCATCACCTCGGCCAGACGCTCGCTCTGGACTTGCACGCTCACTTGACCTTCCCCCACTCTGTGTACTGGTACGGATTCACGCGGACCTGGCGCTCCGGAACGTCGGGATGCATGCCGCCCTCCCACGCGTCGCCGATCGTCCGCTGTGCGAACTCGATCGTCTCGTCGATCGCCGCGCGGGCGCGTGCGAGGTCGATGCCCACGAGCTTGCCCTCGTGCTTGACGACGCGGCCGTTGACGAGCACGGTGTGCACGTCGGCCCGCTGCGCCTGGAACGCGACGTGGCCGTACGGGTGCAGGACCGGGAACATCACCGGCGATTCGTCGTTCTTGACGAGCACGACGTCGGCCTTCTTGCCCGTCTCGAGGCTGCCGATCAGCGCGTCCATCTTCAGCGCCCGGCTGCCGCCGCGCGTGGCCCAGTCGACGACCTCCTCGGCGCGCAGGTGATGGTTGGTGACGGTCTCCTCCCTGGCGTGCGCCTCCAGGTGCTCGCGCGAGCGGTCGGCGCCGAGCGTGGCGCGCATCGCGCAGAACAGGTCGCCGCTCCACCACACGCTCGTGTCCATCGACAGCGAGACCGGGATGTCGTGCTTGCGCAGCTGCCAGGTCGGGGGATAGCCCTGGCCGGCGCTCTGCTCGCTCTCGGTCGAGACCGAGACCGAGCCGCCGGTCGCCGCGATCCGGTGGTAGGAGTCCTCGGTCAGCGTCGCGGCGTGGACGTAGATGTTGTCGGGGCCCATGAAGCCGTGCTCGTGCATGAGCCGGATGCCGTCGTCGTTGGTGGCGCCCCAGACGCCGGCGTGCGTGGTCACGGGCACGTCGAGCTCGCGCGCGACCTTGAACGCCTCCTGCTCGGGGAATTCGGGGTCACCGGTGACGTCGAAGGCCATCTGGAAGCCGAGCATGTCGTCCCTGGTGCCGAAGCGGCGCTCCACGAAGCTGCGGAAGTCGGCCGAGCGCGACCATTCCCACGGACCCTGCTGGATGTTGCCGTAGGCCAGGACGAAGCGGCCGGGAACCGACTGCAGCGCGTCGACGGCGGCGTCGGCGTGATCGACGGTCTGCAGCCCGTGCGACCAGTCGACGGTCGTGGTCACGCCCGCCTCGAGCGACTCGATAGCCGACAGCACGTTCCCCGCCTGGATGTCCTGCGGGCGGAAGATCTTGCCCCACTCCAGATAGAAGAAGACGAAGTACTGGCTCAGCGTCCAGTCCGCGCCGTAGCCGCGCAGCGCGGTCTGCCACATGTGCCGGTGCGTGTCGACCATCCCCGGCATCACAATGCCGCGCGCCGCGTCGATCTCGTACGTCCCCTCGGGGACGTCGAGGTTCAGGCCGACGTCCGCGATCTCCTCGCCAACGACCAGCACGTCCGCGTCGTGCAGGATCTCGTGGGCGTCGTTCATGGTCAGCACCGTCCCGCGGCGCAGTACCACCGGTCTGCCGTTCTCGATCATGGCGTCCTCTCCTCGCTCACGGGATGAGTACCAGTTTCGGGCCGCCGGCCGACTGGCGTTGGCGTTCCCACGCGGTCGCGACGTCGGCGAGCGGGAAGCGCTCGACGTCGACGACGATGTCGCCGCGGCGCGCGTGCTCGACCAGCCGGCGGTGCGCCTCGCGCTTGAGCTCGACCGGCGGGTGGGCGACCGAGAAGCCGCGCACGTCGAGCGACAGGCTGCGGATCGCCGGCGCCGGCAACGTGATGTTCACGTCGGCGACCTGCCCGACCTGGACGTGGCGGGCGTAGCGTGACGCGGCCTGCATCGCCGCCAGCGCCGGCTCGCCCCACAGCGTGTCGATCGTGACGTCGATCCCGCCGCCGGCGGCGTCGCGCAGCGCGGCCGGCAGATCGCCGGTCTCGAGGCTGACCACCGCGTCGGCGCCGCGCACGGCGTCGAGGGTGCCGCGAGCCACGGCCACGACGCGCCCGGCGCCGAGCAGCTTGGCCGCCTGCACGGCGACGCCGCCGACCGCACCGGCGGCGCCGAGCACGCAGACCGTCTCGCCGGGCTGCAGGCCCGAGCGCCACGACAGCGCGAGCCACGCGGCGAGCGCGGTGTTGCTGAGCGCGGCCGCGACCGCGGCGTCGAGGTCCTCGGGTATGTCGAACAGCGCGTCCGCGCCGGCCAGCGCGCGCTCACCCATCGAGCCGAACGGCTGGACGATCACGTCGAAGTAGACGCGGCGGCCGTCGGCCAGCCGGCCGACGCCGTCGGTCCCGACCACCGACGGCAGCGGCGGCGGCCCGGTGTAGAACGTGCCGGTCGCCTTGTGCAGATCGAGGTGGTGCACGGCGGCCGCCTCGACCTCGACGACGACCTGGCCGTCGCCCGCGTGCGGCTCGTCGAAGTGCCCGAAACGCGGCGTCGCACCGTGCTCGTGGAGGACCGCGGCGTGCATCGCAGATAGTTTCGCGTACAAAGAGTTGTGTTGACCACGCCAACAAGGCGTAGGCTTGCGCACCAGACGATGACAACTCGTTCGAAGCGCCTGCTTGCGTGCGAGGTCCTCGTGCTCGTGGCGGCGGGGATCGTTGCTGCGCTGTCCTCGACGGCGGCCGACTGGGAGCCGGTCGAGCTGTTCGTCGTGCTGCTCGCGCTGGCGCTGATCAGCGACCTGCTGCCGGTGCGCCATGGCGTCCAGCGGATCTCCGGCTCGTTCCTCGCGCTCGTGCTCGCGATGGCGCTGCTGGGACCGGCGCCGGCCGCCACGATCGGCGTCCTCTCGGTGCTCGTCGACCAGCTGCGCTCGCATAACCCGCTGCCGCGCCTGATCACGAATCTCGCGACGTGGGCGACGTTCCCGCTCGTGGGCGCGCTGCTGATCGAGTGGGCGGCCGACGCGCTCGACGTGCAGCAGGACGACCTGGCGTTCCTGCTGCTGATCTTCGGCGGCTTCCTGGTCGCCAACCTCCTGAACTTCCTCGGCATCGCCGGCGACTACGCGTTCCACCACCGGGTGTCGCTAGCGCACGAGTTCCGGACGATCTTCCTGCCGGTCCTGCCGTCCGAGCTCGTGAGCGCGCTGCTGTGCGTGCTGGTCGCCGGCGTCTACGTCAAGAGCGGCTTCGCGGCGCTGTCGCTGCTCGCGGTCGTGCTCGTGGTGTTCCAGTACCTGCTGCGCGAGCTGCTGCGCTCGCGGGAGCGCGCACAGCGCCTCGCCAGCGTCCAGCTCGGCGTGCTGACGGCGATGATCGAGACGCTCGCGCTGCGCGACCGTATGACCGCGCGCCACTCGGCCGCGGTCGCGCGCTACGCGAGCGAGCTCGCGGCCTCGATGGGGCTGCCGGACGACCAGGTCGATCTCGTGCACACCGCCGCGCTGCTGCACGACATCGGCAAGTTCGCGTTCCCGGACTCGATCCTGCTCGCCGCGCCGCAGCTTCAGGACGAGCAGTGGCAGATCGTCAAGCGCCACCCGGAGGACGGCGCGCGGATCGTCCGGCGCGTCGACGGCTACGGCCCGGTGGCCGACATCATCCTCAGTCACCACGAGCGCTGGGACGGCGGCGGCTATCCCCGTGGCCTGGCCGGCGAGGACATCCCGCTGCCGGCGCGGCTGATCTCGGTCGCCGACACCTACGACGTCCTCACGGCGCGTGACTCCTACCGCCAGCCGATCTCGTCCGAGGCCGCCGTCGTGGAGCTCCAGCGCGTCGCCGGGACGCAGCTCGACCCTGGCGCCGTCGAGGCGTTCGTGGACCTGCTCGGCGCCAAGGACATCGCGTTCCGGCACGCCGACGATGCCGAGTTCGAGGCCGAGCTGGCGTTCGACGTGCGCGTCCGCAATTACGCCCGGCCGCGCACGGTTTGAGGCGCGTTGCCGCTCAGGTTCGGCCGCTGCGCGTCGATTACGTCGCGCATGGGCTTCAAGTACTGATCAACACGCAGATCCACTGCGACCACGAGACCGGATAGGGCCGTGAGGGCGGCGACGAGCGCGATGGCTCCGGAGAACCCGAGCGCATCGGCGACGACGCCTGCCAGCACGCCGCCCGCGACGTACCCCATGTCGCGCCAGAAGCGGTACACGCCGACCATCGGCGCACGGGCGACCGGCGCCACCGCGTCGGAGATCGCCGCGATCAGCGTCGGGTACACGAGGGCGGTCCCGATTCCGAGCAGCGCCGCCGCGACCGCGGCCGTGCCGACGGCTCCGCCGGACAGCGCCAGCAGCGCGAGCGCCGCGGCCTGCACGAGCATGCCGGCGACGATCGGCAGCTTGCGGCCGACGCGGTCGGACCAGTGGCCGGTCCAGATCTGGCCGGCGCCCCAGAACGCCGGGTAGATCCCGGCGACGAGGCCGATCGCGCCGATCGACGCGCCGTGGCTCGCCAGCAGCAGCGGCACGAGGCCCCAGGCCAGCGCGTCGTTGAGGTTGTTGACCAGGCCGGCCTGCGAGCACGCGCGCAGCGACGGCGAGCGCCAGGTGGCGTCGGGGAACGCCTCGCGCAGGCGCGGCGGCGGCTCGCTCGTTCCCTGCTCGAGCGCGACGTGCGCCGCGGTGTCCCGCACGAACAGCACCGACAGCGCGAGCGCGGTGACGGCGATGGCGGCCCCGGCGACGGCGAGCACGTCGCGCGCCGCGAGGTCGGCGGCGAGCCAGCCGGACACGGCCGCCGCGACCGCGACGCCGCCGTAGCCCGCGGCCTCGTTGAGGCCGAGCGCGAGGCCGCGCCGGCGCGGGCCGACGAGGTCGATCTTCATGACGACGGTCATGGACCAGGCGAGCCCCTGGTTGATGCCGAGCAGGATGTTGGCCGCGACGATCCACCCCCAGCTCGGCGCCGTCGCGACGAGGATCGGCACCGGCAGCGCGAGCGTCCAGCCGGCGATCAGCAGCCGCCGGCGACCGATCCGCTGGGCGAAGACCCCGGCCCCCAGGTTGGTGAGCGCCTTCGCGAGCCCGAACGCGACGATGAACGACAGCACGGCGGCCTTGGACGCCAGGCCGAAGTCCAGCTTGCCGATCAGCGGCAGCGTCGAGCGCTCGAGCCCGACCATCGCGCCGACGAACGCGTTGATCGCGACGAGCAGCGAGAACTGCGGGAGGTTCTCCCGCAGGCCCAGGCGGACCGGCGTCACGGCAGGACCGGCACCGGCGGCAGGTCCTCGGGCAGCAGCCGCTCGGTGATCGACCGGTAGAGCGTCCGCGCCATCGCCTGCGGCGTGTCGTCGCCGTGGGCGTGCAGGTCCGGCCGCCCCGCGTCGTTCACGAGCAGCGAGTCGCCCGTGAGGACGAGCCACGGCTCGCCGGCACGCCGGTGGTCGGTCACCACGAAGGCCCAGTGCGTCGGGGCGTGGCCGGGCGTTGCGACGGCCTGCATCTGGGTGTTGCCGAGGTCGATGACGTCGCCGTCGGAGATCGCCTCCGGCGGGTACGCGGTCGCGCCCGTACGAGCGACGAGCCGGTCCATGCCGGAGGCATGGTCGGCGTGGGCGTGCGTGTCGATCACCGCCACGATCGGCGCGCCCGCGCGCTCGGCCGCCGCCTCGTACGCATCGACGAGGTCGACGTGCGGATCGACCACGGCGAGACGGCCGTTGGTCGGGCAGCCGAGGACGTAGGAGGCGCACGCCGTCTCGTCGTTGAGGAGCTGGCGGAAGAACATGGTTGCGACCGTACGGCAGCTCGCCGTATGCTCCAAATTCAGCTTTCGTATCGGTGGCATTCTCTCCCGGCATAGTTGACACGCTCGATCCGCAGCGCCTGCGGCTGATGGTCGAGCTCCGCCGCCGCGGGTCGATCTCGGCGGCGGCCGACGCCTGCCGGATGGGCCAGCCGTCGGCCAGCAAGCACATCAAGACGCTCGAAGCCGCGCTCGGAGAGAAGCTCGTCCGGCGCCGCGGGCGCGCGAGCGGCTTGACGGAGGCGGGCGAGGTCGTCGCGCTGCATGCCCAGCGCGTGCTCGACACGCTCGACGGCATGCACGAGGAGCTGCGCGCGCTGCGCGGCGCCGAGCGCGGGACGCTCACGCTGGCCGCGTCGACGACTCCCGGCACGTACGTGCTCCCGCTGCTGCTCGAGCGCTTCGCCGAGCGGCATCCGGGCGTGCGGGTCGACGTCGTGATGGGCTCGAGCCGCTGGGTCGCCGAGCGTGTCGCCGAGCGCGATGTCTCGCTCGGCCTGGCGGGCGAGGTCGACTGGCCGGAGGGGATCGTGGCCGAGCCGTGGCTGGAGGACGAGATCGTCGGCATCGCCGCGCCGGGGTCGCTGGCCGCGCGCGTGTCGGTCGCCGAGCTCGGCGCCAGGACCCTGCTCACGCGCGAGCAGGGGTCGAGCGTGCGCGCCGTGTCCGAGCGCCGGCTCGCGCGCGCCGGCTACCACCCGGCCAAGCGCTGGGAGCTCGAGTCCGGCGAGGCGATCAAGCGATCGGTGCGCGCCGGCCTCGGCATCGGCTTCGTGTCGCGGCTTGACGCGGCCGAGGAGCTCGAGCGCGGCGACCTCGTGGAGTTCGCGGTCGCCGACGTCGAGCCGATGCGCCGCACGATCTACCTGCTGCGCGCCGACGGCCGCGAACCGGTGCCGACCGAGCGCGCGTTCATCGGGTCGCTCGTGCCGAGCAGCGAGTGGGCGGCGCGCAGCCCGCTGCGCAGCGCGCCCTCCATCAGCCCCGCGTAGGGCCCGGCGGTGTGCTCGCCCGCGAACAGGAGCGGGCCGTGGCGTTCGGCGAGCGCGGCGTCCGCGCCGCCCGGCGGGTGGACGGAGTAGGCGCCGCCCGGCCACGTGGAGAGCACGCAGCCGCCGGGCTCGAGCTCCAGGTCCGGACGCAGCCGGGCGATCGACGCGAGCCAGCGCTCCGGTCCGTCGGCGACGGCGAGGCGCTCGAGTGCCGGCTGCGAGCCCGCGAACGCGTGCACGACCGGCTGGACGTCGTCGCCCGCGCGCGCCGTCCACGTCCAGTAGCGCTCGGGGACCGACAGCACGGCGCTGGCCGGCGGCC
>DASSUW010000343.1:0-7004 GCA_035706585.1 Solirubrobacteraceae bacterium | reverse complement strand
TTCGGCTTCTTGGCCGGCTTGCGGCCGGTCGCCTCGCCGACCGCGTGCTTGACCATCGCGTCCTGCTCGTCGCCACCGGCGACGCCGGTCACGCTCGCCCGGCCGAGCGAGCGCTCGACGAGCTCGTCGAGCCCGTACCCGTTGCGCTGCTTGAACGTGGCGCCCTGCGTCTGCCCGTGGTCGGACAGCACGACGATCTCGTACGGGCGCGGCGCGTAACGGCGGGCGCGCTCGATCCGCCCGAACTGCTGGTCGAGCTTGCGCAGCGCCTCCATCGTGTCGGCGCGCATCAGCCCGGAGTGGTGCGCAACCTCGTCGTAGCTCGAGAACGTCGCGTACACCGCGGGGCGGCCGCGCATTATGTCGGTCAGCACGCCGAAGACGATGAGGTCGCGGATGATCACGCACATGGCGCCGCGGATCAGCGGATAGGCGCCCCCGCGGTGGCCGCGCGGGCGGACGTTGCGGCGCGCCGCGCGCAGCGCCGCGGTGATCTCGAGCGCGACCTCCCAGACGAACAGCGCGAGCGCGCGCGTGACGTTGAAGCCGTTGGCCAGGAACGCCCGGTAGCCCGGATTGGCGCGCTTCTCGGCCTCGGTGCGGCTGACGGTGAGGATCGTCTCCTCCGCCTCGCCGGAGAGCAGGTTGCCGCGGCTCGTGCCGCCGTCGATCAGCAGGCCGATGCCGCTGGCGTGGCGGCGCTCGATCTCCGCGCAGTCGGCCGGCGACGAGCACGTCATCAGCCGGCCCGTCTCCTTCTCGACCCAGCGGAACGCGGGGATGTCCTCGTTGGAGCCGAGCAGGATGCCGGCCTGGCTGGCGCCGGTCTGCGACGACAGGTCGGTCTCCCACTCGGTCAGGCGGTAGCCGTGCTCGGCGATCCAGCTCGCCATCGTCGGCGCGCTGCCGTCGCGCATCGCGTCTCGCAGCACCGGCAGCGCGAGCCCGTCGATCTCGAGGTAGATGATGCCGGGCACGTCCGTGCGGTCGCTGGCGCCGAGCCGGCGCGCGATCCGCCGCGTGACGCGGAAGTTGTACTCGTCCTCGTCGTTGGTGCCGAGCAGGACCTGGAGGCCGGTGCTCACGCCGGCGATCAGCACCGCCGCCAGCAGCGCGTTGCCGAACCCGTCGACGCGGATGTCGTCCGGCAGCGCATCGGCCGCGAGTTGGAGGACGAGCGCGTCGGCCGCGAGCACGAGCAGGAAGCCGATCCCGACCATGAACGGGAGCCGCAGCGCCGCGAGCACCGGCGGCAGCAGCGCGTTGAGCACGGCGACCGCCGCCGCCACCGCGAACGCCGCGCCGGTCCCCTCCAGCGCCATGCCGGGCAGGATCCATGCCGTGACCGCCACGGCCGCGGCGGAGACGATCCATGCGAGCAGCAGGCGCGTCGGGCGCAGCCGCGGCGCCTCGGGCTGCCAGGTCGGGGGCTGGCCGTACGTCGCTTCGAGCGTCATGGCAGTGGCACCGTTCCACGGATGCGGGTTCCGTGTCCAGGCGCGGAGTCGATCGTCAGGTGCCCGCCGACCGCCTCGACCCGGTCGCGCATGTTCCCGAGGCCGCCGTTGTACTCGCCGTCGGGCGGCACGAAGCCGACGCCGTCGTCGCGCACCTCGAAGCGCAGCTCGTGGTTCTCGCGCAGCGACACCCAGACGCCGCTGGCGCGGCCGGCGTGCTTGAACGCGTTCTGCACGGCTTCCAGGCAGGTGTAGTACACGGCGGTCTCCACCTCGGGTGGATAGCGGGTGATGTCGCGCGCGAGCAGGCGCGCCGGGATCGGCGACCGGGACAGCACGGTGCGCAGCGCGTCCTTGAGGCCGCGGTCGCCGAGCACCGAGGGGTAGACGCCGTGGGCGAGCGCACGGAGCTCCTCGAGCGTCTCCTCGATCTCGTCGCCGATCGCGTGCACGGCGTCGGCGCCGGCCTGCGGGTCGGTCAGCGCGAGCTCCTCCGCGACCGACAGCTTGATGCGCAGGGCGATCAGCCGCTGCTGGGCGCCGTCGTGGAGGTCGCGCTCGATGCGCGAGCGCTCGAGGTCGGCGGCGCGGGCGATCCGCTTGCGCGAGAGCTCGAGGTCGTGCAGCGAGCCGGCGAGCTCGTCGACCAGCCGCTCGTGCCGCACCGTGGCGAGCACGAGCGAGCGGACGGACGACAGCAGCTCGCCGTCGAGCGCGGTGTCGTGCACGAGCCCGGCGATCACCCGGTCCTCGTCGGCGATCGGCGTCAGCGCCCGGCCGGACGCCGACACCTGCGAGCCCGAGGTCAGCCGGTCGTCGGCGTCGCGCCAGCGCCCGGGCAGCTCGTCCGGGACCAGGACATCGACCGACGGGTCGGCGAGCGCCGCGGCGAGCGTGGAGCGCAGCCTCGCCCGATCGAGCCCGCGGCTCAGCTCGAGGCTGACGCGCGCGAGCACCTCTCCGACCATCGTCCGCCGGCGGACCAGCCCGATCAGGAACGCGGCGGCGATCGCGGGGATCGTCATCGCCCACACCCATCCGAGCGCGTCGGCCGCTTCGCCGTCGGGAGCCGCGCGCCGCACCACGAGGTACAACGTCAGCGTGATCACCGACACCAGGCTCGCGACCACGACCGGTCCGATGATCCGCCGCTGCAGCGGCGGGGCGGTGCGGTAGCGGGCGATGCGCGAGGCGGCCACGCCGACGAGCAGGACGACCGCCAGCAGCTCCCGCAGCGGCCGCACGAGCGCGTCCATGATCGCGGGCTCGTCGTCGAGCACGAGGAACGCGTTCGCCGGGCAGTTGGCGTCGCACGACGCCCACGGCGTCTGCGTCGGATACGCCTCGACGAACAGCGCCGAGCCGACGAACAGCACGGTGATCAGCGCGGTCACGCCGCCGAACAGGGTGCGGTCGATCCCCGGCGCCAGGCGGCCGTCCGGATACGCGAGCATCAGGTAGGTGATCAGCGGGAAGATCAGCCATGCCGACACCCGGCCGACGCTGTAGAGCAGGCTGTCGGACGAGTTGCCGAACGTCGTCAGCGACCAGGCCGCGCCGGAGCCCGCGAGCATCGCGCCGAACCGGAACGTCTGGGGCGACATGAGGCCATAGACGCCGGCCGCCATCGGCACCCCGACGATCAGCGCCGCCAGCAGCGCCCGCTGCCAGCGGGAATCGGCGGGGGCTGTCGCCGCGGTCTCCGCGATCGCGAGCGCGCACAGCGCGACTGCGGCGCCACCGACGGCGAACGGAAGCCGGGAGCGCGTCCCTCGCACGCTCGGCGTCGCTGGGTCTGTGAGCGCTGTGGCAGGCATCGACCGCCGGATCCGGGTCCGACCACTGACAACTCAACACGCTCCGCGCCGGCCGCGCCACCGTGTGTACCTCCCCATGAAGACGCCCGCGCGCCCCATTGCCCGAGCGCAGGTGCGCCTGAAGACTCGGACCGGTCCAACGCGCGAAGGAGGGGCACACGCATGAGCACACTCGTGGCGATCGCATATCCCGACACCGACACCGCCGAGCGGGTGCGGACCGAGCTGGTCCAGATGACCAAGGAGCACCTGCTCCAGCTCGACGACGCCGTCGTGGTCGAGCACCGGCCGGACGGCAAGATCAAGCTGCACCAGGCGGTCAGCACGACCGGCGCCGGCGCGGCCGGCGGGGCGCTGTGGGGCGGGCTCATCGGCCTGCTGTTCCTCGCGCCGCTGTTCGGCATGGCGATCGGCGCGGCGAGCGGCGCCGTCATGGGCAAGGTCACCGACGTCGGCGTCAACGACAACTTCATGAAGGAGCTCGGTGCCAAGATGCCGCCCGGCGGCGCGGCGCTGATCATGCTGGGCCGCGCCGAGGCCCCCGAGCGCGTGCTCGAGCGCGTCCGCCCGTTCGGCGGCGAGGTGATCCAGACCTCGCTCGACACCGAGCAGGAAGAGCGGCTGCGCGCCGCCCTCGGCGAGGGCGTTCCCTCCGCCTCCTAGAACCGCGAAGCGCCGCCCGTCCGCGTCCCACGGGCGGGCGGCGCCGAGCGCCGCTCGCTGCCTAGCGCCGCCGGTGGGCGATCCACAGCCCGCGCAGCAGCCGCGGCGTCAGCCACCGCTTCTGGACCAGTGCGGCCGCGCCGCACGAGCGGGCCAGCGGCGAGAACTCGCGGAGGTCGGCGCTGGTGGCCAGGACGAGGACGCGCGTCGAGTCCTCCGCGCTGAGCCGGTTGGCCACCTCGATGCCGTCGATGCCGGGCATGCGGACGTCGATCACGACCATGTCGGGATCGCAGTCGCGCACGAGCTCGAGCGCCGCCTCGCCGCCGGACGACTCGCCGACGAGCTCGAAGCCGGGAGTGCCGTCGACGAGGACGCGTGCCGCCTCGCGGAACGGCGCCTGGTCATCGACGGTCACGACGCGGATCGGCCGACCGGTCATCGGAGGACGGTCTCAGGTACCCGGCATGGCGGCAATGGGGTGTGCCCGCCGCTGACCGGGATGCATGCTTCCTTGCCGCGTGGTGTCGCGTGTCTGACGCTAGGGTTCGGTGCATGCCGATCCGTGTGGCGCTGGGCGACGACAGCATCATCGTGCGGGAGGGCGTGCGTCAGCTGCTGGCCGGCGATCCCGGCATCGACGTCGTCGGCGCGGTCGGCGACGTGGACAGCCTGCGCGACGTGTGCGAGCGCGAGCAGCCGGACGTGCTGGTCACCGACATCCGGATGCCGCCGACGAGCACCGACGAGGGCATCCGGCTCGCCGGCGAGCTGCGCGACGCGCAACCGGCGATCGGCGTCGTCGTGCTCAGCCAGTTCTCCGATCCGGCCTACGCGCTCGCGCTGCTCGACCGCGGCTCGGACGGGCGCGCCTACCTGCTCAAGGAGCGCGTGCACAACCGGGCCGAGCTGACCGCGGCGATCCAGGCCGTCGCCGACGGCAGCTCGATGATCGACCCGAAGATCGTCGAGCAGCTCGTGCACGCCCGCGGGCAGATGGACAACTCGCCGCTGAAGGAGCTCACCGCTCGCGAGCGCGAGGTGCTGAGCGAGATCGCGCAGGGCAAGAGCAACCTCGCGATCGCCGAGTCGCTGTTCCTGACCAAGCGCGCGGTCGAGAAGCACATCAACGCGATCTTCCTCAAGCTCGGCCTCGCCGACGCGCAGGACGTGAGCAAGCGCGTCACCGCCGCGCTGATGTTCCTGGCCGAGAGCGGGCTCAAGCCGTACGCGTGATGCGTCCGCGGCTGCGCTGAGCAGCCCGGCGCGCGGTCAGCTCGGTGCTCGTGCGAGGGCGTCGAGCTCGGTGTCCGTGTCGGCGAGGCGCTCGAGGTCGACCGGTGCGCCGGCCCGGATGAGCCGTTCGACCGACTCGATCGTGTCCCACTGGTTGATGTGCATGCCGGCCGTCACGCGCCGCTCGGCGTCGAGCCAGAGCGCGTGGAAGGCGGCGTCGGCGGGCGCGCCCCGCAGGATGAGCGTGTCGTGGGGGTCGTGGAGGCCGGTGTACTCCATCCCGGCGTCGTACTGGTCGGTGAAGAAGTACGGCAGGCGGTCGTAGGGCTCGTCGCGGCCGAGCATCGACCGCGCCGCGACGGGGCCCTGGTTGAGCGCGTTCGCCCAGTGCTCGACGCGGACGTGGCGGCCGTAGTACGGGTGGAACGCGTTGGCGACGTCGCCGGCGGCGAAGACGTCCGGCGCGCTCGTGCGCAGGTGCTCGTCGACCACGATCCCGTCGTCGATCTGCAGGCCGGCCGCCGCGGCGAGCGTCGTGTCCGGCGCCACGCCGACGCCGACGACCACCGCGTCGCACTCGATCGTGTCGCCGCCGCCCAGGCGCACGGCCTCGACGCGGCCGGCGCCGGCGATGCGCTCCACCGCCACACCGGTGAGCACGCGTACGCCGTGCGCCGCATGGAGGTCCCCGAACCAGCCGCCGAGCTCGGGGCCGAGCACCGCGTGCAGCGGCGTCGCGGCCCGTTCGACGAGCACGACGTCCGCGCCGTGCGTGCGCGCCGCTGCCGCGACCTCGCAGCCGATCCAGCCCGCGCCGATCACCGCGACGCTGCCGCCAGGCTGGAACGCCGCGCGCAGCGCGTCGCTGTCGGCGAGCGTTCGCAGCGTGTGCACGCCGTCGAGGTCGATCCCCGGGATCGGCGGCCGGCGCGGCACCGCGCCGGTGGCGATTAGCAGCCGGTCGTAGGTCACGCTGCGGCCGTCCGCCAGCGCGAGGCGGTGCTCGACCACGTCGACGGCCGTCGCCGCGACGCCGGCGAGCAGCTCGATGTCATGCTCGCCGTAGAACTCGCGCGGGTGGACCTGCGCCTCCTCGCGCGGCGCCGACCCGAGCAGGTAGCCCTTCGACAGCGGCGGCCGCTCGTACGGCAGCTCGTCCTCGGCGGCGATCAGCACGAGCCGGCCCGCGAAGCCCTCCTCGCGCAGCGTCTCCGCGGCCTTGGCGCCGGCCAGGCCGCCGCCCACGATCACAAAGGTGTCGGTCATCGTGATGGTGAGCGTACGCCGCGGCCGCGTTCTTACCGCGCGGCGGGTCCGTCCGGCTGCGCTCGGGCTTTCGTCGGCCGGCCCCCGGGAGGTGCGTTTCGTGGCTCTGGGCCATGCGTTCTCGGGTTTCGCCGGGCGAGCGCGTGAAACGACGTTCTCGGGTTTGTGTCCGGGGTCGGTCGGCCCGGCCGCCCGAAGAACCTGGGAACAGGGGCGCGAGCCCGCATGGCTGCGTGGCAGCGGTCGCTCGTCAGGCCCTGGTGCACGAGCGGCCTTCCGGGTCTGTCCGGGCCGGTTCGCGTACGGTCGCGGCATGGATGCGGCGGCTACGACGTCACCCGCGCCGGCGCCCGTGCGCGGCGAGCCGTTCGCCGACCCGGCGGTCGCCGTCGTCTGGGCGGCCGTCGAGCAGCTCGACGACGCCGGCAAGCACGACGTGCTGCGCGAGGAACTGGCGGTCGCCGGCACCGGCGGCGGTCACTCGGCCGGGAGACGCGGGCGGTGCGGGCGCTGCGCGTAGCCGAAGACGTCGTGCGTGGGGAGCTGTACGCGATCGAGGGCCGCG
>DASSUW010000342.1:0-35872 GCA_035706585.1 Solirubrobacteraceae bacterium | reverse complement strand
CCGCGAGCGCCGCCGGTCCGCGGGCGACGCCGTCGTGGCGCGCGAACACGCGCCGCACGTTCGTGTCGACCGCCGGCTCCTGCCGGTCCCACGCGAACGATCCGACCGCCGCCGCCGTGTACGGCCCCACGCCCGGCAGCTCGGTCAGGTCCGCGGGCCAGCCCCGCTCGTCGACCACGCGCGCCGCGGCCTGGAGCGCGAGCGCGCGGCGGCTGTAGCCGAGCCCGCTCCAGGCGGCGAGCACGTCCCGCGGCGCCGCCGCGGCCAGCGCCGCCGCATCGGGGAACCGGTCCAGGAACGCCTCGTAGTACGGGATCACCCGCGCGACCTGCGTCTGCTGAAGCATCACCTCGCTGACGAGCAGCGCGTACGGATCGCGGGTCGCGCGCCACGGCAGCGGCCGCCGCACGCGCGCGTACCAGTCCAGCAGGGCGACCGCGTCGAACGCCATCGCGCCGCACCGTACCGGGTGGCCCAGCCGAGGCGGCGGGACGGACACGGCGCTGGTGGCTCAGGCGTGCTCGGGGACCGCCACGTCCTCGGGCTCGGCGTGCTCGCGCAGCGCGTGGCCGCCGCCGCGGGCGGTCGACGGCCACCACACGCGATCGCCCAGGAGCTCGACCGCGGCGGGCACCATGATCGTCCGCACCACGAACGTGTCGAGCAGGATCCCGACCGCGACCATGAACCCGATGTTGAAGATGAACGTCACCGGGAGCGTCATCAGCACCGAGAACGTGCCGGCGAGGATGATGCCCGCGCTCGTGATCACCGGCCCGGTCGCCGCCAGGGCGCGCAGCGTCCCCTCGCGCGTGCCGTACACGCGCGCCTCCTCGCGCACGCGGCTCATCAGGAAGATCGTGTAGTCGACGCCCAGCGCCACGAGGAAGATGAACGCGAACGTGGGCAGCGACGCGTCCACGCCGGCGGTCCCCTGCACCTCGATGAAGAACCAGATCGAGAGCCCGAGCGTGCCGAAGAACGAGATCAGGACCGTCGCGATCAGCACGAGCGGCGCGACGATCGCCTGCAGCAGGATCCCGAGGATGATCGTGATGACCACCAGCGCGACCGGCACGATCACCTTCGTGTCGCGCTCGGCGGCGGCATTGAAGTCCTGCTGCACGGCGCTGCCCGAGCCCGCCAGCGCAGTCGCACCGCCCGGCAGGTTCTCGAGCCGCTCGCGCACGGTCGCCACGCGCGCGAGCGCCTGTTCGGAGTACGGGTCGTCGCCGAACGTGACGTCGACGCGGGCGATCTGCCCGTCGGTCGAGCGCACCGGCCGGCCGACGGCGGCGACGCCGTCGACGTCCGCCATCCGCGACCGCACCTCCTCGATGTCCTCGTCGGTCACCGCGCCGCCCTCGCGCTGGACGACGATCGTGGTCGGCGCCAGCGCGCCCTGCGGGAACGACCGTGCGAGGACGTTGAACCCGTCGACGCTCTCGACGTCCTTCTTGAACGCGCCGCCGATCGAGTAGTCCTCCTTGTAGGAGAGGAAGCCGAGCGAGAACACGCCGAACAGCGCGAGCGTGGCGATCAGCGCGAGCGCGGGCCTCTGCAGCACGCGGTCGCCGAACCGGCGCCACAGGCCCTTGCGCGTGCTGAGGTCGACGTCCGGGTCGAACGCGACGGCGGACCGGCGCGGCCAGAAGCCGCGGCGCCCGATGATCGTCAGGATCGCGGGCAGCAGCGTCAGGCCCGCCAGCAGCGCGCACGCGATGCCGATCGCGGACGTGGGCCCGAGGCCGTTCGTGGATCCGGTGTCGGCGAGCAGCAGCACGAGCATCGCCGAGATCACCGTGCAGCCGCTGGCGAAGATCGCCGGGCCGGCGCGGCGCAGCGCGCGCGCCATCGCCTCGTGCTTGTCCTCGATCCGGTGCAGCTCCTCGCGGTACCGGCTCACCAGCAGCAGGCAGTAGTCGGTGCCGACGCCGAACATCAGCACGACGAGGATCCCCGTCGAGTTCGAGTTGACCGTGTTGCCCGCCTTCGCGTACAGGTAGATGAACCCGGTGGCGATCGTGTACGCGATGCCGACCACGACGATCGGCGTGATCGCGATCAGCGGTGCCCGGTAGATCGCGCCGAGCAGGATCAGGACGAGTAGCACGGTCGCGATCAGCAGCTTCGCGTCGAGCTCGCCGAACACCTCGACGAAGTCGGCGAAGAAGCCGAGGTCGCCGGTGACCCACACCTCGAGGCCGTCGCCCCGGCCGCCGACCACGTCACGCGTGTCGGCGCCCCAGTCGGCGGCGTTCTGGAAGTCCAGCGGGACGGTGACGACCGTGTACGCCGTCTCGCCGTTCTCGGACACGAGGCCGTCGGGCGCATCGGGCCCGAACGGCGTGATCGACGGCTGCAGCACCGGGATCGTGTCGTCGACCTTGGCCGCGTCCGCGGCGATGCGCCGCTGGTCGGCCTCGGTGAGGCCGCCGGCGCGCCGGTAGACGATCAGGCCGATGCTCGTCTCGCCGCCCGGGAACCGGTCCTTGAGCAGCGCCTGGACCTTCGTGGAGTCGGCGTCGTCGGGCAGGAAGCTGGACGTGTCGTCGCTGGTGACGTCGGCGAGCTTGGAGCCGACGCCGCCGAGCGCCGCGGCAGCCACCAGCCAGAAGGCGATCACGACCCACTTGGTCCGGCGACCGGTGACGAACGAGGCGAGTCTCGACATGGCTGCGGCAGGCTACCGTGGCGCGCAGACGCTCACGGGTCGCTCAGCGCTGACCATAGGTGCATCACCGCGTGTGCGCGGTACGGCCTCCACGAGTCCGCGGCCCCGGCGCCGACCCCGAGCCGTGCGAGACCGTGCCGGACGCCGAGGTCGGTCGGCATCCAGGCGTCGGGATCGCCGAGCGCGCGCATCGCGATGTACTCGGCCGTCCAGGGCCCGATGCCCGGCAGCGCCAGCAGTTCCGCGCGTGCGTCGCCACCGCGCTCGAGCCGCAGCCCGCCGGCCACCGCCTCCGCGAGCGCGGCGACGGTGCGGCGGCGTGAGCGCGGCATCGGCAGCGCCGGCGCCGCTTCCGCGATCGCCGCCGGGCTCGGCCAGACGTGCGTCAGCGTCCCGACCGGCTCCGGCAGCGGCCGGCCGGCGATCGCCACCAACCGGCCCGCGATCGTGCGCGCGGCGGCGACCGAGATCTGCTGGCCGATCACGGCGCGGATCGCCAGCTCCCCGCCGTCCACGGTCCCCGGCACGCGCAGGCCGGGCCGGCGCACGACGAGCGGGCCGAGGACCGGGTCGCGGCCGAGGTGGGCGTCGGCCGGACCCGGGTCGGCGCCGAGGATCGGCGCCGCCTCGGGGGCGCCGAGGCCGATCACGCGGCCGCCGGCGATCGTCCGGCGATAGACGCCGTCGACCACCTCCTCGACGCCCGGCACCGCGCGCGCGGCGAGAAACTCGACGAGGCACGCGAGGGCGGCGGCGCCGGCAACCGGCGCGTCGCGGGCGGCCGCAGCGGCGTCTACTCGAGGTGGAAGCGCCACTCGTCGACGCCGTCGCCCTTGGGGTCGGTCTGCGTCTCGGTCAGCATGAAGCCGCACTTCTCCAGGACGCGCCGCGAGCCCAGGTTGTGAACCGCGACGCCGGCGATCAGCGGGCGCCGCGTCTCCTCCTGCAGGAACGCGGCCAGCGCCGCGGTCGCGATGCCGCGCCCCCAGTGCGAGCGCGCGATCCAGTAGCCGACCTCGCGCGGCCCGCGCCCGTCGCGCAGGAAGCTCACGACGTGCCCGGCGCACTCGCCGTCGACGTCGATCGCGCGCACGTTCACGGCGTCATCGGCCAGCACCTCGCGCCAGTGAGCGAAGCACTCCTCGCGTCCCCGCGGCTGTATCGCGGCCATGCGGTGGGCCTCCGGATCGGCCTGCTGCTCGCACAGGACCTCCAGATCCGCCTCGCGAACCGCGCGCAGGATCACTCGGCCGGCGCGGTCGCCTCGTCGAGCTCGCGGCGCAGCTCGCGGATCTCGTCGCGCAGCTTGGCTGCGTACTCGAAGCGGAGCTCCTCGGCGGCGGCGAGCATCTCCTCCTCGAGCTCGACGATCGTCTGCTCGATCTCGTGCGGCTCCATGTCGACGCGCTTCTCGCGCCGCCGCCGTGACTTGGGCACCTTGCCCTCGCCCATCAGGAACTCCGTGATGTCGGAGATGCCCTTGACGATCGTCTCCGGCGTGATGCCGTGCTGCTTGTTGTAGGCGACCTGGATCGCGCGCCGGCGGTCGGTCTCCTCGATCGCCTTGCGCATCGCCTCGGTCTCCTTGTCGGCGTACATGAGCACCTTGCCTTCGACGTTGCGCGCCGCGCGGCCGATCGTCTGGATCAGCGACGTCTCGCCGCGCAAGAAGCCCTCCTTGTCGGCGTCGAGGATCGCGACGAGCGAGACCTCCGGCAGATCGAGCCCCTCGCGCAGCAGGTTGACGCCGACCAGCACGTCGTACTCGCCGAGCCGCAGCTCGCGGATGATCTGGATGCGCTCCAGCGTGTCGACCTCCGAGTGCAGGTAGCGGACCTTGAAGCCCATCTCCAGCAGGTAGTCGGTGAGGTCCTCGCTCATCTTCTTCGTGAGCGTCGTGACCAGGACCCGCTCGTCGCGCTCGGTGCGTTCGCGGATCTCGCGCATCAGGTCGTCGATCTGGTTGCGGGTCTCGCGGACCTCGACCTCGGGGTCGACGATCCCGGTCGGTCGCACGATCTGCTCGACCATGGCGGCGGAGTGCTCGCGCTCGTACGGGCCGGGCGTCGCCGATACGTAGACGAGCTGCGGAGTGATCGACATGAACTCGTCGAACGTCTGCGGCCGGTTGTCGAGCGCGCTCGGCAGCCGGAACCCGTAGTCGACCAGCGTGGTCTTGCGCGACCGGTCGCCCTCGTACATGGCGCCGAGCTGCGGCACGGTCTGGTGCGACTCGTCGATGAAGCAGACGAAGTCCTTCGGGAAGTAGTCGATCAGGCAGTACGGGCGCGCGCCCGGAGGCCGGCCGTCGAGGATCCGCGAGTAGTTCTCGATGCCCGAGCAGAACCCGACCTCGCGCAGCATCTCCATGTCGTACTGCGTGCGCTGGCGCAGGCGGTGCGACTCGAGCAGCTTGCCCTCGGCCTCCAGCTCCGCGCAGCGGTGGTTGAGCTCGCGGCCGATCTCCTCGACCGCGCGCTCCATCGTGCCCTCCTTGACGTTGTAGTGCGTGGCCGGCCAGATCGCGACGTGCTCGAGGTCGTCGACGATCAGCTCGCCCGTCAGCGGATCGAAGTGCTGCAGGCGCTCGACCTCGTCGCCGAACAGCAGCGCGCGGAACGCCGTCTCGGCGTAGGCGGGGAAGACCTCCAGCGTGTCGCCGCGCACGCGGAACGTGCCGCGGCCGAGCGCGGTGTCGTTGCGGTTGTACTGGAGGTAGACGAGCTTGCGCAGCAGCTCGTCGCGATCGACGTCGCCGCCCTTGAGCAGGATCTGGCAGTTGTCGTTGTAGGTCTCCGGCGAGCCGAGGCCGAAGATCGCCGACACGCTCGCCACGATCACGACGTCGCGGCGGGCGAACAGCGCCGCCGTCGCCGCGTGGCGCAGGCGGTCGATCTCCTGGTTGATCGCCGAGTCCTTCTCGATGTAGAGGTCCTTGCTCGGGACGTACGCCTCGGGCTGGTAGTAGTCGTAGTAGCTGACGAAGTACTCGACGGCGTTCTGCGGGAAGTACGTGCGGAACTCGTTGCACAGCTGCGCCGCGAGCGTCTTGTTGTGGGCGAGCACGAGCGCCGGGCGCTGCAGACGCTCGATCGTCGCCGCCATCGTCATCGTCTTGCCGGTGCCGGTGGCGCCGAGCAGCGTGGTGCCGCGGGCATTGCTCTCGACCGCCTCGACGATGCCGTCGATGGCCTGTGGCTGATCCGCGGTGGGTGAGTAGACGGCGTCGAGCTTGAAGGGCGGCATGGACCCCTGAACGATAGAGATGCCGCCGGACGGAACCGTCGCGCGCGCGAGCGCCCGCGCGCGTTTCGATCGTCGTCGCACCGGAGAAGACGTCGCCATGGCGGTAGCGGAGCGTGGGGGTCTGTTCACCACCAAGCCGGCCCAGATGCTGGTGCGGGAGGCGGACGAGCAGGGACATCAGCTGCGCCGGGTCGTGGGGCTCCTCGACCTGTCGGCGCTCGGGCTCGGGGCCATCATCGGCACCGGCATCTTCGTCATCATCGGCGAGGCGATCGTGGACTCCGGTCCGTCGATCCTCCTGTCGTTCGTGCTCGCGGGGGTGACATGCGCATTCTCGGCGCTGTCGTACGCCGAGCTGGCGTCGTCGATCCCGGTTTCGGGGAGCGCCTACACGTACGCGTACGCGACGCTCGGCGAGCTGGTCGCGTGGATCATCGGCTGGGACCTGATCCTCGAGTACGGCGTGTCGGTCGCGGCGATCTCGGTCGGCTGGGGCCAGTACTTCAACGAGCTGCTCGACTCGGCGTTCGGCTGGACGCTGCCCGAGGCGATCGCCGGCCCGCCCGGCGAGGGCGGGACCGTGAACCTGCCGGCCGTGTTCGTCGTGCTCGCCGTCGCCGGCCTGCTGATCTCGGGCGTGCGCAAGAGCGCGCGCACGAACACGATCATGGTGCTCGTCAAGAGCGTGATCCTCCTCCTGTTCATCGCGCTCGCGTTCACGGCCTTCAACTCCGACAACCTGACGCCGTTCTTCCACGGCGGGCTCGACGGGGTGGTGAGCGCCGCGTCGCTGATCTTCTTCGCCTACATCGGGTTCGACGCGATCTCCACGTCCGGCGAGGAGACCAAGAACCCGCAGCGCGATCTTCCGATCGCGATCATCGGCTCGCTGGCGATCGCGACCGTCCTGTACTGCCTCGTCGCGATCGCGGCGACGGGCGCGCTGCCGTTCGACGCACTCGCCGGCTCGCAGGCACCGCTCGCGACCGTGCTCGAGGACGGCGCCGGGATGCCGTGGGGCGCGACGGTCATCTCGGTCGGCGCGCTGATCGCGATCACGTCGGTCGTGCTGACGGTCCTCTACGGCCAGACGCGGATCATGTTCGCGATGTCGCGCGACGGGCTCGTCCCGCGGCGCTTCTCGCGCGTGTCGGAGCGCACCGGCACGCCGGTCGGGCTGACCGCCGGCTTCGCGCTGTTCATCGCCGCGATCGCCGCGGTCGTCCCGCTCGCCGAGATCGCCGAGCTCGTCAACATCGGCACGCTGTTCGCGTTCGTGCTGGTGAACGTCGGCGTCATCGTCCTGCGCCGCACGCGGCCGGACATGGAGCGCGGGTTCCGGGTGCCGCTCGTCCCCGTGGTGCCGATCATCGGCTGCATCCTGTGCATCTACCTGATGACGCAGCTGCCGGGCATCACGTGGCTGCGGTTCGGCATCTGGATGGTGCTCGGGCTCGCGATCTACCTCGTCTACGGGCGCCGTCACTCGCGGCTCAGGACGGCGGAGGCGCAGCCGTCGCGATTCGACCGGCGTTCGTGATGCGGGTAGTGTCTGCGCGTGACGAGACGCGCGATCGGGCTCGCTGCCGTGGTCGCCGCCGTGTGCCCGGGAACGGCCGCCGGCGCCACGCTCGTCGCGCACTCGGAGCGGACCGGCGATGTCCTCATCGAGGGCGTCGGCTGCGGCGTCGGCGCGTCGGTCATCGTCGGGCTGCCGGCGAGCGCCACCGACGTTCGCGTCCGGGCGCCGAAGGTCGGCGACACGGCGCTGGACGCGCGGCTCACCGAGGCCGCGGTCGCCGGCGCGAGCGTGCGCTTCACCGCGGTCGGCGACGGGCCGGTGATCTGCGATCCGGCCGAGGACCCGAGCGTGCCGCCGAGCCGGCGGCCGTGGAGCGGTGCGTTCGCGAGCCGGATCGCGTTCCGCGAGCGGGTGAGCGCGCGCTACTGGTCGGGCCACCAGCCCAGGCTCAGGACCCGTCCGCGCTCGGTGACGATCCGCTTCGTCGCCACGGTGCGCAAGATCCGCTGGCGCACGTTCGGAGGCCGCAAGGCGATCGGCTTCGGGCGCATGCGTGTCGACGAGCCGCCGGGCTTCGACTGCACCCGCCGCACGTGCCCGGGACACGGGCGGCGCTTCAAGGTCGTGCTGTCGCGGCCGAGCCGCTGTGCCGACTGGGACGACGCCGTCTGGTACGGCCGCATCGCGTTCGTCACGACCGGGCGCGTCGGGGTCATCCGGCCCGGACGGCGCTTCGCGTCCTTCGATCCGGACTGCGGCCTCAGCAGGCCCCGGCGCGTCTGATCACCGCAGCGCCTGCGTCACCTCGTGCGCGGTCGCGGTCCGGCCCACGTTCGTCAGCGCGTAGTTGAGCCCCACGTTCTGCCACTCGTCGCTCACGGTCGAGGTGCCGTCGCTGACCACGACGATCTCGTAACCGGCGTCGGCGCCGTGGCGCGCCGTGTGCTCGATCGACATGTTCGTCCAGGCGCCGGTGATGACGAGCGTCTCGGTCCCGAACCCGCGCAGCAGGTTGTCCAGGACCGTGTTGTAGAAGCCGTTCATCCGCGTCTTCTCGACGACGAGGTCGCCCGATTGCGGCTCCAGCCCGTCGACCGGCGCGGCGCCCCAGCTGCCGCGCACGAGCGCGTCGGCCTCCTTGACGCCCTGGAACAGCGGAGCGTTGAGCTTCAGCCCGGGGGCGCCCTTCTCCACGATGTAGTGGACGTGGATGACCGGCACGCCCGCGTCGCGTGCCGCCTGGGCGAGCGTCCTGACGTTCTCGACGACGTTCTGGCTCTGCGCGTGGGCGGGCGCGCCCGAGTCGGCGAACGCGCCGCCGTCGGCGATGACGTCGTTCTGCAGGTCCTGGATGATGAGCGCGGTGCGCCCGGGATCGAGGTTCACAGCGCCTCCTCAGTGGTACGGGAGCGGCGCGGACGCCACCTTGGTCTCGATGCGGTACAGCGACGTGGAGCTGGGCAGGAACAGCGTCTTCCAGTCCGGGCCGCCCCAGGCGAGGTTGCCGACGTTCTCGGGCACCTCGACCGTGCCGAGGTGCTCACCGGCCGGGCTGATCACCCAGACGCCGCCCGGGCCGGTCACCCAGATGTTGCCGCGCTCGTCGCACTTCATCCCGTCCGGGATGCCCTCCTCGATGACGCCGCTGCCGATGCGGTCGAGGAACAGGCGGCCGTTCGCGATCGTGCCGTCCGCGTCGACGTCGTAGACGCGGATCAGCGCATTCGGGGTGTCGTTGATGTACAGCAGCGACTCGTCGGGGCTGAAGCACAGCCCGTTGGGCATCTCGAACTCGTCCTCGCCGACGATCAGCTCGAGGTCGCTCGCGCCCGGCCGGATCATGTACACGCCCTGGAAGCCGAGCTCGCGCTCGCGCTCGACGCCGAACACCGGCATCCGGCCGTACCAGGGGTCGCTGAAGTAGATCGTGCCGTCGCTGCGGGTGATGACGTCGTTGGGGCTGTTGAGCTCCTTGCCGCGGAAGTGCGTGGCGAGCGGCTCGCGCGTGCCGTCCGGCCGCTCGCGCACCAGCGAGCTGGTGCTGTGCTCGCAGACGAGCAGGTTGCCGTCGGCGTCGTAGACGACCCCGTTGGCCTTGTTCGACGGCCGCATGATCTCGGTCACGCCGTCCGGCTCGCTCCAGCGCCGCCGCACGTCCCCGGGCATGTCGCTGAAGAGCAGGAACTCGCCGTCCGCGTTCCACACGGGCCCTTCGGTGAAGGTGAAGCCGGTGCCGAGCCGCTCGACCTCCGCTTCGGTGTCGACGAGCTCGCGGAGCGCGTCGGACTTCACGACCGTCATCCCCTCTCCTCTCCCTCGGCTGCGAGCCGGGATCCTAACCGCGTGGCGAACGTTTGCCAGGGCGGCTGTGCGACGATCGTGGCGTGGACGATCTCGTCGCGACCGCGTGCCGGCTGGTAACCGCCCATCCGGCCGTGACCGGTGCCGAGTTCGCCGGCTCGCGCGCGCGCGGCGAGCACCACGAGCTGTCCGACTGGGACGTGGCCGTGCAGACCTCCGACTTCGCGGCGGTGGCCCGCGACATGCCGGCGCTGGTGGCGCCGCTGGAGCCGGTCGGCGAGCAATGGGAGCCGATGGGGCACTTCCCCGTCTATCAGGTGATGCTGCACGGGCCGACCAAGCTCGAGTACCTGTTCCTCGACGAGGCACAGGCGGCGGCGCCGGCCCCGGAGCCGGGTCCCGACACGCTCGCCGCGATCGACACGCACTTCTGGGACTGGACCTGGTGGCTCGTGACCAAGGAGGCGGCCGGCCGTCACGACCTCGTGGCGGAGCACATGCCGCAGCTGCACGCGCACCTGCTCCGCCCGCTCGGCATCACCGACGTGCCCGACGGCATCGACGCGGCGATCGCCGCCTTCGTCGCCCGCCGCGACGCGCTCGAGCGCGAGTACGGGGTCGCGGTGCCGCGCGCGCTCGAGGACGAGCTGCGGGCCGGCTACCGGCGGGTGCGCGCTACGCCGGCAGGGTGAATCGCATCAGACCGCGGACGGTCCGCGCGGCGTACCGCATCACAGCGGACGGTAGTTCAGGTAGACGACGCCGTTGTCGTAGGCCTCGACGGCCTCGCGAGCGAGCTTGCTCTCGCCCGCGTCCTCGGTGAACAGGCGCGGCCCGGACCCGCGGGTGAGCGGATAGACGAACAGGTGCAGTCCGTCGATCAGGCCGTCGGCGAGCATCGCCCGGACCAGCGTGATGCTGCCGCTCACGTACAGGTCGCCGACGTCGTCCTTGAGCTTGCGGATCGCGGCGGGGTCGTACGCGCCGACGACCTCGGAGTTGCGCCATGTCGGATCGGTGAGCGTGCCGGACACGACGTACTTGGTGGTGTCGTTGAAGAACGGCGCGCCGGGGTCGTCCTCGACCGTGCGCGTCGACCACGCCGGCTCGAACATCTCGAACGTGTTGCGGCCGAGGAGGATGCCGTTCGACCGGTCCGTGAGCGCCCCCAGCGTCTCGCCCATCTTCGGGTGGAAGCCGTATTCGAACGTCCACACCGGCGCGTCGATGACGCCGTCGAGGCTCATGAACTCGTGCACGTGGATCTCGCCCATTGCTCGCCTTTCGGAATCGGTGGTCGTCGTCTAGACCGGGACGGTGGCGACAAATCATCGGCGCTCCGGCCGCCTGACGTATCGTGAGCCGATGACCGATGAAGCTCGCAGCGCACTGATCTTCGGCGCCCGCAACCTCGGCAGGGCGACGATCGAGACGCTCGTCGGCGCCGGCTGGAACGTCGCCGGCGTCGCGCGGTCGGATGAGACGCTCGCGGGCGTCACCGCCGCGGGCGCGCTCGCCATCCGCGCCGACGTGACGGACACCGCGAGCGTCACGAGCGCGCTCGAGGAGGCGGCGGGCGCGAACGGCCCGCTCGGTCTCGTCGTCAACGCCGCGTCGGCCTACGGCGGCACCCGCTCGGGCCCGTTCGGCGGCGGCCCGCTGGCCGAGGCTGCCCCGGACGCGTTCGACCTGTGGGCGGCCGCGCCGCCACGGGCGGCGTTCACGTTCCTGTCGGCGACGGCGCGCCACCTCGTCGACCGGGGCCGCCCGGCGACGATCGTGCAGGTGACCGGCGGCTCGTCGCGGCGCGCGATGCCCGGCCGGGGACTGTGGGCGGCCGGAGCGTTCGGCGTGCGCGCGATCACCCAGGCGGCCGCGCTCGAGCTGCGCGAGAAGGGCATCCACGTCGCGCTGCTGATCGTCGACGCCGGGATCCAGCCGCTCACCGGCAAGCGCGAGGGCGTCGATCCCGCCACGCTCGCCGACCCGCACGAGATCGCCCACGCCGTGCGGTTCCTGGCCGAGCAGGGGGCGCGGGCCGCCACCCACGAGCTCCAGGTCACGCCGCTGGCCGAGCGCTGGGTGCCGTAGCGGCGCTCGCCTCGACCGAGGCGCGCGCCTACGGCGTCGCCGTCGGCGTGACGGTCGGCGTCGGCGTCGCGGTCGGCGTCGGGGTGGCCGTCGCGGTCGCGGTGGGCGTGGGGGTCGGCGTCGCGCTCGCCGCGGGACTCGGCGAGGGCGACGGCGACGCGGTCGCCGTCGGAATCGGAGTCGGAGTCGGCGTCGGCGTCGGCGCGAGTTGGCCGCTGTCCTCGAGCGCCCGGTTGATGTCGTCAGTGACGGCGTCGACGATCCCGGCCACGTCGGCGGGCGAGTCGCCCTCGTCGATCGCGTCCAGCCTGCCGAGCGCGGCGGTGAGCTCGGCCACCAGCTCGTCGGACGGCACCGACTGGAGCGAGGCCACGATCTGCTTGGCGATCGCGACCGTGAGGCACTGCGGGCAGTCGACGTTGAGCGCCTCCGCGACGTTGACCGGCATGATCGTGTCGCTGCGGCCGACGACGAGCACGAGCTGGAACGAGACGGCGACGGTCGTGCACGCGTTGCAGCTCGCGAGCGCGTAGGCCGAGTTCGTCTCGTCGACCTCCTGCCCGTCCTGGACGGTCACCAGCGAGTAGGCCACGTCGTACTCGACGCCGCCGTCGGTCGTGTTGACCGCCAGCGCCTGTGAGTCGTTCGGCCCCGGGTCGGCCGGCAGCGTGAACGGGAATCCGGCGGCGGGGACGGTCGGCGTCGCGTTCGTGTCGGCGGGCGGCTGGAGCCGGCCGGCGTCGCCGGGGTTCGGCGTCCTGTCCGACACGATGACGGCGGGCTGCTCGCCGCCCTTGCCCTCCACCACGAAGACGGCCGGGTGCTCCTCGGTCGCGCCGCCCTTCGGGATCAGGGCGACCGCCAGGTGCCGGCCCGCGGCGAGGCCGAGCGGCGCACCGTGGGGACGCGCCACGGCGGCCGGCGCGGACACGCCGCGAGCCGCGCTCAGCAGCGTCCCGTCGTCGGTCGCGCGCACCGGCTGGTACTGGCCCGCCGGCCACCACGCCCACGCGAGCGCCGCGGCCAGCGCCGCGGTCGCCGCCAGCACGGTCGCCTGCCGCCCCGGGCGCCCGGAGCTCCACCGCCGCGCCCGGACGGCGGTCGAGCGGACGAGCCGCGACACCAGCAGCGCAGCGCCGAGCACCGGCAGCGCGAGCGCGACGAGCCGGGCGACCGACGCGAGCAGCTCCAGCGGCGGCTGGTCGGGCATCGCGGATGCGAGCCGGGAGCCGCTCTCCCACGTCGAGGCGGCGAGCTTCGGGAACAGCAGGATCGCGGTCAGCGCCATGCTCAGCAGGACCGGGACGATGACGAGCACCCAGGCGGTGACCAGCAGGCGCGCGCGCCCGGTGAGCGCCGACGGCTCGCGCCGCCGCCACGGCAGCAGCCGCCGCAGCGTCGGACCCAGGTGCGCGTACAGGTCCGGCACCCCGGTCGCGTCCGACAGGATGTGGTAGCCGTCGGCGCGGATGACCGGTGACAGGTTCTTGACGATCTCCAGCATCTGCACCGCGATCAGCAGCAGCAGCGCGTCGGCGCCGACGACCGCCCACGCCGCGAGCGTGACGACCGCGATCGCGGCGTTCAGGTAGATGCCGCCGAGATCGGTGCGCAGGCGGTCGCGGCGCGGCAGCCGGTAGGCATCGGTCACGTCGGTGTAGAAGGCCGGCCAGACCATGTACAGGCCGGCGCCCATGCCGCCGGGACGCCCGCCGCCGTAGCGGCACGCCGCCGCGTGACCGATCTCGTGCAGCGCGGCCGAGCCGAGCGTCAGACCGAGCACGAGCAGCAGCAGCTCGGGGCTGTCGAACGCCTGCGCGGTCGCCGAGGCGACGCCCTTGTGCAGCAGGACGAACCAGAAGACGACGCCGAACGCGGCGAGCACGGGGACCAGCACCCAGGGGCGGAACAGGACCTGGAACGGCGCGGTGATGCGCCCGGTGACGGCCGGATCGGTGAACAGCACCTTCCAGCGCAGCGCCAGCAGCGGGTTCAGCCGCGGCGGCGCGTTGTGCTCGGACCCGGCGAGCAGCCCGTGCCCGGCGAGCTTCTCGCCGAGACGGACGACGTGCTCGGCATCGAGCCGGCGCCCCAGCCGCTCCGACATGGCGGCGGCCAGCGCGTCGTGGTCGCGCCGGCCGTCGATCTCCTCGAGCAGCGCGTGCATCAGCGGGCCGAGCTGGACCACCTGCCCGTCGGCGCGGCGCACCAGCGCCGCGCCGTGCTTGTAACCCGACCCGCTGACCTCGCCGAGCAGCTCCAGGCCCTCCGCGCGAGCGAAGGTGCCTGGAGCGACGGCCGTTATGGGGCGGTCTGCGGTTGCGCTCACCGGCGGGCCGCGGCTGCGCTACTGCTGGTCGACGCTGGCGTCCTGCTCGGCGGTCGCGTCGGCCGACACGTCATCGAGGCTCTGGTTGATGTCGACCTGCTGGTCGGCCAGCGCCTGCGCGGTCGCGCCGTCGGACCCGATGTTCGCGGCCACGGCCGCATCGATCGGCGCAGCGACGTTCCCGTTGGCGGCGATCGCGCCGTTGATCGGGGCGGTCAGATCGGCGTTCGCGTGGATGTCGACGTTGGCGTCGAGCAGGCTGCCGCCCTGCAGGAGCGAGCCGACACCGTCGGTCACCGGATCCGTCAGATCGGGCACGGCGCCGCCGGGCATGTCCACGGGCGCGTCGCCGGGAGCGTCCGCCGCCGGCGCCGGGGCCGCCTCGCCGCCGGCCGCCGGAGCCGCGGCGCCCTCGTCCGGATTGCTGTCCTGCGAGATGTCGGCATGCTGCGGCGCGGTCGCCTCGGCGCTGCCGCTGATGCCCTGGTTGATGGCGCCGTGCTGCTGGGCGACGGCCGTCGCCTCGGCGTCGTCGCTGAGCAGGTTCGCGCCCGCGGCCGCCTCGATCGGCGCCGCCACGTTCAGGTTCGCGGCCGCCGCCAGGTCGACGGGTGCCGCCAGGTCGAGTCCGAGGTCGACGTTCGCGTTGACGTCGAGCAGCGACATGACTTCCTTGTTCGGAAGCGCGGTCGCGTCTTCCGCCTCGATCTCGTCCATCGATACGCGTTCGAGGTCGTCGCCCATCGTTGCCTCCCGGTCTCAGTGGTCAGGTTTCTGGGCGTTCTTCCCGCAGGGAACCGGTGCAAACGTCGCCGGACGCAACAGCGCGCCGCGATCAAACGGCGACGCCGGCGGTCGACTCGCGGATGACCAGCTCCGGCGCGGCCGGCTCGTACGGCGGCGGCGACTCGCCGGCGATCGCCGCCAGCAGCTGCGCGGCGGCGCTCGCGCCGAATCCGGCGTAGTCGATCCGCACGCTGGTCAGCGACGGCGCGCCGAGCGCCGCCAGCGGCGAGTCGTCGAACCCCGTGAGCGCCAGCGCGCCAGGTACCGCGATCCCGCGCTCGCGCGCCTCGGCGAGCAGCGTGGTGGCGAGCACGTCGCTGGTTGTCACGATCGCGCTCACCCCCTCGAGCAGCCGCGGTGCGTGGACGACCGGGCCGGGCTCGACGCCGGCCGCGACCAGCGTCTCGCGCCACACCGCGAGCCGGGCCTGGACGTGCTCGAACTGCTCGGGGCCGCCGGCGAAGCCGATCGACCGGTGGCCGAGCTCCAGGAGGTGCTCGACGACGAGCCGCATGCCGTCGGCGTGCTCGGTCTCGACCGCCGCGAACGGGCACGGCGACACCGGCCGGCCGGCGACGACCACCGGCAGGCCGGCAGCCTCGAGCAGCGCGAAGCGCGGGTCCTCGACCTCGACGTCACACAGCAGGAACCCGTCGACGCGCCCGGAGGCCGCCAGCCGCTCGTAGGCGCCGAGCTCGACGCTCTCGGCCACCCGCAGCACGAGATCGTGGTCGCTGTGCGCCAGCGTCCGCTCGACGCCCGCGAGGAAGCGCACGAAGAACGGATCGACCTCGAGCTGGTCGACCGACCGCGCGAGCAGGAGACCGATCGCCCGCGCCCGCGCCTCCGTCAAGGCCCTGGCTGAGGCGCTCGGCCGCCAGCCGAGCTCCTCGGCGGCGGCGAGGATCCGCCGCCGGGTCTCCTCCCCGACCCCCGGTCGCCCGTTGACCGCGAACGACACCGCCGCCGACGACACGCCCGCCCGCGCCGCCACGTCGTCGATGGTCGGTCTTCGTGGTTTCTCCGCTGCCATGGGTGGGGTATCGTCTCACACAGGGGCTTAAGCGCTTTAGCGACTTGCGGGAGGACACAGCAGTGCGGATCACGCGACTCGTCGCCGCCACCGTCGTGGCGGCCGTCACGATCGGCTCGGGCGTTGCGAACGCGGCGGCGCCACCGGAGCTGTCCACGACCGACCAGCTCAAGACGCGGCGCTACGTCTCCGCGGGCGACCGCGCGTACATCATGGGCTTCCAGGACGGCGGCTTCTACGCCCAGGGCTGGCACGTCACGGGCGAGATGGGCGGCGTGTGGACGCAGCCGCTCAAGCTCGTCGACGGCGTCTGGTTCTCCGTCGACGGCAGCTGGCTCGGGCCCGCCACCGAGTTCACCAGCGGCTGGGGCTACACCCGCATGCGGTTCCCCGACGCGGCCGGCCTGAAGGTGTCGCGCGTCGACTTCGCGCCGGACGGCCGCCGCGCCGCGCTGTTCGGCCTGCAGCTGCGCAACGCCGACGGCGGCGCCAAGCGCGTGAACGTCGCCGTCGACGCGCACTCGGAGGTGTCCTCGCACTACCCATGGGCCTGGACGACCCCGAACGCCGGTGCCTTCAACCTCGCCGACAGCGGTGACTTCCGCCGCGGCGCGCTGGAGTTCCACGACACGGGCACGCCGCACCCGAACGCCGGCGCGCACGACTGGGTCGCCCTCGTCGGCTCCAATCCGGCGCCCGACGGCGGCGAGACCGGCCCCGGCCACTGGGGTTCGCAGAGCGCCGCGGTCGTGTGCACAGGCGAGAGCCAGTTCTTCTGCGACGAGGGTCCGTTCGGCAAGGGCACGGGCGGCCAGCTGCGCTACCGGATCACGGTCCCGGCCCGCAAGACCAGGACGCTGTGGATCGCGGTCGCCGGCTCCGACCAGGGCACGAGCGCCGCACGCACCGAGCTGCGCAACGCCCTCGCCGATCCCGAGCGCGCGCTCGCGGAGAAGATCGCCGCTCGCGAGCGGCTGGGGGGCTACACGCAGCTCTCGCTCCCGGGCGACCAGCGCCTGGCGCGCGGCATCGACTGGGGCAAGCAGAACATCGCCGACCTCACGCAGCGCGCCGACGACCTGCGCATCCGCGACGTCAACGAGGGCAAGGACTACCCCGCCCCGCTCGGCACTGTCGCGCACGCGCGCTGGATCGGCGCCGGCTACCCGGACTACCCGTGGATCTTCGCGACCGACGCCGAGTACACCGCGTTCGCGGCCGTCACGGTCGGCCAGTTCGGCGCGATCAAGGACCACGCCCGCGCCCTGCGCGACGTGTCGGAGATCCTCAACGGCGACTCCGGCAAGGTCGCGCACGAGATCGTCGGCGACGGCTCGGTCTACTTCGGCAACCTCGACCACGCCGGCAACACCGACGAGACCGCGAAGTTCCCGAGCCTCGTCGCGCTGATCTGGCGCTGGACCGGCGACGACGCGTTCCGCGACGACCTGTATCCGTTCGCGGCGCGCAACCTGCACTACATCGTCGACCAGCTCGACACCGACGCCGACGGCTGGCCGGAGGGCCTCGGCAACGTCGAGCGCGCCGGCATGGGCGAGGAGAAGCTCGACAACACCGTCTACACGATCCGCGGCCTGTTCGACCTCGCCGACATGGCGCGGGCGAAGGGCGACCGCGCCACGGCGCAGTGGGCGCGCGAGCACGCGCGCGACCTGCTGTCGCGCTTCGAGGACGCCTGGTGGTACGAGCCGGCGCGCCAGTACGCCGACTCGCTCGACGACCCCAACGACGCGAGCGACCCGACGGCGCCGAACACGCAGCGCTTTGACCAGCACTGGATCGGCGTCACCCCGATGGAGGCCGAGCTCACCCGCGGCGGGCGTGCACAGCCGGGGCTCGCGACGCGCGAGCACGGCAGCGTCGCCCTGACCGAGCGCGAGGCGTCGTGTTTCTCCGGCGTGCACCCGTACAACCAGGGCCTCTTCCACACCGGCTGCGAGGGCGGCCCGACCGGCGCCGGCGAGCGTTCGATCTTCGGCCTGAACACCGCGATCCAGGCCGTCGGCGAGGGCAACTACGGCCGGCTCGGCGCCGGCGAGCAGAAGCGCTTCACCGACGCCGAGGTCGAGCCGATGTTCGGCGAGCCGTACACGGGCGGCGACGAGGTCAGCCATACGCCGGGCACGCCGGACGAGCAGCCCGGGGCGTCTCCGGAGATCTTCCCGTCGCCCGACTTCGACGCCGCCGGCCCGCGAGACGCGAACGTCGAGCGCTGCACGCGGTGCCGCTCGATGGTCATGCAGGCGTGGAACCAGTACGGGACGATGTGGCCGGTCGTGCACCAGCAGCTGGGCGTCCGGCCGGACCTCGGCCGCGAGCGCCTGACCGTGGTCCCGCAGCTGCCGTCGTCCTCGCCGATCGCCGGCGCGAACATCCGGCTCGGGGCGGGCCGCCTGGACCTCGTGCGGGCGTGGCGCGACGGCCGCCGCTACGGCACGCAGGTCCGCGCGGGGCGCGTGCCCGCCCGGCGCCTGTGGATCGGCCACACGCTGCCGCGCGACGCGTCGGTGCGCTCGGTCCGGCTCGACGGCAGGCGCGTCTCGTTCACGGCGCGGCGGACGAACCGCGGGCTCGAGGTCACGGTCGCCACGCGGCCCGGCAACCACACGCTCGAGGTGCGCGCCGGCTAGCGACCGTCCCACTCGTTGGCGAGCGCCCAGCGGGCGCCGACCGTCCACGCCTGCACGCGGTTGGAAAGCGGCACCGGTTCGACGGCGCCGTCGCGGCCGACCGCGTAGAGCTCGGGCGCGTGCCCCAGCCGGTCGAGCGCGGCGATGACGCCGCGGCGCACGCGCTCGGCCTCGGCCGCGCGGCCGGCCGCCCGCAGACCGCCCCAGCCGAGCCAGGAGTCGAACGGCCACACCGAGCCGCGGTGGTAGGCGTGCGGGTCGAACACGGGCGAGGCGCTGGACAGCGTGCGCAGCCCGTGGTCGGTGAGGATGTCCGGCGCGCACAGCCGCTCGGCGGCCGCGTCGCGCGCGGCGGGCTCGAGCGCGTCGGCCCACAGCAGCCAGCCGAGCTGCGAGCCGGCGCCGGGCACGGGCCGATCGCCGGCCTCGATCGCCATCACGTCCGGGACAAGATCCGACAGCCGGGCCCGCAGCGCCTCGGCGCGCTCGTGCATCCCGGTCGCCCGCAGCGCGGCATAGGCGACGGCCTGCGAGTCGGCGTCGGCGAGCGGTGGCTCGGGAGCGGTGCCGTCGGGACGCAGGATGCCGCCGCCGTACGATGCGGCCGGGTCGGCCGTGTCGCGCCATCCCTGCTGCGTCAGCGCCGGCCACTCGCCCGGAGCGTGGCGGACGAGACCGTCGCCGCGGTCGAGTGCGCGCTCGAGCCAGGCGGCGGCGGCGCGGACCGACGCCTCGGCCACCACGCCGGGTCGCCGCGCCGCGAGCACGAGGAACCACGAGGTGGCGTCGGCGGTGCCGTAGTAGGCGAACGGGCCGTCGTCCGGCCAGCCGGCGGCGACGAACTGCTCCGGCGCGCGGTCGCGGAACTCGTGGCCGATCTTGCCCGGCTCCTCGCACGTGCCCGGGTGCTCGCGCGTGCCCTGGCGGGCGGCGAGCGCCCGCAGCGTGGCGTCGGCGACGTCGGGCCGCACCGGCAGCAGCTGCAGGGCGGTGATCAGCGAGTCGCGGCCGAACAGCGCGTGGAAGCGGCCGGGGTCGCCGGGCTCCACCGGGAGCGCGGACGCGTACGGCCAGCCCTCGTCCGACAGCAGCGGGTTGATCTCATCCATCGAGGACCACGCCGCGCCACGGGGCGAGCGGGCCGGAGAACGGCTCGCCCTCGCCTGCCCGGTCGGTCGCGACCAGCACCGTCCCCGAGCGGTCGAGCGCGGCGGGCTCGTCGGACAGGTTGACCGCCACGGTCGTGCCGTCGCCGCGCCGCCACAGCCAGGCGCCGGCCGGGGCGGGCAGCGTCTCGTAGCCGCCGCGCCGCAGGTCGTCGCGCTCACGGCGCAGCGCGACCAGGTCGCGCACGAGATGCAGCACGGAGCCCGGGTCCTCGCGCTGGGCCGCGACGTTGCGCGTGGTGTCGAACAGCGGCAGCCACATGTCCGGTGCCGGCTCGTCGGTCCATGGCATCGGCGTGCGGCAGCCGTCACGGTGCTCGGGCACCGGGTCCTTGCGGCGCGCTTCCGGGACGTCGCCCTCCACCAGGGCGAGCTCGTCCCCGTAGTACAGGAACGGCGTCCCGCGCAGCGTGAGCAGCATCATCAGCGCGCAGCGCGCCTTGGCCTCGTCGCCGCCCGCCCACCGCGTCGCCAGCCGGCCCGCGTCGTGGTTGGAGCCCGTCCACACCGGCCAGGCGCCGGCCGGCAGCTTCTCCTCGATCGCCTCGACGATCGGCCGCAGCTCCCCGGCGTCGAGCGCGGCGTGCACGAACAGGAAGTTGAACGCCATGTGCAGCTGGTCCTCGCCGCTGCCGTAGAACGGGATCAGCTGGTCGACCTCGAGCACGTAGGTCTCCCCCACGAGGATCCGGTCGCCGGACAGCGCGCGCCAGCGCTTGAGCACGTCGTGAACCTCGGGGCGGTTCATCGAGAACACCTGCCGGAGCCCGCGCTCGAGCACCTTCGGATGGTCGTCGGGCGTGGCGGCGGGGTCGTCGCGCAGCTCGCGGTCGTTGACGATCGCGTGGCAGACGTCGATCCGGAAGCCGGCGATGCCGCGCTCGTACCAGAAGCGCAGGATCGCGTCGAACTCCTCGCGCACCGTCTCGTTCCACCAGTTCAGGTCCGGCTGCGTGGCCAGGAAGTTGTGCAGGTAGTACTGGCCGGTCGGCTCGTGCAGCGTCCAGGCCGGCCCGCTGAAGTTCGAGAGCCAGTTGTTCGGCGGCCCGCCGTCGGGACCCGGGTCGGCCCACACGTAGTGCTCGCGGTGCGGGGCATCCCGTCCGGTGAGCGCGTCCTGGAACCACCCGTGCCGGTCGCTGGTGTGGTTGGGGACGAGGTCGAGCAGCACGCGGATGCCGCGCCTGCCGGCCTCGGCGACGAGCTCGTCGAGGTCCTCCAGGGTCCCGAGATCGGGATGCACGGCGCAGTAGTCGGCGACGTCGTAGCCCCAGTCGTCGTTGGGCGACGGCATCGTCGGATTCAGCCAGATACCGTCGATCCCGAGCCATTCGAGATGGTCCAGGCGGGCGATGATCCCGCGCAGGTCACCGATCCCGTCGCCGTCGGAGTCGGCGAACGAGCGCGGGTAGATCTGGTAGAGGACGCCCTCCCGCCACCACGACATTGCGAGGCAGGATACGAACCCGGCGGACCGCCATGGTTTGACGAAACGATTTCTTGGGTTTGTCCGTGCCAAGGCACCACGCAAGCCGTGCCCGAACCGGGTACGTTCCTGGCCAAACCCATCGGACCGAGGGGGAGATCGTGTCCAAGAGACTTGTGTTCCTGTTGTGCGCCGCGCTCGCTTGCGCGGTCCTCGTCGCCGCGTGCGGCGACGACGATTCAGGCGGCGGCGGCTCCGGAGGGACCCAGGAGACCGGGACCACGGAGGGCAGCAAGACCCTCGACGTCAGCGCGATGGACAGCGCCGAGGGCGAGGCCACCTATTGCTCCGGCAAGGACACCTCGGGCGACCTCAAGGAGACCATCGAGGAGTTCAACAAGGCCAACCCGGGCTCGACGATCAAGCTCACCGAGTTCCCCGAGGACGCCCAGCAGCAGCACGACCAGTTCACGCAGCGTCAGCGTGCCAAGTCGGCCGACTGCGACGGCTTCGAGGAGGACGTGGTCTGGACCGCCGAGTTCGCGCAGCAGAAGTGGCTGTACGACATGACGCCGTACGTCGAGAGCCGCAAGGACGAGTTCATCCCGTCCACGCTCGAGTCGGTCACGTACGACGGCAAGAACTGGGGCGTCCCGAAGGTCACGGACGCCGGCCTGCTCTACTACCGCACCGACCAGGTCGACTCGGTGCCCGCCACCTGGCAGGCCGTCTATGACGAGGCCGCCAAGAACGACGGCATCGTCTACCAGGGCTCGGCCTACGAGGGCCTGACCGTCGACTACCTCGAGCTCGCGTTCGCGGCCGGCGGCAGCGTCATCTCCGAGGACGGCAAGGAGTCGACGATCAACTCCCCGGAGAACGTCAAGGCCCTGCAGTTCATGGTCGACGGCATCAAGAACGGCGCCGCTCCCAAGGCCGTGACGACGATGACCGAGGAGCCCGCCCGCCGCGCCTGGGAGGCCGGACGCGCCACGTTCATGCGCAACTGGCCGTACTGCTACGCGCTGTCGCAGCAGGCCCCGAAGGTCAAGGGCAAGTTCGCCGTCGCGCCGTATCCGGAGTTCGAGGGCGGCGGCAAGGCCGCGATCCTCGGCGGCCACAACATGGTCATCTCGGTGTACTCGAAGAACCCGGGCCTGATGCTCAAGTTCATCGACTACGCGACGTCCCCCGAGCGCATGAAGCGCAACGCGATCAAGTACTCCAAGGCGCCGGTTCTGACCGAGACCTACCAGGACGCCGACGTCAAGAAGGCGCTGCCGTTCGCTGAGGATCTGCAGCAGGCCGTCGAGCAGGCGAAGTCCCGCCCCGTCTCGCCGGTCTATCCGCAGATCTCCGAGGCGATCTTCAAGAACGTCAACGAGGCGTTGGCGGGTCAGACGTCGCCGGAGGATGCGCTGAAGAAGGCCGACGACCAAATCAACGCGGCGCTGCAGACCTTCTAGGAGGGTCTGATGGAAGCCGCCTCAGTACCGGCTGGCACGTCCACCAAGCGGCGCTCCCGAGATCTCTCGGAGCGCCGCCTGGCGGCGTACATGGTCTCGCCGTCCGTGCTGCTGATCGCGCTCGTGGCGGCATATCCCATCGGCTACGCCGTCTGGCTGTCGCTGCACCAGTACAGCGTCAGGCAGGCAGGCCTCTCGCGCTGGGCGGAGCCGAACATCTGGTCCAACTACACGAACGTGCTGAGCGACGACGCGTTCATCGAGTCGATCCGCAACACGTTCGTGTTCACGTTCTTCTCCGTGGGGCTGGAGCTCGTGATCGGGCTCGGCATGGCGCTGGCCATGCACTCGGCGTTCCGCGGTCAGGGCCTCCTGCGCACGGTCGTGCTCGTGCCGTGGGCGGTGCTGACCGTCGTGACCGCGATCATGTGGCGGACGATCTTCGACCCGACGCTCGGCATCGTCAACGCCGCGCTCGGGACCGACATCGTCTGGCTCGGTGAGACGCCGTACGCGATGATCGTGATGATCATCGCCGACGTCTGGAAGACGGCGCCGTTCATGGCGTTGCTCATATTGGCCGGGTTGCAGGTGATACCCGGCGAGATCTACGAGGCCGCGAAGGTCGACGGCGCCACGATGTGGCAGCGGTTCCGCAAGATCACGCTGCCGCTGCTGATGCCGGCGATCCTCGTCGCGCTGATCTTCCGCACGCTCGACGCGCTGCGGATCTTCGACCTTCCCTTCGTGCTCACGAAGGGGCAGAACAACACGAACACGATGTCGCTCGAGAGCTACCAGACCTTCGCCGCGAACAACATCCTCGGCGAAGGCGCGGCGATGGCGATCATCACGTTCGTGATCGTGATGATCGTCTCGTTCCTGTACATCAGGTTCGTGGGCGGCAACATCCGCGGACTGGCGGACGAGTGATGGCTACCACCGCAACCGGGACGACCGAGCCCACCGCGACCGCCGAGCCGAAGGTCGCTCGCAAGCACAAGCCGACGGGGCCGAAGACGCCGTGGTGGCTGTGGGTCGCCGTCGCGGCAATCGTGGTCTTCTGCCTGGCGCCGTTCTACTGGCTGGTCAACATCTCGCTCAAGACGGGACCCGACCTGTCGGGGTCCGACGTCGTTCCGCCGAACCCGACGCTGGACAACTACGAGGCGATCTTCAAGAACGACGACTTCGTTCACGCCCTCGCGAACAGCGCGATCGTCAGCCTGTCGACGACCGTGCTGGCGCTGGTCGTGGGGTCGTTCTGCGCCTACGCGCTGGCGCGCCTGAAGTTCAAGGGGAAGTTCCTCCTGCTGGGTGCGCTGCTCTCCATCACCACGTTCCCGCCGATCGCGATCGCAGCGCCGATCTTCAAGCTGTGGACCGATATCGGGATCTTCAACACGCTGTACGGGCTGGTGATCCCGTACCTGACGTTCGCCCTTCCGCTGGCGATCTACATCCTCGTGTCGTTCTTCCGGGAGATCCCGAAGGACCTCGAGGAAGCCGCGCTGGTCGATGGGGCGACCCGCTTCCAGGCGTTCCGCAAGGTCGTGATCCCGCTGGCGGCCCCCGGGCTCGCCACCGCGGGCATCCTGACGTTCATCTTCGCCTGGAACGAGTTCCTGCTCGCGGTGACGCTGACGTCGACGCCGAAGGCGCGCACCGTGCCGGCGGCGATCGCGTTCTTCACCGGCGCGACCGAGTTCGAGGAGCCGCTGGGAACGATCGCGGCCGCATCGGTCATCATCTCGATCCCGCTGATCTTCCTGGTGCTGTTCTTCCAGAAGCGGATCGTGGCGGGCCTCACGGCAGGAGCCGTCAAGGGCTGATGTCCACCGAGCTCACGGCGGTCGTCCTCGCCCTGGTGGGCGTGGCGGCCGTCGTGGGCATCGCGTGGGTCTTCTACCTCGTCGGCCGCGCCGAGGACCGTGACCGCGCGGCCGCCGAGGCGGCGCGCCGGCCGCCGCCTCCGGAACCCCCGCCGGACCACTCGCACGAGAACGGCCGGATCGCGCGCGAGCGCCGCAGGCCGATCCCGCGGCGCCGGGGTCCTCAGCGGTAGAAGTCGCGCTCCCAGCGGTGGCGCTTGAGCGTGGCGACCTGCTCGGCCGGGAGGCCCCTGCCGTCGCCGACGGCGGCGTTGCGCTCGACGTTGCGCACGGTCCGCATGCCGGGGATGACGGTCGAGACCGCCGGGTGGCTGAGGATGTAGCGCAGGGCCAGCTCCGGGAGCTGGTCGCGCTCGATGCCGAGCTCGTCGAGGATCGCCTGGACGCGCTCGGCCACCTGCTGCTTGCGGTCGCCGCGGAAGTAGCGGTTGCGGAAGTCGCCGTCCGGGAACTCGGTGTCGGGGCCGATCCGGCCGGTCAGCGATCCCTCGTCGAACGGCACGCGGGCGAGCACGCCGATGCCGTGTTGCTCGCAGGCCGGTAGCAGCTCGTCCTCGGGCGACTGGTCGAAGACGTTGTAGATGACCTGCACGCTGTCGACGTCGCCGCTCTCGATCAGCTTCAGGGCGTTCGCCGGCTGGTGGTCGTTGATCGACACCCCGAAGGCCCGGATCTTGCCCTCGGACTTGAGCGCCTCGATCCCGTCGAGCCAGCTGCCGCGTCCGACCCAGTCGTCCGACCAGACGTGGAACTGCTGCACGTCGATGGTGTCCAGTCCGAGGTTGCGAAGGCTGCGCTCGGTGCACGCGCGCACATAGTCGGCCGGGAACGCCTCGTCGGGATCGATCCCGCTCGGCGCGGGCCAGGTCATGTTCTTCGGCGGGATCTTGGTGGCGACGACGATCTCGTCGCTGCGCTCGCGCACCACCCGTCCGACGAGCTCCTCGCTGTGGCCGTTGCCGTAGGCGAGCGCGGTGTCGATCATCGTCACGCCGAGATCGACGGCGCGGTTGAGCGCGTCCAGTGACTCGTCGTCGTGTGCGCCCAGCCACATGCTCTGACCGATGCCCCAGGCGCCGTAGCCGATCTCCGAGACGGTCATCCCGGTGCGGCCGAACGTCCTCTGATTCATCACCGACACCCTACGACGGCGAATCACCGACACGCCCAGGCACGCCCGCCGCCAACGGGGTCAGACACATGCACAGCACCCACGCGACGACCAGCCGCCAACGGGGTCAGACACATGCGCAGCACCCACGCGACGACCCGCCGCCAACAAGGGTCTGACCCCGCCGCCGGGGCCTAGACCCGACAGCCCGTCAGAGCCCTAGCTCACGCGCATATTCACGGCGGTACTTGCGCCGCGCCTCGAGCACCTTGCCGACGTACTCGCGCGTCTCCGGGAACGGGATGTGGTCGGCCACGGAGAAGTTCTCTCCGCGGTCGGCCGCGTCCTGCCACCAGCCGTCGACCTTCCCCTCGCCGGCGTTGTAGGCGGCGAGCGCCAGCGCGGTGTTGCCGTTGTAGCGGTCGAGCAGGTAGCGCAGGTACCACGAGCCGTAGGCGATGTTGATCTGCGGGGTCGCGAGGTCGCCCTGCACGAACTCCGTGCCCCCGGACTTGTGGGCGATGTAGTCGGCGGTCGCCGGCATCAGCTGCATCAGGCCCTTGGCGCCCGCGTGCGACGTCTGGTCGCGGAAGCGCGACTCGACGTAGATCACGCCGGCGATCAGCGCCGGGTCGAGGCTCTTGTCGGCCGCCTGCTGGCGGATGATGTCCTCGTGCCGGAGCGGGAGCGTGAACTCCTGCACCGCCTTGTCGGCCCACGGCTTGAGCGAGATCAGGGCGATCGCCGCGAGCGCGGCGATCAGCAGGGCCACGCCGAGCCGGCGCCGCTGCACGCGGGCGTTCCGCCGCCGCGGGCGGCGCCGCGCGGCGGCTCGGGTCTGGGCGTGGGCGCTCACGTGCTCAGCTTCTCAAGGACGGACGACAACTTGTGCTCCAACTCGTCAAGCGAACCGGAGTTCTGCACCGCATACGTCGCACGTTGCGCCTTCTCCTGCTGCCCGAGCTGGCGGGATGTCCGCTCGTCGACCGCCTCATGGCCGCGCGCGGCCGCGCGTTCGGCCCGCACGGCGTCGTCGGCGACGACCGCGATCGTCGCGTCGAACGCGGCGTCCATGCCCGACTCGAACAGCAGCGGCACCTCGACGACGAGCGCCGGCGGTGCGGGCTCGCGCGTCGACTCGATCGCCCGCCATTCGGCGATCCGCTGGCCGACCTTGGGCCAGATCAGGTTCTCCAGCCACTCGCGGTCCGCGGCCGTCGCGAACGCGCGCCGGGCCACGGCGGCGCGATCGACTGCGCCGCCGGGCGCCATCTCCTCGCCCCAGTGGTTGACCACCGCGGCGTGGATCTCGGGGTCGCGGTAGAGCTTGTGCACCACGGCGTCAGCGGACAGGGTCGCCGCGCCGAGGCGCGCGAGGGCCGCCAACGCCTCCGTCTTGCCGGCGCCGATGCCGCCGGTCAACCCGACGAACGGCGGCGCGCTCAGCGTTCTTCTTCGGCTTCGGGCTCGGGGGCGGGCTCGTCGGCCGCTGCCTCGGCCTCGGGCTCGGCGGTGGCGTCGGCCTCGGGCTCGGCGGTGGCGTCGGCCTCCGGCTCGGCGGCGACCTCGGCCTCCGGCTCGGCCGCAACCTCAGCCTCCGGCTCGGCGGGCTCCGCCGTCTCGGCCTCCGGCTCGACCGTCCCGGCGTCCAGGTCCGCCGGCGGCGCGAAGACGTCCTCGGACAGGCCCAGCTCCGGCACGTTCTCGAGGTCGCCGGCGTCGGCGAGCGGGCGGCGCGGCAGCACCTGGCCCTCGACGCGCTTGATCGACAGCGACAGGCGCCGGCGCTCGGAGTCGATCTCGAGGATCTTGACCTTCACTTCGTCGCCGGGCTGGACGATCTCGCGCGGGTTCTCGACGTGCTGCTGGGCGAGCTCGGAGATGTGCACGAGGCCCTCGACGCCCTCCAGGATCTCCACGAAGGCGCCGAACGCGACGACCTTGGTGACCGTGCCCTCGAGCTCGTCACCGACGTTGTAGGTGTCGACGACGCGCTGCCACGGGTCCTCCTGGGTCTGCTTGAGACCGAGGGAGATGCGCTGGCGGTCGCGGTCGATGTCGAGCACCTTGACCTGCACGGTGTCGCCGATCGACAGGATCTCGCTCGGGTGGTTGACGTGCGACCACGAGAGCTCGGAGATGTGGATCAGGCCGTCGATGCCGTCGAGATCCACGAACGCGCCGAAATCGACGATGTTGGAGATCTGGCCCTCGATGATCAGGCCGGGCTGCAGGCGCTCCAGGATCGCCTGGCGCTGCTCCTTGCGCTCCTCCTCCAGCACCGCGCGGCGGCTGAGCACCACGTTGTTGCGCGAGCGGTTGAGCTCGATCACCTTGCACTGGATGTTCTGGCCCAGGTACTCGTCGAGGTTCGGCACGCGCCGGATGTCGACGAGCGAGGCGGGCAGGAAGCCGCGGACGCCCAGGTCGATGAACAGGCCGCCCTTGACGACCTCGATCACGGCGCCGATGACCGGCTCGCCGGACTCGGCGGCGGCCTCGATGCGGCGCCAGGCGCGCTCGAAGCGGGCGCGCTTCTTGGACAGGATGAGCCGGCCGTCCTGATCCTCCTTGGTGAGGACCAGCGCGTCGACCTCCTCGCCCAGCTCGACCTCTTCGGAGGTGTCGACCGACTTGCGGATCGACAGCTCGCCGGACGGGATGACGCCCTCGCTCTTGTAACCGATGTCGACGAGGACCTCGTCCTTGTCGATCCGCACCACCCTTCCGGTGACGACATCGCCCTCTTCGAAGGGGACGATCGTGGCGTCGTAGTTCGGAACGATCTGGCCGTCGATCTCGAGCAGCATCCCGTCGGAGCCCTCGACGATCTTCGCGTCGGTGTCGGTGGTTGGAGGGGTCATTGTGGCTTCCATTAGCGGCCAGATACTGTAGCGAGCTTCCCCCTATGCCAGTACGCGCAACCAAGCGCGGCGCCGAGCGGACGCGGTTCGCCTCGGGAGCCGCATTCGACGTCGTGATCTGCGGTGCCTCGTTCGCGGGGCTTGCCGTGGCGCGCGAACTGCGCGCGACCGGCGCTCGCGTGCTGGTCCTCGACCGCTATGACATCGGTGAGCGGCAGACCTCCGCGTGCGCCGCACCGACCGAGTGGCTGGTGAATCTGGACCTGCAAAGGTCCATCCGGCAGACCTTCTCGTCGCTGCTCGTGCACACCCCGGCGCGGAGCGCGCGCTGGCCGTTGCCGTGGACGTTCTCCACGTTCGACTACCGCACGCTGTGCGCGCTGCTGTGGGAGCAGCGCGGCGACGGGACGGCGTTCGAGACGGCCAAGGTCGACGGCCGTACCGGCAACGTCGTGCACACCGACCGCGGGGACGTCTCGGCGCCGCTGATCGTCGACGCGCTGGGCTGGCGCCGCGTGCTGGGCGCCGGCGCCAACGTACAGCCGCCCGACGCGGCGCTGTCGCGCGGCCTGGAGGTGCACCCGTCCGGGCGCGGGAGCGACCTGGAGCTGTGGCTGGACCGGCGCTACATCGCACCCGGCTACGGCTGGTCGTTCCCGGCGCGCGACGAGCTGCGGATCGGCGTCGGCTCGTTCGACCCGCGGCTGCACGTCAAGGATCCGACCCTCCAGCTCGCGGACGACGTCTCCGCCGAGGCGGTGCGCTTCCAGGGCAACTGGATCCCGCACCGGCTGCGCCCGGCCGTCGAGGACGGCGTGTTCTTCGCCGGCGACTCGGCCGGGCACTGCCTGCCGCTGACCGCGGAGGGGATCCGCACGGCGCTGTACTTCGGGATCGCCTGCGGGCGCGAGCTCGCGGCGGTCCTCGCCGGGCGATCAAGCCTCGAGGCCGCGCTGGCGCGCTACGGGGCGTTCTCCGCGTCGCACCGGTTCCAGTTCGAGTGCATGTACGCCGCGCAGCAGTCGGTGCGCCGGCTCCATGGGCGGCCGATGAACGGGTTGGTCGCGCTGTTCGGGCGCCGGCGGGTGTCGCACTGGGCGTTCCGGCACTACCTCGAGATCGCGCCGCCGGTGGCGGCGCTGCCGGCTCCTGCACCGTCTCGCGGCGCGCTGGCCGCGGCGGCCTGAGCGTCTACCCCCGCTGAGTAGGGCCCGGCGAGGGTGCCGGCGCGACCGGCGAACCGCCGGCCGTCTTCGCGACGCGATCGTGCCAATGGCGCGTTGACGTCGCATAGCGACGTGTTTGCGCCACGGCGGCGGTGTCGTCGCACGACGGGGAGGGTCCGAGGCCCGGGTTTCGGCCGCTCCCGCGTCACCCCTCAATGCCGCAGTTGACGTTCGCCGGCGCGGGCGTCAGCAACACCGCCGGCCGCTACCAGTCCGCGTCGCCGACCGACCCCGCGCGACCGTACGCCGGCTCCTCGCGCCGGATCAGGTCCGGGTTCACCGCCCGCGCGTGCACCAGCCCGAGCGTCAGGCCCTGCAGCGCCGCGGCGCCCACGAGCAACCGCGTCAAAGGCGCCTCGGACGGCCGGCCGATCTCGACGACCGGCATGCCGATCTCGCGCGCCGCCGCGGCGACGAGCTCGGCGCGCCGCGCCACGCGCGGCGACGTGGCGGTCCGCACGATCACCAGGCCCGTGCCGGAGTCCTCGCCGGCGAGGTGCCCGTGCAGCACGGTCTCGAGCTGGTGAGCCGCGGTCGACACGCGCGTGCCCTCGGCGAGCTTGAGCTCGAGCTCGCGGGCGGTGATGTAGTCCAGCCCCGCGCCCGCGCAGACGAGGCGCTCGCAGCCCGCCAGCGGCGCGGCGTCGGGCGGCGCGTCGAGCGCCTCGCGCAGCAGCGCCTCGGCCTCCCCGGCGTCCACGTCGAGGCCCAGCTCGCGCGCCAGCGCGGCGCCGACCAGGATCGGCGAGGTGTAGCCGATCGTGTGGCACCACGAGTCGTCGTGGACCGGCGTGACGAGGACGAGCTCGGCGGGTCCGGAGGCCGACCCGCCCGGGCGGGCGGTGATCAGCGCCGTGCGGGCTCCGGCCGCCGCGGCCTCCTCCAGCGCGAGCGTCGTCGCGCGCGTGCCGCCGTCGTGCGACAGGCCGATGCAGATCCCGCCGCGCTGCGGGCGCTCGGCCGCCTCGAGCGACTGGCGCGGGACCGCTGCGGCCGGCCAGTTGCCGCCCAGGGCCGCATCGACGAGCGCCGCGACCGCCATCGCGCCGTGCTCGGACGTCCCGCAGCCGACGACCGTCACCGGCAGGCCGGCGTCGTACGCCTCGCGCACCGACCCCGCCAGTGCCGGCACGCCGTCCGGCGGCGATTCGAGCAGCGTGCGGGCGAGCCCGGGCTCCGCCGCCACCATCTCCTCCATGACCCACGGAGGGCCGGGACGGAGCTCCGGTTCGTCAGCCACCCGAGCTCGGATCCGGCTTCGGGTCGGCGGAGCCGAGCCGGTCCAGGCCCGCCCGGATGCCGTCGGCGAGCTGCTGCAGATGCTCCTGCTCGACGATCAGCGGCGGCGAGAGCGCGACCGCGCCGAGCAGGGGCCGGACCAGCACGCCGGCCTCGCGGGCGCCCTGCGCGAGCTTGGCCACGGCGGCGGAGTCGGCGCCCAGCGCGTCCTCGGACAGCGCGACCGCCGCCAGGAAGCCCGTGCCGGAGCGGATCTCGCCCACCGCCGGGTGGTCGGCGAGCGGCGCCAGCGCGTCGAGCAGCGGCTGCTCGAGCTCGCGTCCGCGGACGAGCAGGTTCTCGCGCTCGTAGATGTCCATCACCTCGAGCGCGGCGGCGCAGACGGTCGGGTGGCCGGCGTAGGTGGCGCCGTGGCGCAGCATCGGCCCGCCCGGCGCCTCGAAGAACGGCGCCGCGACGGCGCCCGACACGATCACGCCGCCCAGCGGCAGGTAACCGGACGTGACGCCCTTGGCGAACGTGATGAGGTCGGGCCTGACGTCCTCCCAGCGCTCGATCCCGTACCAGGTCCCGAGCCGGCCGAAGCCACAGATCACGCTGTCGATCACCAGCAGGACGCCGTGCTCGGCGCACAGGTCGGCGACGCCCTCGATGTAGCCCTCCGGCGGCGGATGCACGCCGCCGGCCCCGATCACCGGCTCGCAGAAGAACGCCGCCACGCGGTCCGGGCCGAGACGCAGGATCTCGGCCTCGAGCGCCTGCAGGGAGTCGAACGGCACGGTCGAGACGCCGCCGGCCAGCGGACCCCAGTTGGTCACGTTCGCCTCGATGCCGCCGATGCTCGTGCCGAAGCCGTGTGTGCCGTGGTAGCCCTGCGTGCGCGAGATCAGGTGCGTGCGCTCGGGCTGGCCGCGCAGGATCCAGTGCCGGCGCGCGATCTTCGCCGCCGTGTCGATCGCGTCGCCGCCGCCCGAGCCGAGGAACACCCGCGCGTCCTCCATCGGCGCCACGGCGGCGAGCCGCTCGGCGAGCTCGTTCGCCGGGCGGTTGCCGAAGTCGCCGAACGTCGAGTAGGCCTCCAGCGTGCGCATCTGCCTCGCGACCGCGTCGGCGACCTCACGGCGCCCGTGGCCGATGTTCGCGTACCAGAGGCTCGCGGTGCCGTCGAGATACCGGTTGCCCTCGGAGTCGTAGACCCAGACCCCTTCGCCGCGCTCGATGAGCAGCTCGTGCCGGCTCACCGAGCCCATGTCGGCGAACGGGTGCCAGAAGCGCGTCGTCGCAGTGGTCACAGCCATGGCAGAGCACGGTATCGCCCCCTCCCGCCGCGCGAGCGTCCAATGCTCGAACGCCTCGCGCGCCGCAGCGGCGGATTAAGCCGGGGCGGCCGCCCTGATGCGCTCGGCGACGGCCTCGACCGCCTCGCGGGCGACGCTCGTCGCCGCCTGCCAGCGCCAGAAGCCGTGGATGGCGCCCGGCCAGCGGAGCAGCTCGACCGGCACGCCGGCTTCGCGCAGCGCGGTCGCGTAGGCCTCGCCCTCGTCGCGCAGCACGTCCACCTCGGCGGTCAGGACGAACGCCGGCGCCACGCCGGCCAGATCGCTCGCGCGTAGCGGCGACGCGTCCGGGTGGTTGCCGTCGGCGCCGTCGAGGTACAGGTTCCAGAACCGGCGCATGCTCGCCGCGCTGAGCCCGTGTCCGTCGGAGAACTCGCGGTAGGACGGCGTGTTGACCGCCGCGTCGATCACCGGGTAGATCAGCACCTGCAGCCGCAGCGGGACGGCGTCGCGCAGCCGCCGCGCCGCCACCGCCGCGAGGTTGCCGCCCGCGCTGTCTCCGGCGACCGCGTACCAGTCGTCGGGGAACTCCGCCGCGAGCCAGCGGATCGCGGCGAGGCAGTCGTCGACCGCGGCCGGGAAGCGGTGCTCGGGCGCGAGCCGGTAGTCGATCGACGCGACGGTGGCCCCCGCCGCGTTCGCCAGCCGCGTCAGCGCCGCGTCGTAGCCGTCCAGCGTGCCCATCGTCCAGCCGCCGCCGTGGATGTACGCCACGACGCCGTCCGGCCGCTCGGGCACGTAGATGCGCACCGGGATCTCGCCGCCCGGACCGGGCGCGGCGACGTTGCGGACCTCCGCGACCGGCTCGCCGTCGCCGCACAGCCACGCGGTCTCGGCCACGTGCGCGGCCCGCGCCTCGTTGATCGGCAGCTCGTGCGCGGCCGGACCTGGCGCCGCGTTCATCTCGTCGAGAATCGGCTGGAGCTCCGGATGCAGCACGCGCGCGGGGACGCTACCGCAGCACGATCAGAAGCCCCGGCGCTCGCGCGCACGGACGACCGCGCGGTCGTGCGGATCGCGGTGCCGCGAGTCCCAGACGGCGTGGGTGATCCAGGCCAGCGTCAGGATCGCGACGACGAGCGTGAGGACGATGACGTCGCCCGGCGAGAACGCCCCCAGGACGGCGAAGAACGCGAACAGCACGATGAACGCCAGCACGAGGATCCAGAACGTCTCGGCCAGGCGCCGGCGCATGTGCGGATTGTAATCAACCAAGCCCGAGCAACTCGCGCGCGCCGGCGGCGTCCACGGGCTCGCGGTCGAGCAGCGGGGCGAGCGTGAGCACCTTCTCCACCAGCTCCGCGTTGGACCGGGCGCGCCGGTCGATCGTCACGCGCAGGTTGTCTTCCAGGCCGACCCGGACGTGGCCGCCCGTCATCAGCGCCGTCGCCGCGAGATGGAACTCGGCGGGGTAGCCGACGCCGGCCGCCGACCACGTGAACTCGGAGCCGAACAGGCCGGCGGCGGTGCGGTGCATGTGCACGAGCTGCTCGATCGTCGCCGCGTTCGCGCCGAGCACGCCGAGCACGAACTGGATGTGCAGCGGGAAGTCGACGAGCCCCTCGTCGGCGAGGTGGCGCAGGTTGTACAGGTGGCCGACGTCGTAGACCTCGTACTCGGGCTTCGTGCCCGCCTCGCGGAACAGCTCCGCGAGCCGGTGGATGTCGGAGAACGTGTTGCGGAACACGTAGTCGCGCGTGCCCTCGAGGTACTCGACCTCCCACGGCTCCATCTCCGGCCGTGGCTTGACCTTGAAGATCCCGAAGTTGAACGAGCCGCAGTTGAACGTCGCCATCTCCGGCCGGATCTCCGTCACCACGCGCGCGCGCTCGTCGATCGTCATGCCGACGCCACCGCCGGTGGTCGGCTGCACGATCGCGTCGCAGCGCTCGCGGATGCCGGCGACGACCTCCTTGAAGAGACCGAGGTCGGCGCTCGGCCGGCCGGTCTCCGGCTCGCGCACGTGGACGTGGACGATCGCCGCTCCGGCGGCGTTGGCCTTCACCGCCGAGTCGACGATCGCCTGCGGGGTCACGGGGATGGCGGCGCTCTGGCCCGGCACGCTCATGCCGCCGGTGATCGCACACGAACAGAAGACGCGGGGATCGGTCATACGGGCCTCAGTCGGGTCGTGGTCAGGGGCAGCGCGGCGGCGACGAGCAGCAGCGCGGTGCCGAACAGCGCCCACAGGCTCGCGCTGAAGGAGCCGGTCAGGTCGCGGATCACGCCGAGGCCGAACGGCGCCAGCCCGGCGATCAGATAGCCCGCGAGGAGCACGAGCGCCGCGGCCGCGCCGGCGTCGGCGGCGTCGTGCGCGACGTCGAGGCTCATCGCGAGCGAGAGCGGGAACGTCGCGCCGATCGCGATCCCCACCATCGCCGTCCAGAGCACGCCGGCGTCGGGCAGCGCCGCCAGGCCGAACGTCGCGACCACGGCGAGCGTGCCGAGGCCGAGCAGCCAGGCGCGCCGCGTGCCCCGGTGGTCGGCCAGCCACGGCACCAGCAGGCCGCCCGGGATCGTCGAGAACCCGAACACGGCAAGCAGCGCGCCCGCCTCGCCCTTGCTCCAGCCGTACTCCTGGAATGCGTCCGGGATCCAGGTCGTCACGCCGTAGAACACGATCGATTGCAGCCCGAACACGGCGACGATCATCCACACGACCGGGCGCCCCACCGGCAGCCGCGGGCGCCGCTCGGAGCGGTCCGACCACGAGCCGCGGCTCAGCAGGCCCCATGCGACGCACTGGATCGCCGCGGCGAGCGAGAACAGCAGCAGCACGTCGCGCCAGCCGCCGAGGGCCTCCGCCGTCGGCACCGCGATCAGCGACGCGACGGCCGCGCCGCCGCTCATGCCGGTCGTGCACACCCCGTTGCCGAACGCGGGCCGGTCCGGGAAGCGCTCCTTGACCGCGATCGGGAGCAGCGCGCCCGCCACCGCCATGCCGATCCCGATCGGGAGCGTCAGCAGCAGCACGAGCGGCGCGCCCGGCACCACGGCGCGCGCGAGGCCGAACACGGCGACCGCGGCGACCGAGGCGAGGACGGCGTTGCGCAGCCCGGTGCGGCCGGCGATCGGCGCGGCGGCGGGCGCGAACACGCCCATGCACAGAACGGGGATCGTGCCGAGCAGCCCCGCCACCGCGTGCGAGACGCCGAGATCGTCCTGGATGTCGGGCAGCAGCGGGCCGACGCCGACGAGCTGCGGCCGCAACGCCAGCGCGGCGACGAACAGCGCCACCAGCAGGATCAGCCCGCGGCGCTGGGCGACTACGGCCGTACGATCACCTTCAGCGCACCGTCGCGGCGCTCGGTGAACGTCGCGTATGCGTCGGCGAAGTCCTCGAGCGCGAAGCGGTGGGTGATCAGCTCGTCGAGGCGGATCTGGCCGGCGGCGACGAGCGCGATCGCCTGCGGCATCTCCCCCGCCGCCGCGCGCACGCCGCGGATCTCGATCTCGTCGAGCACGACGCGCTGGAGCGGGATCTGCGCGCCCTCCATCGGGATGCCGATCAC
>DASSUW010000341.1:0-5581 GCA_035706585.1 Solirubrobacteraceae bacterium | reverse complement strand
CGCTCGTCCCGTCGCAGAGCCGGATCTCCGCGCGCGCGAGCCAGACGTGCGCCTCGGCGACGAGCCACGCCGGGAATCCCGTCAGATCGGCGAGCGCCCGGCGCGCGTCGGCGGCGTCGTGCCGCGCCTGGGCGAGGTCGCCGCGCTGGGCGGCGACGACCGCGAAGACCGCGAGCACGAGCGCGCGGACCGCGTGCGGGGCGACGACCGGCTCGAGCATCGTGTAGGCGTCGTGGGCGTGCCGCTCGGCGCCGTCCCAGTCGTCGGCGTCGACGGCGAGCAGCGCGAGCTGCGCGTGGCAGAGCGCTGCGACGACCGGCAGGCTCCCGGCGCTGCGGCTCGCGGCCTCGTCGAGCCGCGCGGCCGCCGCCTCGCGGTCGCCGGTGAGGTGGTGCGCGACGCCGGTCAGCAGCGACGCGAGGCCGCGCGCGGCGCTGTCGGGCGCCAACCGGCGGTCGGCCTCCGCCGCGTCCTCGCCCATGCGCGCGGCGCCGTGCCGGGCGGTGCAGGCGAGCAGCAGCGGGACGGCCGCCGCCAGTGCGCCGGCGTCCGCCGTCGCCGCCAGGGTGCGCTGCGCCGATTCCACGGCGCGCTCGGCGTCGTCGATCCGGCCCTCGGCGAGGTGATAGGCGGCGGCGCTGAGCGCGAGCGTCGGGTGCGCGGCGCGCTCGCACTCCCGGAAGCTCGCGAGCCAGGTCCCGAGGATCGGCGTCCGGCCCTCGCCGGCGTACTGCGGCGCGAGCGACCACAGCAGGCGGCCCGCCCGCTCGGCGTCGCCGGAGGCGATCGCGTGCCGGACCGCGTCGGCGCGCTCGCCGTGGGCGTCGTGCCAGTCGGCCGCCCGTGCGTGCAGCGCCGGCGCGAGGTCGCGCTCGGTACGCGTGAGCTCCGCCCGCAGCGCGGCGGCCAGCAGCGGGTGGTAGCGGAACGCGAGGTCGGCGCGGTCGAGCGGCTCGATCGGCAGCCCGAGCTCGCGCAACTGCGCGAGCGTCTCGGCCGATCCGCGCGTCTCGACCACCGCGTCACACAGCGCACCGGTGAGCCGGCCGAGCAGCGAGGTGCGCCGCAGGAACGTGCGCTGCTCCGCCGACAGCCCGGCGAGCAGCTCGCAGTCCAGATACTCCGCCACGAGCCGGTCGGCGCCGCTGAACGCGTTCGTCGCGGCGTCGAGGTCGGTCTGCTCGGCCAGCGAGAGCGCCGCGAGGTAGAGCGCGACCGGCCAGCCCTCGGTCCGCTCGACCAGCAGGTCGACCTGCTCGCCGTCGAGCCGCACGCTCGCGGCGTCCAGGAGCATCGCGGCCTCGAGGCGGCTCATCGCGAGGTCACGCGGGGCGACGTCGACGAGCAGGCGGTGCGCGCGCAGCCGGCCGCTGGCGGCCGGGAGCCGCCGGCGCGAGGCGACCGCGAGCACCGCGCCGAGCGGCAGCCGCGTCGCCGCCCGCATCAGCTCGCGCACGGTCTCGGGAGCGGCGCGATGAGCGTCGTCGAGCACCGTGACCTGCGGGATGCGGCGGGCGGCGGCCGTCGCGATCGTCCGCAGCGCCTGCTCCGGGTCGTCGTCCGGGCCGAGCCAGCGGAACGACCGCTCGTCGCGCATCGCCCACTCGGCCAGCACCGTCGTCTTGCCGTAGCCGGCCGGCGCCACGAGCGTCACGATCGGGACGGCGCCGATCCCGACGAGCCGGCGGACGAGCCGCGCGCGCGGGACCATGCCCGGTCGCAGGACAGGTGCAGCGTCGCTTTGCTCCGCCGGCGCGGCGGCAGGCATCAGAGGTGCGGCCGAGCGCATCTTCAGGGCGATCGTCCCGCCGGAGCCTGCGCGGGTCGATGGTGCACACTTCCGGCGGCCGGACCGGCGTACACGTCTCCGATCCGGCGCTCGTACACGACCGAGATCGTGAACGCGGCGGGTGCGGACACGAGCGCGGTGGCCAGCGCGGCGCCGATGAGCCCCAGCGCCAGGGACCCCAGCGCGGGCTCCGCCGTGTGCGCAGTGCCGTGGATGATCGCGTGCTCGACGAGCACCGACAGCGTGACCGAGACGAAGACCGCCCAGAACGCGCCCCGCACCAGCTGCGAACTGCGCGACAGCGCGGCGAACGGGCCGAGCCGCTCGTGCACGATCGCCGGCGCGAACAGCGCCCAGCGCGTGAGCAGCCACAGCCCAGGGATTACGAGCAGGCCGGTGGCGGCCAGCGGCAGCGTGACGGCGGCGATCGACGCGACCACGAGCGGCACGGTCAGCGGCATCGCGCGGCGCACGAGCGCCCGGGAGCCGACGCGGGGCGCGTGCCCGCGGTCGAGCGCGACGATCAGCTCGGCGTAGCCGACGTACATCTCGAACGCGATCGCGAGCAGGATCCCGGCGACGATCTCCGCGATCACGTGGTCGTGCAGCAGCAGCACGGCGTCGGCCCCGGCCCCCAGCAGCGCAGCCGGCGGCAGCGCGAGCATCCAGTTGCGGCGCAGGATGCCGCCGACCTCGCGGATCAGGCCGGGCAGGACCGGTTGCGGTGCCGTCACCGTCACTGCGCGAGCATGACCCGGCCTCCGCCCGCCCTCGATGGTGCGCGCACCACCACGGCAGGCAGCGGCACATGCTTGCCGTGGTCCGGCACGCCGCTTACAAGCGGGGACATGGGCAACGGCGGCTGGAAGATCCTCGCGGTGCTCGCCGCCGCGCAGTTCCTGATGGTGCTCGACCAGGCGGTGATGAACGTCTCGATCTCCCAGCTGGTCGAGGACTTCGACACCGAGGTCACGACGATCCAGGCCGTGATCACGCTCTACTCGCTCGTGATGGCGGCGTTGATGATCGCGGGCGGCAAGATCGGGGACCTGTGGGGCCGCCGGAGGGCGTTCGCCGTCGGCCATGCGATCTACGGCGTCGGCTCGCTGGTCACCGCGTTCGCCTGGAGCGTGCCCGTGCTCACGCTCGGCTGGTCGGTGCTGGAGGGCATCGGCGCCGCGCTCGTCCTGCCTGCCCTCGCCGCGCTCACCGCACGCAGCTTCCAGGGTCGCGACCGCGCGCTCGCGTACGGCGTCCTCGGCGGCGTCTCGGGCGCCGGAATCGCCGTCGGCCCGATCCTCGGCGGCTGGGTGACGACCAACCTGACCTGGCGCGTCGTCTTCGCCGGCGAGGTCGTGGTCGTGGCGCTCATCCTGCTCGGCTACCGGCGCATGCCGAGCGACCGCGGACGGCCGGGAGCGCAGCTCGACCTCGTCGGCGCCGTGCTGTCCGCCGTCGGCCTCGCGGCGATCGTGCTCGCCGTGCTCAACGCGAGCTCGTGGGGCTGGCTGCAGCCGCGCAACTCGCCGATCGAGCCGTTCGGCTTCTCGCTGACCCCGTTCCTGATCGCAGGCGGCGCGGGTGTACTCGCCCTCTTCCGCATCTGGCAGCGACGCCGCGAGGCACAGCAGCGCGAGCCGCTGATCCATCTTGCGCTGCTGAGGATCGCCGCACTGCGCGGCGGCCTCGTGATGTTCATGTTCCAGAACCTCATCCTGATGGGGATCTTCTTCGCGGTCCCGCTCTACCTGCAGATCGTGCAGGGGTTCGACGCGTTCGAGACCGGCCTGCGCATGCTGCCGGTGTCCGTCACGCTGTTCGTGACCGCGCTGCTCGGCTCGCGGCTGTCGCGGCGCCTGTCGCCGCGGCTGCTCGTCCGTGCGGGGACGATCCTGCTCGTGCTTGCCTCGCTCCTGCTGCTGGCCACGATCGAGCCCGAGATCGACACCCTGCCGTTCGGGATCGCGATGGCGGTGCTGGGGATCGGGATGGGGCTGATCGTCTCGCAGCTCGGGAACGTCGTGCAGTCCGCCGTGGGGGAGGGGGAGCGCAGCGAGGCGGGCGGCCTGCAGTACACGGCGCAGCAGCTCGGCGCCTCGCTCGGGACGGCGCTGATCGGCGCCGTCGTGATCAGCGGTCTGATCGCCTCCTTCTCGTCGAACGTCACCGGCAACCCGCAGATCTCGGCCGCCGTGCAGGAGGAGGTGAGCGTGCGCCTGGCCGGCGACGTGAGCTTCGTCTCCACGGCGCACGTGCGCAGTGCGGCCGAGGCGGCCGGCGTCGACGCGGCGACCACCGACGCGCTCGTCGCCGACTACGCCGATTCGCAGCTCAAGGCGCTCAAGACGGGCCTGCTCGTGGCCGCGCTGCTCTCGTTCGCCGCGTTCCTGTCCACCGGCAACCTGCCGACGCGCGCCGGTCCCGCGGCGGCGGAGGTCTCCGACAGCGAGCTGGTGGCGGCCTGAGTGAGCGGTCGCCTCACGTATATCGGCCACGCCACGGTGCTGATCGAGGAGGCGGGCGTCCGGCTGCTCACCGACCCGCTGCTGCACGCCGGGATCGGGCACATGCGGCGGCGCGTGCCGCTGCCGCAGCTCGAGCTGCTGCGTGACCTCGATGCGGTGCTGATCTCGCACCCGCATGCGGATCATCTCGACGTCAGGTCGCTGCGGATGCTCGAGCATCCCGGCACGGTGGTGGCGCCCCGGGAGTGCGCCGGGCTCCTGCGGCGCGCCGGGATGCGGAAGATCGTCGGGCTGGTGCCGGGCGAGCGCTGCGACGTCGGAGGCATCGGTGTGGAGGCCGTGCGGGCGGACCACGACGGCCGCCGCCATCCGTTCGGGCGTGAGCTCGGCGCGGTCGGCTTCCTCGTCGACGGCCCGGCGCGCGTGTACTTCGCGGGGGACACCGACCTGTTCGACGAGATGGAGGCGCTGGCGGGGCTGGTCGACGTCGCGCTGCTGCCGATCTGGGGCTGGGGCCCGCGGCTGCCCGCCGGCCACCTGAACCCCGAGACGGCCGCGCGCGCCGTGGCGATGATCGGGCCGTCGATCGCCGTGCCGATCCACTGGGGGACGATGCGTTCGGTGGGCGCCAAGGGAGCCGCCGATCCGCATGCGCCGGCGCGCGCGTTCGCGGACGCGGTGAGCGCGGCGGCGCCCGCGACCGCGGTGCGCATCCTCGCGCCCGGCGACTCGATGCCGCTCGCCGGCTGACCGCTCGCGCAGGCACCACCCGCTCCCGCGTGCGCGCGCCATTGCCGCGCCCACCGGTCGCCACGACGCTGTCGCCATGACGGGGACGACCGTCGCGGGCGAGCCCTGGCACACGCTGCCCGGACTCGACGCGGCGAAGGTGCTGCACGTCGAGTACGCCAGCGGGTTGAGCGCGGAGGAGGCCGCGGCCCGGCTCGCGGAGCTCGGTCGCAACCGGCTCGACGACGGCGCCGCCGAGCCGCGCAGGCGCGCGTTCGCGGGCCGGTACCGCGACCCGATGCAGCTCGCGCTCGTCGTCGCCGCCGCCGTGAGCCTGGCGGCCGGCGAGGGGGCGACCGCGGTCGTCGTGCTCGCGCTGACCGTGGTCAACGCCGCGCTTGCGCACTACGAGGACGGGCGGCCCGGGGACCCGGTGGCGGCGCTGCGACAGCGGCTGGTCGTCACCGCGCGCGTGCGCCGTGACGGGCGCGTCCGGCGGCTGCCCGCCGAGCTCTTGGTCCCGGGCGACATGGCGCTCGTCGAGGCCGGCGACGTGGTGCCGGCCGACGGCCGGCTCGTCGACGGCGCCGGGCTCGCG
>DASSUW010000340.1:0-25356 GCA_035706585.1 Solirubrobacteraceae bacterium | reverse complement strand
ACGTGCATGGACGCGCGGATCGATCCGGCGCAGGCCTTCGGCCTGCGGCCGGGGGAGGCGCACGTCATGCGGAACGCCGGAGCGATCGTCACCGACGACGTCCTGCGCTCGCTCGCGATGGCGCAGCAGGCGCTCGGCGTGCGCGGGGTGCACGTGATCGCGCACACCGACTGCGCGGCGTTCGGCGGCGACGATGACGCCGCGATGGCCGAAGCGGTCGACGGCGCCGGGCGGATCGAGGCGGTGCTCCCGAATCTGCGCGCGCGGTCCGGCCTGCTCGACCTGGCGACCGGGTCGGTCCGCTGAGTCGCCGGAGGCGGTCGTCGCCCGGCCGCGCGACCACCTAGGGACGGGCGGCGGCGGCGAGGTCCTCGAGGTCGAGCTCGTCGTCCATCGCCATCGTCACGCGCCCGTCGCCGTCGAGCGGCCACTGCTCCATCGGCCGGTCCCACGCGAGCTCGAGATCGTTGCCGTCGGGATCGGTGATGTAGAGCGCGAGGTGCGTCCCGTGGTCGGTCACCTGCCGGAGCGGCCAGTCGACCTCGCGCAGCCGCAGCAGCGCGTCGCCGAGCGCGGCCTTGGTCGGGTAGTTGATCGCAACGTGGTGCAGCCCGGCGACGCCGTCGGGCTGCGGCGGGCCGCCCGCGGACTTCCACGTGTTGAAGCCGAGGTGGTGGTGATAGCCGCCGGCCGATACGAACAGGATGTCGCCGGTCGTCCCCCAGCCGGGGACGCCGCGGGCCTCGAACACGACGTCGAAGCCGAGCACGCCGACGTAGAAGTCGCGGATGCGGTCGATGTCGGCGGTCCGCAGGTGCACGTGGCCGATCCGCGTGCCAGGATCGATCGGCCGCGGCGCGCGCGCCGCCGGAGTGATGGTTCCCTGCGATAGTGACATGGGAGGATCTTGACGCAGCTGACGTTCCGTGAACGCCCGGCCGCCGGGCAGACCGAGGGCCTGGTGGTGCTCCATCACGGCCGCGGCGCCGACGAGGCCGACCTGCTGTCGCTCGCCGACGTGCTCGACCCGGAGCGCCGCCTGCACGTCGTGACGCCGCGCGCGCCGCTCCAGCTGCCGGGGTGGCCGGGCTACCACTGGTATGTCGTGCCGCGCGTCGGCTACCCGGACCCGGACACGTTCCACGGCGCCTACGACGCGCTCGCCGCGCTGCACGACGACCTCTGGGAGCGCACTGGCACCGGCCCCGAGCGAACCGTGCTCGGCGGGTTCTCGATGGGGTCGGTGATGAGCTACTCGCTCGGGCTCGGCGCGGGGCGCCCGGCACCGGCGGGAATCCTCGCGTTCTCGGGCTTCGTCCCGACCGTCGACGGCTGGCGGCCCGAGCCGGCCGGCCGCGAGAGCACGCGCGTGTTCATCGCCCACGGGCGCAGTGACCCGATCATGGACGTCGCGTTCGCGCGCCGCGCCCGCGAGCTGATCGAGGCCGGCGGGCTGCCGGTCGAGTACCACGAGTCCGACGCCGGCCACCACATCGACCCGGCGCACGTCCCCGCCGCCGTCGCGTGGGTGCGGGACACGCTTCCCTAGCCGGCCCGAGCGTCCCCGGAAAAGCGACCGCCGGGCCGCTCCCCGAGCGGCCCGGCGGGGGTTGGGATCACGCGGTTGCGGTTCAGGCGGTGACGGCCGCGCCGGAGGGCGCCGGCTCCCGCCGGCTCGCCGGGACCAGCACCCGGACGACCACGACCAGGAAGCCGATGCCGGTGAGCAGGAGCGCGAAGCCCATCACGATCGCGAACGTCGCCACGCTCTCGGCGAAGTAGGCGGTGTTGAGCGCCGTCGTCAGTGCGGTCTCGTTGACCCACATGTTGCGGAGGCCGTTCTCGACCGGCTGGCCGGTCTTCGGGTCCGTCGCGGCCTTCGACTCGTCGGAGGTCGGCTTGCCGTTGTCGTCCAGGAACCGGCCCATCTGGGCGTAGGTCTGGCCGCCGGTGGCCTCGAGCGTGTGCTTGCGCATCACGTCGGCGAACGCCTGGGCCTCGCTGCCGGTGTCGACGAGCTGGCCGGGGATGGTGGAGTCCGGCGTGCCGACGATCTGCTCGCGAGCGAGGTCGCTGCGGACCCGGTCACGACCGTCGAACCCGACGACGATCGAGCCGATGCCGAAGGCGATGAGGATGACGCTTGCTGCGATGCCTGCGTATGTGACGAGCTTGCTCATGGTGTCCTCTGCTCTCTCTCTGCTTGCTCTTGACACGGGCATTGCATCGTCACGGCGCCATCGCTCCATCCGTCGGAGCCACGGGATCGGCTCCGTAGTCCTCCGCAGCGCCGCCTGGGAGTGTCGGCGGATGGCGCTCGCCGCCGCGCGCGCGACCCTGACGGCATGGCTGAGCCGATCATCGCCGCCGTCGACCCGCGCAGGGCCGACCGCGCGCCCGCCGCGCTCGGCGCGCTGCTGGCGCGACTGACCGGCGCGCCGCTCCTGCTCGCGGCCACCTATCCCGTCGACCGCTCGGTCGACAGCCTGTATCCCGAGTATGCGCGCAGCCTGCGGCTCGACGCCGAGCGCGCGCTGCGCCGGATCGCGGCCGGCCTGGACGCCGGGACCGTCGTACTGCCGGCCGATGGATCGCCGGCGCGCGCGCTGCACGATCTCGCCGAGCGCGAGCACGCGTCGCTGCTGGTGCTCGGCTCGTCGCAGCGCGGCCAGCTCGGGCGCGTCATGCCCGGCGCCGTGACCGACCGGCTGCTGCAGGGCGCGCCATGCCCGGTCGCCGTGGCGCCCGCCGGCTTCGGCGCCGAGAGCGCCCCGCAGGTCATCGGCGTCGCGTTCACCGACACGCCCGACGGGCACGCCGCGCTCGACGCCGCCCGCGTGCTGGCCGACCAGGCCGGCGCCCGCGTCCGCGTGTTCGTGGTGGCCGAGCCGCTCGACTGGCTCTACACCGGCACGCTCGACGGGTTCGCTCTGGCGGACGCCGACCGCGCTCGTCACCGGCGCGCCGAGCAGACGCTCGCGGGCGCGCTCGAGGGGCTCCGGCCCGAGCGCTCGGCGGGCGGCGCGGTCCTCTCCGGCCGGCCGGCGGCAGCGCTGGCGGCGGCGTCGAGCGAGGTGGACCTGCTCGTGTGCGGCTCGCGCGGCTACGGGCCGGTGCGCACGCTGATGCTCGGGAGCACCTCGCACGCGCTCGTGCGCGAGGCCGCCTGCCCCGTGCTGGTGGCGCTCGTCAGCGCGGGCGTGCCGGCGCTGAGCTGAGCACGCGGTCGAGCAGCGCGACGTACTGGCCGAGGTGGCGCGCCGCGAGGAAGTGATCGCGCACCCGGACCTGCGCGGCCTCGCCGATCCGCTCGGCCTGGTGCGGGTCGGCCAGCAGACCGCTGACGCGCGCGCCGAACGCCGCGAGGTCGCGCGGGTCCACGAGGTGGCCGGTGCTGCCGTCCTCGATCTGGTCCTGGATCCCGCCGACGCGCGAGGCGACCACCGGCCGGCCCTTCCACATCCCCTCCGCCACCGTGAGCCCGAACCCCTCGGCGAGGCTCTTCTGGACGACGACGTCGGCACGGCGCTGGAGCGCGTTGACGATGATCGCGTTCTCGTCGGCGTCGTCCATCGGGAGCAGCGCCAGGTGCACGCGCCGGCGCACCGCGCGCGGCAGCTCCTGCCAGGCCTGCTCGACCTCGGCGAGCACCTCGGCGCCCTCGGGGTCGTCGGCGACGGCCGCGACGTCGGGGCCGGCCAGGACGAGGTGCGGCTCCTCGCCCGCGTGGACGTGCTCGGTGAAGCCGCGCAGCACGCCGAGCGGGTCCTTCAGGCGATCCCAGCGGCTGACCTGCACGACCAGCGGCGTGTCGAGCCGCAGCGGGTGCTCCTCGATCGTCCGTGCCGACCGCTCGACCCTGCCGACGCTGCCGTCGAGCCGCGCGAACACCGCGCGCGAGCGATGGTGGTGGTCCGCCGCCAGCCCCGCGGCGCGCAGCACCGCGGTGATGCCGGTGAACGACATCGCCTGGTTCTTCGGTGAGAACGCGTCGATCGAAGGCGCGATCACGGTCACGCGTTCCTCGTCCAGGCCCTCCCACGCGTACGCGGGCCGCGAGAACACATACGCGCTCGCCTGTTCCACGTAGGGGATCAGGAAGCGCCAGGCCGCGCGTGCCGCGTCGTTGGGCAGGTCGAGCCCGATGTGGGCGCGCCAGATGACCGGCACGCCGAGCTCGAGCAGGCCCGGGAGCATGCCGGCCGTCTGCGGGTCGTGGAGCAGCACGACGTCATCGGGCCGGATCCGCCGCGCGAGCAGCTCGGCGCAGGCGTCCGTCACGCGCTCGTAGACCGCGCGTTCGGCGTCGCCCAGCGGCCGGCCGTCGTCGGCGCCGTGCAGCCGGTTGTGCAGGCGCTTCGTGACGCGGAAGAACTCCGGCTCGCCCGGGATCACCACCCAGCGGATGTCGATGCCCGCTCCGCGCACGTAGCCGACGAGCGAACGCAGCATCTCGGCCACGCCGCCGCCGCGCGCGGTCGAGTTGACCGTCCACAGCGTGCGTCCGTCGAGCAGCTCGCGACCGCGCGCGATCGCCTCCCGGAAGCGCTCGAGCCCCTGCGACGTCAACACGTCGTCGAGCCGTTCGGGGGCCAGTGTGGTGACATCGACGTCTTCGAGCTCCACGGCGCCTCCTCAGCTGCCGGCGGCGAGGCGCCGGGGTCGGGCGAGCGGCGGCGCGCCCGCGATCGTCATGACCCAGCCGGTGGCGTCGCGCCACCAGCCCGCGGTCGTGATGCCCTCGGCCCAGGCGACCGACAGGGCGCGCCAGCCGTCGCCGCGCTCGTCGACCTCCACGACGGCGCGCCGCACGTCGAGCCGCAGGCCCTCGCGGCGGACCTTCGCCGCCGCCTCCTTCGCGGTCCACAGCAGGTTCGCGGTGAGCGGCGTGTAGGTCGCAGGGTCGTCGGCGGCCAGCCATTCGCGCACGAACGCGGCGCTGCGCGGCTCGACGACCTCGAGGTCGCAGCCGACGACGGCCGGCGCGTCGGCGACGACCGCGAGCGCCCGCCCGCCCCGATGGCTGAGCGAGACGGAGACGGGCACGGCCACGCCGGCGAGGAACGCCTCCGGCGCCCCGTCGGCCGCGGCCAGGATCTCGACGCGCTGCAGGTCCACGTCCAGCCAGGCCGCGACGGCGGTCTTGGCCGTCCAGCGACCGAGTCGCCAGTCGTCGCGCCGCTTCGCGAACCGCAGCCCCGCGAGGACCGCGCGCTCGCGCGGACCGAGCCAGCCGTCACCCGCGGGCACCTCAGCGAGCGACCTCGTGAGCCATCCGGGCGGCGTCATGGCCGGGTTCGTGACGTGCGAGCGTGCGCTGGATCCCTCGCTCGACGGCGTCGATCAGGTAGGGACGGAGTACGGACGGCTCGATGATCTCATGCACGGACCCCATCCGCACGGCGCGTTCGACGCTGTGGACGGCATCGAACTCCGCCGCCAGCGCCCCGCGCTGCTCGGACAGGACCTCGTCCCACAGCGCCGACCGCTCGGCGCGCAGCGCCGGCCGTTCGGCGGCGTCGGCGGCCGAGATTCGGGCGTCGAGCGCGATCACCCGCTCGTCGCGCGCGGCGGCCTGCTCGACATCGCGCGCGAAGACGACGGCGGCGGCCGGGGCGCCGCCGATGACCGACGCGTGCGAGCCGCGCACCGCGACGGTCTCGAGCTGCTCGTTCAGGCGCTGCGAGAACACGACGAACGCGCCGCCGTGGTAGCGCGACACGACGCAGAACACGATCGGGCCGTCGAAGTTCACGACCGCGCGACCGATCTCCGCGCCGAACTCGAGCTGCCATTCGCGCATCGACTCCGGCGAGCCGTCGAAGCCCGCGAGGTTGCCGAGCACGACCACCGGCCGCCGGCCGCTCGCCGCGTTGAGCGCGCGCGCGATCTTCTTCGACGAGCGCGGGAACAGGGTGCCGGAGGTCCACGTGTCGGGCCCGTCCGCGGGGATGAGCCCGTGGCGGGCCAGCGGGCGCGACTCGATCCCGACCAGCGTGACGGGCCGCCCGCCCAGATGGGCGTCCCAGACGACGGCGGCCTCGGCCTGGCGCATCGCGGGCCAGCGCTCGAGCGGCGGCCGGTCGCCGTCGGCGACCGCGCGCATCACGGCGCGGATGTCGAACGGCTTCTTGCGGCCGGGGTTCGCGGCATCGGAGAACACGTCGCCGACGCGCGCGAGGTCCGATCCCGGCGCGTGGTGCGGTGCCTCGCATACGTCCCGGTCGGCGGGATCGGACGTGGTCGCGCGGCGCGGGAAGCGCTCGCCGGGCGCAACGTAGGTGTGCTCGTAGTAGTCGAGCAGCAGCCGGCAGGCGCCCGCGAGGTCCGGCGCCCAGTACTGCGCCTGCCCGTTGGGACCCATGATGCGGTCGTACCCGCCGATGCCGAAGTTGTCCTCCGCCGACACGGCGCCCGAGTAGTCGAGTGCCTGCTTGCCGGTCAAGACCATCGCGCTCGCGGGGGTCATCACGAGGATCCCGCGCGTGTGCATGAGCATCGTGGCCTCGGCGTTCCAGTACGGCTGCGCCCCGACGTTGATGCCGGTGACGACGACGTTGATCTCGCCGCCCGCCTGCGTGAACTCGACGATCCGGCGCAGTACCGCGGCGATCCAGTCCATGTTCTCGGTGCCGCTGTCCATCGCGATCTTCGCGCCGGCCGACAGGGCGAACCACTCGACCGGGACACCCAGCTCGTCCGCCAGGTCGAGCGCGGCCATGATGCGCCGGCACTCGGGCTCGGCCAGCGACCCCAGCGCGCGCGTCGGGTCGCCGAGCAGAGCGACGCGCAGCATGCCCTCCGGGTAGCGCGCGGTGAAGTTGCGGATCAGACCGACGACGATGCCGGCCGGGTTGTAGGCGGGCGGGCGGTCGACCGGTGCAAGCCGCCCGTCCCCGTCGAGGTCGTGCTCGACGAAGTCCCCGGCCGGCTGGCCCTCGGCGGTCACCTCACCGCGCGCCGGCGCGAGCAGCTTGACGATCTCCGCGGGGTGCAGCAGGCCGCGCCGCCGCGCCGCGATCACGCGCTGGGCGCCCTCGTCGAGCGGCCGCAGCGGCTCGGTCGGCGGGTCGTCGATCTCGACGACGACGTCGCGACCGGCAGGCGTGAACAGGCGCAGGACGCGGTCGCGCACGCCGCGCCGCTCCCGCAGCAGGCCGCGCACCAGCAGCATCTCGACGCCCAGGCCGGCGGTGGCGGGAGCCAGCCGCTCCACGAGGCCGCGAATCTCGTCGGCGGTCAGGTCGATCACCGGCCAGACGTGGAGCAGGATGCGGTTCCACTGCAACCGCCGGCTCGGCTTGCGCGGCGCCTGGAAGCGGCGGATGCCCTCGAGCGCCTCGATCAGCATCAGCTCGAACTCGGGCAACGCCGTCACGCGCCCCGACTCGTCGCGGACGGCCGTGAGGTCGCGCACCTCGGCGAGCGCGAACAGGCGCTCGTCCTTCGGGTTCGAGCGCCCGACCCCGTGGAACAGGTACACGTCCTCGACCGACGGCAGCCGCGTCAGCGCGAACTCGGAGAGCCGTGTGAGATGGAGGCGGTGGGACATCATCGGGTGCAGGCCGCGCAGCACCTCGTCCTCGGCGAAGCCGCCACCCGGGCCGCGCCGGAAGGTGAGCGGCACGAGCGCGGACATGCCGCGGCCGGCCTCCGGCCGCGGGAGGCCGACGACGATGCGGTGGACGGCCGCCGGCAGCGGCGTCGCGGCGAGCAGCGCGTGGACGCGCGAGGCGATCGCGTCGGCCGGGGCGCTGTCACCGTCGTGCACGTAGAAGTCGGCGACCGCGAGCTCGCCGTCCGGCAGCGCCGACGCCCAGGCGCCGAACGCGCGCACGGTCGCCGGCAGCTCGGCAAGGCTCACGAACGCGGTGGCGAGCCGTCGCCGCGGTCCCTCGTGCTGATACGCCGTGCACAGCAGGCCGTGCTCCGCGCGGAAGTCCTCGAGCGTGCGCAGCCGATAGAAGCGGCGGGCGACAGCCTCGAGCAGCAGACGCCGGAGCTTCGCATCGGCGGTCCCCATCCGGTGGAGCAGCATCGGCGTGAGCGGCCGGGTGCACGCGACGATCGCGGCCATCCGTGCGTCGCGGTCGGGGCGGTCGAGATCGGCGGCGAGCGCGTCGATGTGGCTCTCCATCTCGGCGTAGACCCGCTCGCGAGCCGCCTCGATCACGGGTTCGTCGAAGCAGCGGAAGCGCACCCGGCGAGCGAGGTCGCAAAGGATCTGGTCGGTGCCCGTGGTCGCGATCACGAGGCGGTCGAGCGCCACGCGCCGCGCGTCGCTCGCACTCGCGCTCGCGGGCCGCTCCAGCAGCCGGTCGAGGAGCGCCATGATCGCGGGCCGCGCCGCGTCGACCCGCAGCGAGGCGAGGAAGATCCGATAGCACGCTTCCTCGAGCGCGGGCGTGCGATCGAGGCTCGCGACGCCATAGTGCGCGAGCACCCGCTGGAGGTGGTTCACGAAGTCGTCGGGAAGCCCTTCGGCCTCGACGTCGAGCGAGCGCAGGTAGGCGTGGAGGTTCTCGAGCGGGCTGCGGAAGCCCTCGTCGCCCTCGAGATTGATGCGGCTCGGCCGCGTGAGCGTGCGCACGTCCGCGAACAGCGCGAGCAGACGATCGTCGTCGACCGCGGCGCTCTGGCCGGTGACGGCGCCGTCGTAGCCGAGGATCATCCAGTCCAGCCGCGTGACGGGCGCCGCGCCGGCCGGCGCGGCGAACGTGAGGCGATCGCCCGTGGCCGTGCTCGCCGGTGCTCGGCCGTCGAGCGGGTCGAGCTGAAGCAGCGGGGCGTGCGCGGCGACCTGGACGTTCGGACCGACCAGCACCCGGCGGACCCGGGCGTCGAACGGCGCCGTCAGCGACGTCTCCATCTTCATGCTCTCGACGACCGCGACGATGTCGCCGGCGGCAACCTCGTCACCCGCGGCGACGGGGATCGATACGACCACCGCCGGCGAGAGGTTGCGGACGAGGCCGCCGTCGTCGCGCGCGATGCGATGCGGCACGCTGTCGACCTCCACGAGCAGGTCGGCGCCCTGTACGGAGGTGAGCGTGCGATGGCGGCGGCCCGCGAGCTCGAGGCGCCGCTCGTGCGGCCCGATGCGCCGGCTCGTCACCTCGACGGTGACGTGATGGCAGTCGGGACCGACCTGGGACACCGACAGCCGGTAGGCGTGGCCGCGATAGCGGAGGTCGACCACGCGCCGCAGCCCCGCGGTGCTCTGCGGGCGGCCGCGGCGCGCGAGCGCGTAGAAGCGGGCGCGGTCGGCCGCCGTCTCGGCCTCGCTGAGCTCGATCGCCGCCTGGATCAGCGCGATGTCCGCGTGGCGGGCCGGGACGATCTCGCCGCGCAGTTGCAGGCGGTCGAGCCAGCCGGTGTCCACCTCGCCGCGGCGGACCTCCTCACGGTCCAGCACCGCGAGCAGGAACCCCTGGTTCGTGGTCCCGCCCTCGACGACGACCATCGCCTCCGCCAGCCCGCGCCGCAGCCGCGCCAGCGCCTCGTCGCGGTCGCGTCCCCAGGCGATCAGCTTGGCGATCATCGAGTCGAACTCCGCGGGGATGACGTCGCCCTCGGCGACGCCGGTGTCGACCCGCAGCCCGGGGCCGGTCGGTAGGCGCAGCAGCGAGATGCGTCCCGGCGCGGGGACGAAGCCGAGCGCCGGATCCTCGGCGTTCAGGCGCGCCTCGACCGCGTGGCCCGTGGCGGGCGGCGGATAGCCCTCCAGGCGCCCGCCGGCGGCGACGTGCAGCTGCAGCTTGACGAGGTCCAGGCCCGTCACCATCTCGGTGACCGGGTGCTCCACCTGCAGGCGGGCGTTGACCTCCATGAACGAGAAGCGGCGCTCGGCCGGCTCGTAGAGGAACTCGACCGTGGCGGCGTTGTAGTAGCCCGAGTGCAGGACGAGCCGGCGGGCCGCCTCCATGATCTCCTGCTCCTCGTCGGCCGTGAGCGCGGGGCTCGACGACTCCTCGATCACCTTCTGGTTGCGGCGCTGGAACGAGCAGTCGCGGACGCCGACCGCCCACGCGCTGCCGTGACCGTCGGCGATCACCTGCACCTCGACATGGCGTGCCGGTGCGACGAGACGCTCCATGAGCAGCGTGCCGTCGCCGAACGCCTGCTCGGCCTCGGCCCGGGCGCTCGCGAACGCGCCGGGCAGCGCGTCGTCGCCGTCGACGCGGCGGATGCCGCGGCCGCCGCCGCCCGCGGCGGCCTTGATCATCAGCGGGTAGCCGATCGCGGCGGCATGCCGCGCCGCGTCCGCGACGGTGTCGACCGGTCCGCCGCTCCACGGAGCCACCGGCACGCCGGCGGTCTCGGCCAGCTGCTTGGCGGCGATCTTGTCGCCGAGCGCGCGCATGACCGCGGCGCTCGGGCCGACGAAGACGATCCCGAGCCGGTCGCACAGCGCGGCGAACCGCGGGTCCTCGGCGACGAATCCCCATCCCACCCAGACCGCGTCGGCGCGCGCGGCCACGAGCGCCCGCTCCAGCGCGTCATGGTCGAGGTAGCCGATCCGCCCGCTCGCGTCGAGCTCCACCGCCTCGTCGGCGTGGCGGACGAACATCGCCTGCCGCTCGCCGCCGGTGTGCAGCGCGATGACGCGGATCGGGTCGTCCACACGCTGCGCGTTGAGCTCGCGGACCGCGTGGATCACGCGCATCGCCGGCTCGCCGCGGTTGACGATGGCGAGTCGCGCGAACGGTCGCCGCACGGCTCAGCCTCTCCTCATCGCGGCGCGGATGGGCGCCAGCGCGGCGTCGTCGACGCCGCCGGGCAGCTCGATCGTGCGGTAGCCCTCGAGCCGGACGCGCACGCGACCGCGCTCGTCGACGACCTCGGCGTCGACGCCGTCCGGCCGGTGGCTGACGAGCGCGTACAGGCGCCCGGGCTCGTCGGCGCCGGCGTAGCGGATGACGCGGTCGACGTGCGTCGGGAGCGCCATCCGGCCCTCGGTGCCGAGCTCGAAGATCCCAGCGGTCTGGAAGCACAGCTCGATCAGCCGCGGCACGAACTCCGTCTCGGGCTCGGCGGGATCGTGGTCGGCCGGCAGGTCGGCCGCCAGCGCGCCGACGATGTGGCCGTCGTCACGCCACGCGCGCTCGAGGACCTGGTAGGCCGGGCCGTGGAAGTACACCTTGTAGACCGCGTCGCGGTCGACCCCCTCGGCGCCGGCCTGCGGCGCGGCGCTCGTCGGCGGCGCCGGCGCCTCCTGGGTCAGGCGCGCCCGGCCGGTGAAGTGGAGCGTCTCCTGGTCCCCGGCGCTCAGCGCGCGACGGCCGACGAGGCGGCAGTCGGCGAGCAGCGTGCCGTCGCCGCCGTCGCGGACGCGGGCGCGCAGCTCGAGCGTCCGCGGCTCGTCCCGGTAGAACTTGAACGGCGCGAGCAGCTCCACGTCCTCGACCGACGCGACGTGCCAGCCCGGGGCGAGCACGCGCGCCGACTCGGCGAACGCCTCGATGCCCATGACGCCGGGGAGGACCGGCGTGCCGTCGATCCGGTGGTCGTTCAGGAACGCCTCGCGAGCCGGGTCGAGCTCGGTGAGCACGACGAGCTCGCCGTCGGCGCTGACGGACGCGAGCGTGCCGGTCATGGGCCCGCGCGGGCCGTCACCGGCGGCGAGCGCGGGATCGAGCCCGCCGGTCGCGTGGCGCTCCTCGGTGAGGACGCCGAGCGCGCCGGCGACCAGCACCTCGCCGCCCGGGCCTCCCGCCGTCAGCTCGCGGCGGACGACCGGAATGCCCTGCTCGGGCGGCAGCATGTCGATGCCGGCGGCCTTCATGACGGTCGGGATCGAGCCGCGGCTGGCCATGCCGATGCCGGACCACGCGGTCCAGTCGATGGCGATCGCGTGGACGCCGCGCGCGCGCAGGTGGCTCGTGGCCTTGCACAGCAGGTCGTTGGCGGCCGAGTAGTCGGTCTGCCCGGCGTTGCCGAACCGGCCGGCGATCGACGAGAAGACGACGGTCGCCCGGGGCAGCTCGGGCAGCGCGGCGAGGATGTTCTGCCAGCCCTTGGCCTTGACGTCGAACACGAGGTCGAACTCGTGCTGTGGCTTGTCGGCAAGGAAGTGGCTGATCTCCAGCCCGCCGGCATGGACGAGCACGTCGATGCGGCCGCTGGCGGCGACCGCGTCGGCGACGGCGGCGGCGACCTGGCCGGCGTCCGTGAGGTCGGCCTGATGCCAGTGCGCGGTGCCGCCGGCCGCGTGGATCGCGTCGATCGCGTCCTGGGCGGCGCGGGCGCGCTCGATCCGCGCCAGCTCGCGCTCGACCAGCTTGGGCGTGGGCTTCTCGCCGCGCTCGCGCAGGCGATCGGCGAGCTCGCGCTTGAGCGCCTCCGTGTCGGCGGCGAAGCGCGCGAGGTCCGGGTTCTGCGGATCGGGCGCGGGCACGAGGTCGAGCAGGTGGAACGTGCCCTGCGAGGCCTGCGCGAGGTCGGCCGCGATCGCCGAGACGATGCTGCCGGCGGCGCCGGTGATCAGGAACACGTCGTCGCGCGTGAGCGCGCGACCGGGATCGCTCACGGCGGGTTCGTCGGCGAGGCCGACGCTCCAGCGCAGCCCGTCGGCGTGCCCGACCTCGACCGCGCCGGGGTCGCGCAGCGTCTCCTCGATGAGGGCGTCGGCGAGCCCCGCGGTCTTGCGGCCGGCCGGGAAGTCGACGGCCTTGACGAGTGCGTCCGCGCGTTCGCGCGCGAGCGCCTTGGTGAAGCCGGTGACGGCGCCGCCCAGCGGATTGATCGCGCCCGCCGCGTCATAGCCGTGGCGACCGCCCAGCCGCGTGGCGCTGACGAGGAACGCCTCGGCCGGCAGCTCGCGCATCGTCTGCGCGAGATCCTTGACCCGCGGGTCGTCGGCGTCCAGGGCGGGCAGCCAGTACACCCCGTCGACCGGGCCGTCGTCGACGACCTCGACGCCACGCTGCTCGAGCCGCTTGGCGAGCGCGGTCGCGACGCCCCCGCTGTCGGCGACGATGCGGACACGCGTGCCGGGCGCGAGCTGCACGCCGGTGTCGGCGCAGCGGTCCAGCGGGGGTCGCAGGACGGCCACGGCGACACGGCGCGGAAACTCGCCGGCCGCCGCTTCGACGATCGCGGATGGGGGCTGCTCCTCGGTCGCCGCGGCGGGTGTCGACGCGCGTTCGCGCACGAAGCCGACCACCGCGCTCAGCGTCGGGTAGTCGCGCAGCTTCAGCGAATCGTCGCGCTCGATCCCGTACGCCTCGCGGATCGTCGCGAACACCTCCGCCTGCTTGACCGTGTCGATCCCCAGATCCGCCTCCAGATCCAGATCCATGTCCAGCAGATCCTCCGGATAGCCGGTCTGCTCGGCCACGATCCCCAGCACCCGGGCCTCCACGCCGTCGCCGGCGGCGACCGGCGCGGGCGCCGGCTCGGGCGCCGATACCGGTTGCGGCGGCACGGCGGCGGGCTCGGGCTCGGGCACGGCCGGCACGCCGTCGGCGACGCGCAGCGTGCGCTGGACCACCTCGAGCGTCGGGTCATCGCGCCCGCTGACACGGCGCAGCCAGCCGGCGAACGTGTCGCGATCGGCGACGCGGTAGGCATAGCCCAGCTCGTCCACGTGCCGGCGACGGCCGTCGGACGGCGGCGTCCACCGCAGCAGGATCAGGCTGATCTGCGAGCCGAAGCCGGCCGCGAGCCGCAATGCGTAACGGACCGGGTAGGCGCCGCCGTGCGACAGGTTGAGCGGGCCGAGTTCGGGGTCGACGTCGCGATGGTTCGGCACCGGCGGCACCACGCCCGTCTCCAGCGCCTTGACGGCGGCGACGTCCTCGAGCCCGACGCCCATCGGGTGCCCGGTCAGGCCCTTCGTGTTGGCGATGACGAGCTTGTCGGCGTCGTCGCCGAAGACGCGGCGGAGCGCGTGGATCTCCGCCGAGGCGCTGCCGCCGCGGGCGGGCGTGTACGTCTCATGCGAGACGAAGACCGTCGCCGGCGCCAGCTCGCGGCGCGAGACGCCGCGCCGCTCGGCCTGGGCGACGACCTGCTCCATCACGCCGCCGATGTGCTCGACATCCAGGCGCGTCCCGTGGAACGCGGAGTTCGCGGTCACCGATCCCAGCACCTCGCAGATCGGGGTCATGCCGCGCTCGCGCGCCGCGGCGGCGCTCTCGACCACGAGCGCGGCGGCGCCCATGCCGAGGATCATGCCGTGGCGGCGCTGGTCGAACGGCAGGGCGGCGTCCTCGACGACCTCGTCGGTCGCCGCGGCGCCGGAGGCGAGGAAGCCCGCGCCGAGCCAGCCGAGCATCGTGTCCGACGTCGCGTCGTCCGCGGCGACGATGACGACGCGCCGGCAGCGGCCCGCCCGGATCCAGTCCTCGGCGATCGCGACCGCCTGCGTCGTGCTCGCGCAGGCGGCGTTGACCTGGGTGTTCGGACCGCGGGCGCCGACGTGCTCGGCGAGCTGCGAGTGGCCCATCGAGAGCACGCGGAACAGGAAGCGGCGGTCGAACTCGTACGGTGCGGACTCGACCTGGCGGCGGACGTCGTGGATGCGCCGCTCGACCTCATCGAGCACGATCCGGTCGGTCTCCCCGTGGTCGAGCATCCGCGCCCGCAGCGACTCCAGCGCGGCGAGGCGTTCGCGCCGCATCCGGTCCTCGGTCGCCCGAGTGACCTCCGCGGTCATCTCCTCCAGCCCGGGGAACGCCGACGCGAAGATCACGCCGACCTCATCGCGCAGCTCGTCCGGCAGCAGCCAGCGGTCGGGCAGCCGGGTGCCGGTGGACGTCGTCCGGTAGCGGCGGACCAGCGGGATGCCGGCATCGCGCAGCGCGTCGATGCCCGCGGCGATCGCCAGCTGCGTGTCACGGCCCAGCGCCGCCATCCGGTCGCCGTCGATGCCGAACTCGGAGGCGAGGTCGAACTCCCCGGCGCGCGCGGCGAGCTTGATGACGTCGTCGGGCCGGTCGATCGTCTCGAAGCGGGCGCTGCCGTCATCGCCCTTGACGAGCCGCGTGATGTGCTTGTCGAGCATCTCGCGGCGCAGGCGCGTCGGGATCACGTCGATGCCCTGCTCGCCGTCGAGCAGGCGCGCCACGTTGCGGTCGTCGAACAGCCGCTCGGCGCCGGGCAGGCCGAGGGCCGCGCCGGTGATCACCACGGGCTCGGTCTCGCGCGGCTCGTCGGCCATGCCCATCAGCGCGCGGCCCCGCTCGAGGAACTCGGCGAACAGCGCGGCAAGGTCGCCGGGCACGGGGGCCCGGCCCGGCGCGGCGGCCGCGGGGGTGGGCGCGGCCGCCGCCGGCGCGGGCGGAGGGACCGGGGCGGGTGCCGGCGGCGGCGCAACGGCCGCCGCGGCGCGGGGTGCGCTCTCGATCCCTGCGCCGAGCCCTGCGGCCCAGAGGCCGCAGAGCGCGTTGTTGAACGTCGCGATGTCTCCCGCCTTCGGATGGTTCGTGGCGAGGCTGAGCACGTTGTCGTCGCCGAGGACGTCGGACGCGAACCCCTGGAGCGCCCGCTTGGGGCCGACCTCCACGAACACGCGCGCGCCCTCGTCGTACAGCGTCTGCAGGCCCTTGACGAACTGCACCGGCGACGCCACCTGGCGGGCGAGCACGTCGAGCATCTCCTCGACGGTCCGCGGGTACAGCGCGCCGTCCACGTTGGCGACGATCGGCAGCTCCGGGGGCCGCAGTCCCAGCCGCTGCAACGTCGCTCGCAGCGGCGCGCTCGCGCCCGCGACGATGTCGGTGTGGAACGCGTGGCTGACCGGGAGCCCGAAGACGTCGTGCCCGCGCGCCTGCAGCGCCGCGACGGCCCGGCCGACTGCCTCGGTGGCCCCGCCGAGCACGACCTGCCGCGTCGAGTTCACGTTCGCGAGCACGACGTAGCCGTCGATGCCCGCGACGACCTCCTCGACCTCGCTCAGCGGCGCCATCGCCGCCGCCATCGCGCCCGGATCGTCGGGCTGCAGCCCGGCCATCTCGCGTCCGCGCGCGCTGACGGCCTCGAGCGCCGCCTCGAACGACAGCGACCCGGCCGCGACCAGCGCCCCGTACTCCCCGAGCGAGTGACCCATGACCATGTCGGGCGTGATGCCGTACTGCGCCAGCAACCGGGTCAGCGCGATGTCGACGGTCAACACGGCCGGCTGTGTGATCTCGGTGCGCCGCAGCTGCTCGTCGGCGTCCGCGTCCTCGAAGATGATGTCCGACAGCCGCCGCCCTTCGAGCAGCGGCGCCATGATCGCGTCAGCCTCCTCGAACGTGTCGGCGACCACAGGCTCGGCGGCGCGCAGGTCGCGCAGCATGCCGGCGTACTGCGAGCCCTGTCCCGTGTACAGGAACGCGACCTTGCCCGGCGCGCCGCTGCCGCGATGGATGCCCCGCGCGCGCAGCGCCGGCCACAGCGAGCCCTCGTTCGCCTGCAGTGCCTTCAGCGCGGTCTGGGCCTTGGCCACCAGCTCGTCGCCGTCGCCGTAGTCGATCGCCAGCCGTTCGGCGGCGCGCAGGGCGGCCGCGCTCGGCGGCGCCGCCTCCAGGTGCCGGCCCTGACGCGCCTCGGCGAGCGCGGTGCGCAGCTCGTTGGCGAGCGTCGCCGCGTCGGCCGCGCCCAGCACGAGCGCCCCGCGGACCGGCGCCTTGGCTCCGGTCGGGATGTCCGCGGGCACGGCGACCGAGGCGCGCTGCCCGTTCGATGTCAGGTGTCCGGGCACGTGCTCCTCCATCACGACGTGGAAGTTCGTGCCGCCGAAGCCGAACGCGCTGACGCCGGCCAGCCGGTTGGTGCCGGCGGGGACCTCCCAGTCCCGCGTCTCGGTGTTGACGGCAAATGGTGTCGCGGCCCAGTCCAGGTTCGGGTTGGGCCGCTCGAAGTTGACGCTGGCGGGCAGGACCTTGTCGCGCAGCGCGAACGCGGTCTTGAGGATGCCGGCGGCGCCGGCAGCGGCCTTGAGGTGACCGAGGTTGGACTTCACCGAGCCGAGCGGGACCGATCCCGGCGCGAGGCCCGCGCCGGCGAACGCCTCGGCCAGGCTGGAGACCTCGACGACGTCGCCGACGCGCGTCGACGTCCCGTGGCCCTCGACGAGCGTGCATGCCGCCGGCGACAGGCCGGCGGCCTTCCAGGCGCGCTCGACGGCGAGCCGCTGGCCGACCGGGTTCGGCGCCGTGATGCCCTTGCCCTTGCCGTCGCTCGCGCCGCCGATGCCGCGCACGACCGCGTACACCGGGTCGCCGTCGCGCTCGGCGTCCGCGAGCCGCTTGAGCAGGAAGACCGCGGCCCCCTCGCCCATGACGAACCCGTCGGCGCCATCCGCGTACGGGCGCGTGCCGGTCGCCGACAGCGCGCCGATCGCGCAGAACTTGACGAACGTCGACGCACCCATGTTGCGATCGACGCCGCCGGCGACGACCGCATCGAACTCGCGCTCGACGAGCCCTTCGATCGCGACGTCCATCGCCGCCAGCGCCGATGCGCACGCTGCGTCGACCGTGAAGTTCGGTCCGCGGAAGTCGAACAGGTTGGCGACGCGGCCGGCGACGCAGTTGCTCAGCTCGCCCGGCATCGTGTCCTCGGTCACGTCCGGCAGCCAGTCCTGCAGGTTGACGCGCAGCTCGGCCTCGATCGCGGCGCGCAGATCGGGCGGCAGCGCCGCGAAGCTCTCCGCCTTCTCGAGCTCGCGCGCGAGCTCGGGAAACGTGATGCGCAGCGCCGTCAGGTAGTGCTTCTCGCCCGCCAGCGCGTTGCCGAGCATCACCGCCGTCCGCTCGCGATCGAGCGGGCGCCCGAAGTCCTCGAGCGCCATCCGCGTGCACGCCACCGCCCATTTCTGCGCGTCGTCCATCGCGTCGCCGACGCGCGGCGGGATCGGCAGCTTCCAGCGCAGCGGATCCCAGTCCCAGTCGCGCACCCAGCCGCCGATCTTCGAGTAGGTGTGCTCGCTCGCGCGGGGGTCCGGGTCGTAGTAGAGCGCCGGGTCCCAGCGGGCGGGATCGACCTCGGTGATCGAGTACCGACCGTCGCGCACGTTGCGCCAGAAGGCGCCGGCGTCGGGGGCGTCGGGCAGGATGGCGCCGACGCCGACGATGGCGGCGGCGCGGCTCGGGTCATAGCTCATGAGGCACGTCCGTAGATCGAGTCCGCCAGGTAGTCGAGCTGGGCCATCAGCTCGGAGCCGGTCCAGCGCGCGCTCTCCTCCTCCACGGCAGTTCGCGCCTCGTAGGCGGCGACGCGGGCCATGGCGGCCAGCGCGTCGGGCGCGAACCGGTGCGACGCCTTCGGGCCGAGCTCGGCCCGCGCGCGGCGCGTGAGCGCGGCGGCGCCCTCGACCTGGGCGGCGAGCCGCCCGAGCGTGAAGAGCACGTGCTGGTGGCGCGTGAGGCGGCCGACGCGGCATGCCTCGAAGAGGTCGGCGAGCGCGTGGTGCGCCTGCGCCGCGGTGTCGGCGCCCAGCGCCTCCAGCTCGCGCGCGGCCAGGTGGTAGTGCTCGCCGCGCGTCTTGAGGTGCTGCTGCCAGCGGTCGCGCGCGACCGTCATCTCCATGATCTCGGAGGTGCCCTCGTAGATCGTGGTGATCCGGACGTCGCGCTTGATCTTCTCGACGACGTACTCGTGCGTGTAGCCGTAGCCGCCGAGCGCCTGGATGGCGGCCTCGGCGGCGGCGTTGCCGGCCTCCGAGCCGAGGTACTTGGCGATCGCGCCCTCCGTGTTGAGCGCGCCCTCGCCGGCGTCGATCCGCTGCGCGGTCTCCTCGATCGCGGCGCGCGCGACTTCGAGCCGCACGACGTGCGGGACGATCAGCTTGTGCGTGTAGCCCTGCTTCTCCGACAGCGGGCTGCCCGCCTGGACGCGTTCGGCGGAGTACGGGATCGCGCGATCGAGCGCCGCCCAGCCGGCCCCCAGCCCGAACGCCGCGACCATCAGCCGCGTGTAGCCGAACACCTGCTGCGCCTGCATCAACCCCTGGCCCTCGACGCCGCCGACCAGGCGGTCGGCCGGGACGCGCACGTCCTCGAGGAACAGCGCCGCGGTATTGCTGAGGCGGATGCCGTGCTTGTTCTCCGGATCGCCGCGCGTCAGCCCGGGCGTATCGCCGTCGACGACGAACCACGTCGGTCCGCCGGGTGCGAGCGCGAGGATCGTGATCGCGTCGGCCACGCCGCCGTTGGAGATCCACTGCTTGGCCCCGTTGATGACGTAGCCGCCGTCGACCGGCCTGGCGGTCGTGCGCAGCGCGGCGAGATCGGATCCGGCCTCGGGCTCGGTGGCGCCGTAGGCCATCAGCAGCCCCTCCTCGGCGATCCGCCCGAGCCACAGCGCCTTCTGGTCCGGCGTGCCGCCGACGGTGATCGGGTCGCTGCCGAGGAACGTGGCGAGGACCGACGTCGCGATGCCGACGTCGATCCCCGCCATGCGCTCGCAGGTCCGGTAGACGTCGAAGGCGTTGCCGCCCATCCCGCCGTACTCCTCGGGAACGAACAGCAGCTGCACGCCGAGGTCCTCGCCGCACATGCGGCGAACGAGCGTCTCGGGGAACTCGTCGCGCTCGTCCAGCGCGATCAAGGTGGCATCGGGGAGCTCGCGGCGAGCGAACTCCGTGATCGACTCGAGGACGAGGTCGAGGCTCTCGGCGTCGAGCCCAGCGGAAAGCGTGAGGGAGGACACACAGGGACACTCCCGCGTCTCGGCGCGCTTCTCATCGGCCGCTTGCCACACGCCGGATGTGGTGGGCTACGGACGGGACTGCGCGCTTGTCACCACTTGCGGCGGCTGAGTACGCTCGCGCCGATGGCTCGGAGCGTGACCTACGCGTACGGCGCGGTCGCATTGGCGTACGCGGTCGGCGCGCAGGTCGCCTACGACTGGTTCGGCGCCGGCGTGTTCCCGGTGTTCTTCCCCGCCGCCGGCGTGACGGTCGCGGCGCTCGTCCTCACGCCGCGCGCGCTGTGGCCGGCCGTGCTGGCCGGAGCCGGCACGGCCGAGCTGGCCGTCGACCTCGCGCACGGCAGCGACCTCGCCCCGGCGATCGGCTGGGCGGTCGCGAACCTGACGGAGGCGCTGACCGGGGCGACGCTGCTGCTCGCCGCCTGCCGCGGCCGGCGGATCGACCTCTGCCATCGCAGCGACCTGGTGCCGTTCTTCGCGCTGCCGGTCGCGCTCAGCCCGGCGCTCGGCGGCGTGATCGGCGCCGCCAACGCCGAGCTGCTCGGCCCCGGCGCCGAGTTCGGCGAGTACGTCTTCCGCTGGTGGATCGGCGACGGGCTCGGTGTCCTCGTGATCGGCGGCGCGATCATCGCGGTCGCCCGCACGGGGATCGCCACGATCCGCAGCCGCTGGTTCGAGGCCCTGCCGCTGGCCGTCATCGCCGGCGTGGCGACCGCCCTGGCGTTCGGCGTCAACGATGCGCACTGGGGCTACGTGCCGTTCGTGATCCTGCCGTGGATCGCGCTGCGGCTCGGCACCTCGGCGGTCGCCGTGGTCGGCGCGCTGGTGGCGACCGTGGCGGCGCAGGAGGTCGCGCTCGCGCCGACGCTGTGGAACGAGGTCGACGTCGCGCCGGAGACCGGGATCCTCTATGTGCAGGTCGCGATCGCGCTGCTGACCGCGACATCGCTGCTGCTGGCGGCGGAGGCGGGCGAGCGCGACGACGCGATCCGCGAGCGGGCGCGGGCCGACGAGGAGCGCCGGTACGAGCACGACGTCGCGGTGAGCCTGCAGCGCGCGCTGCTGCCCGAGCGGCTCGTGCAGCGGCCCGACGTCGCCGTCGCCGCGATCTACCGGGCGAGCGACGAGCGGCTGGAGGTCGGCGGCGACTGGTACGAGACGCTGACGCTGCCCGGCGATCGGATCGGCGTGGCGGTCGGCGACGTCGTCGGCCACGGCCTCGCGGCGGCCGCCGCGATGGGCCAGCTGCGGACCGCCGTGGCGGCGCTCGCCCCGGACTGCGCCTCGCCGACGCAGCTGCTCGAGCAGCTCGACGACTTCGCGATGCGGTCCAGCGGCATGCGCTTCTCGACCGCCTGCTACGCGACGCTCGACCCGGCGACCGGCGCGGTCGAGCACGCCTCGGCCGGGCATCCGCCGATCCTGCTCGTCGACGCGCGCGGCGCGTGCCGCTACCTGTCCGAGGGAGTCTCGTGGCCGCTGTGCGCCGCGGACGATCCGCGCGATCGGCACGGAACGCTCGTGCTCGAGCCGGGCGCGACGCTGATCCTGTACTCCGACGGGCTCGTGGAGCGGCGCGGCGTGCCGATCGACGTCGGGCTCGACGAGCTGCGCGCGGCCGCCCACCGCGCCTGGCGCCTCGACGTCGACGACCTGTGCGACGCGCTCGTCCGCGAGCTGCTCGACGGCCGCCCGATCCACGACGATGTGGTGGTGCTCGCGATCCGCGCCGTCGCCGCGACTGCGGCCCCCGGCGGCGTGACCGGTCAGGCGTCGAGCGCGAGCGTCATGTAGGCGCTGTTCGGGCTCGGGCGGTAGCCGGCGAACGGCCCGCTCGGTCCGAAGCCCACGCTCGCGTACAGCCGCCGGGCCGGAGCGAACGCCGGGCCGGCCCCGGTCTCCAGGCTGATCCGGCGCACGCCGCGTTCGCGCGCGACGCCGATCAGGTGCTCGACCAGCGCGCGACCGACACCGCGCCCGCGCGCCGCCTCGGCGGTGTGCATCGACTTGATCTCCGCGTGCTCGTCGTCGATCCGCTTGAGCGCCGCGACGCCGAGCAGCTCGCCGGCGAGGCGGTAGCTGAAGAACGTCACCGCCGGGTCGACGAGCGCATCGATGTCGAGCGCGTAGATCTCGTCCGGGAGCGTCGTGGCGCGAGCGAACGCGAGATGCCGCGCCAACAGTGCGCGGACGTCGTCGACGGTGGGGTCATCGACTGCGATCACGCCAACAGTGTCCACTACGCGCCGGCCTGCCTCATGGATGGGGCGATCCCGCGCCGAGGGAGAGAGCATGTCCCGAACCATCCGCCGCGGCGCGCTCTCGCTCGCCGCCGTCGCCACCACGCTCGCCCTCGCCCCGACCGCCCAGGCCGCTCCCGGCGTCTGCAACCAGGCCTCACCGCACTGGCTCGGCGGCGGGCTCGTGGCCCTCGACCCGCCCGTCAACAGCCCCGCCGCGCGCTACACCGTCGACATCGGCAAGCTGCCCGGCAAGGGCGCCGGGCTGTTCGAGGCTGCCGCCAACTCGCCGTCCCTGACCGTCTGCGACGGCGGCGACGACGGCGGCGTCAGCGTCACGGCGCCCGACACCGACACGAGCGTGGACGTCGACGAAGGCGTCGTCGACGTCGACCCCGGCGGCGACAGCGCCGCGTAACCGGCGCTCGCCACCGCCCCGGCCGGCGCGACCCCGGTCGCGACCACACGCCGCTGCGCCCCGCCGTCTAGGATCGCCCCGAGCGATCGAGGAGGGCGGCGATGAGGTCCAAGCTCGCAGCGACGGTCGGGGCGGTGGCGGTGACACTCGTGGCGGCGGCGCCGGCGCTCGGCCATGGCCGATCGCCTGATCTGGCGTTCCGCGGCCAGGCGATCGTCCCGACGGGGACGATGTTCGACGGCACGACCGTCGGCGGTTTGTCGTCGATCACCTATGACGCCCGGCGCGACCGCTACTACGCGATCTCCGACGACCAGGGGCAGCTGCAGCCGGCGCGCTTCTACACGCTCGCGCTCGCCGTCCGCGACGGGCGCCTGTCCGACGCCGACGTGCGGCTGCAGGACGTGACCACGCTGCTGGCCCCGAACGGGTTGCCGTACCCGAAGGCGAGCCTCGATCCCGAGGGGCTCGTGCTGACCAAGGACCGCAAGCTCGTCTACACGTCCGAGGGACTCCCCGGCAGCGGGATCGACCCGTTCGTCCGGCGCGCCGCGCTCGACGGCTCGTTCCGCGGCGAGTTCCCCGTGCCGGAGGCGTTCCGCGTGGCCGGCACGCCGGCGAGCGGCGTCCGGCCCAACCTCGGGTTCGAGAGCGCGGGCGTGACCCACGACGGCCGGTACCTGTTCACCGCGAGCGAGAACGCCCTCTACCAGGACGGCCCGGCCGCGACGATCACCAACGGCAGCCCGGCGCGGATCCTCCGCTACAGCCTCAAGACCGGCCGTGTCGACCGCCAGTACGTCTACGTCACCGACAAGGTCGCCGAGCCGCCCGTGCCCGACACCGCGTTCTCGGTCAACGGGCTCGTCGAGCTCCTGCCGCTCGACGACGACACGCTGATCGCGATGGAGCGCTCGTTCTCGGTCGGCGCGCCCGGGACGGGGAACACGATCAAGCTCTACACGGTCGAGCTGCGCGGCCACACCGCCGTCAAGACGCCGCTGCTCGACCTCGATGTGCTCGGGATCCCGCTCGACAACGTCGAAGGCATGACGTTCGGCCCGCGGCTGCGCCACGGCCGCCGTTCGCTCGTCCTCGTCAGCGACAACAACTTCGCCGCCAACCAGTTCACGCAGTTCCTGCTGTTCGCGGTCGGCAAGTAGGCGGGAACACGGGCGCGCACGGTCGCCCGCGGCGCGTCACGGCGACGTCGCGGGCGCCATCACCGGCTCGGGCCGCGCGCGCCCCGGGACCGTCGTGCCGATCGGCTCGACGAGGATCGTGCCCTCGCCGGTCGGGTACGCCTCCTCGCCGTGGCTCACGATGTCCATGCCCAGCGCCTCCTCGTCCGCCGTGACGCGCAGCGGCGAGAAGACGGCGATGAGCTTGAGCAGCGCGAACGTCGCGCCGAACGCGTAGGCCGGCGCGGCGAGCGCGGCCAGCGCCTGGTGGCCGAGCTGCGCGGCGTTGCCGTAGAGCAGGCCGTCGGACACGCCGTTCCAGGCCGCCTGGGCGACGAACCCGATGAACAGGATGCCGGTGAAGCCCGCGACGCCGTGCGCGGCGAGCACGTCGAGCGTCTCGTCGACGCGCGTCCGCGGGCGCAGCATGATCACCGCGTAGCTCGGCAGCGCGGCGACGATGCCGAGTGCCATCGCCCACATCGGGCTGACGAACCCGGCGGCGGGCGTGATGCCCACGCACCCGACCACGATCGCGGTCGCGGCGCCGATCGCGGTGACCTGGCGCGAGCGGATGAGGTCGAGCACGAACCACGTCGCGAGCGCGCACGCGGGCGCCAGCAGCGTGTTGACGAACGCCAGCACGCCCGCGTTGCCGGCCGAGAAGCCGCTGCCGCCGTTGAAGCCGAACCAGCCGAACCACAGCAGGCCGGCGCCGACGAGCACGTAGATCGAGTTGTGGGGCAGGATCGCCTGGCGGCCGTGGTCCTTGCGCGCGCCGACCACCAGCGCGGCCGCGAGCGCGGAGAAGCCCGAGCCCATCTCGACCGGGACGCCGCCCGCGAAGTCCAGCGTGCCGCCCGCCTGCAGCCAGCCGCCGCCGAACGCCCAGTGCGCGAGCACGGCGTAGACGAGCACCGACCACAGCCCGGCGAACACGAGGAACGCCCCGAAGCGCATCCGCTCGACGACCGCGCCGGCCACGAGCGCCGTCGTGACGATGCAGAACGTCGCCTGGAAGGCCATGAAGAGGACGTGCGGGATCGTCGTCCCGGCGCGCGGCTCGAACCCGACCCCGCTCAGGAACGTGTTGCCGAGGCCGCCGATCAGGCCGCCGTCGCCGTCGAACGCCAGCGAGTAGCCGATCGCCGCCCACGCGATCGTGGCGACCGCCAGCGCGGCGACGCACATCATGAACGTGTTGAGCGTGTTCTTCGCACGCACGAGGCCGGCGTAGAAGAGTCCGAGCGCCGGCGTCATGAGCAGCACCAGCGCGGTGGCGGCGAGCATCCAGGCGGTGTCGCCGACGTTCACCTCGGGCGACATCACGCACCCACCGGCGTCACGGCGGCGTTGGCGGTCTCGCCCGTGCGGATGCGGACGACCTGGTCGAGCTCGACGACGAAGATCTTGCCGTCACCGACCTCCCCGGTGCGGCCGCCCTCGCACAGCGCCTCGATCGTCGGCTCCACGAACTCGTCGGACACCGCGATCTCGAACCGCACCTTGTCGGCCATCCCGACGCGCACGGTCGTGCCGCGGTAGGTCTCCACGCGGTCGAGCTCCCCGCCGTGCCCCTGCACCCGGCTCATCGAGAACCCCCTGACCTCGGCGCGATACAGCGCTTCCAGCACCTCGTTGGCCTTCTCGGGCCGCACGATCCCAATCACGAGCTTCATGGATCCGGAGCGTGTCGGCGGCGCGGCGGAGCGTCTTTGGCCCAATGGAGGAAGTGCCGCGCGATCCTTTGTCCGCTGGTCCAGAGAGCCTGGAACCGCTCGAGCGATCAGGCCGGGAGGCCGAGACCGACGTTCGCGAACTCCTCGGCCATCTTCGCCCCGACGAGCGCGAGCGCCGAGGCCGGGCGGATCATCACCTT
>DASSUW010000339.1:0-3103 GCA_035706585.1 Solirubrobacteraceae bacterium | reverse complement strand
GCGCCCGCCGCGGGCGCGGCGCGCGTGAGGCGCGCGACCGCCGGCGTCGCGGCGATGACGAGGAACGGCCCGGGCACGGTCTCGCCCGCGGTCTCGCCGCCGGTCTGGACGGTCACGTCGCGGAAGCCGATCGCGGCGCCCGGCGCGATCGTCACGTTCGCGACGGCCGACGTGGGTGAGGTGACGGTCAGGTGGTTGACGGTCACGCCGGGGCCGAGCGCGGCCACGCTCGCGGCCGCGAAGTGGGTTGCCCCTCCGGAGATCGTGACGTCCTCGGTCGTGCCGGCGGCACCCGTGCTCGGCGTCACCGCGAGGACGGTCGGGCCGGCCGGCGCGCCGACCACCTGCAGCGCGCCGATGCCGTTCGCGACCTCGATCGTGCCGTCGCCGCGGTTCGTGCTCACGCTGACGTCGCGGAATCCGGGGCCGGCGCCCGGCGCCACGGTCAGGCGGACGGCGAGTCGCGTGGGCGACAGCACGCGCACGACCGTCGCGGTCACGCCGCTGCCGGCCGCGACCGTGCTTCCCGCGCGGAAGCCGGTGCCCGAGCCCGTGAGCTCGACCTCGAGCGTCGTGCCCTGCGGCGCGGTGGAGGGGTTCACGAGCGCGACCGCCGGCCGCATCGCCGAGATGCCGAGGTTGGCCAGCGTGTCCGCGTAGCGGGTCTGCGCGTCGGCGGTGCCCGACTTGATCGCCGGCTGGAAGCTGAACAGCCCACCGGTCACCAGGCTCTCCTCGGCGAACGTCCGGACGGCGTTCTCGACGCCGAGCGTCTGTTCCGGACGCGGCTCGTCGGGCGACGTGCCGGTCGCGAGCCGCGCGCTGCGCGGACGGCTGCGAGGCGGGTTCTGCTCCGGCGGGCAACTGCCGGACAGCATCGTGTTCAGCCGCGCGCCCTTGGAGCGGTAGAAGCTCTCGACCGCCTCGCGCCGAGGCCCGGTCCTGTGGCTGTCGGCGTCGGTGACCAGGACGGCGACCCCGCCCGCGCCGAGCTGTCGCCCCGCGGTCATCAGCGCGCGGTTGGATCCCTCGGGGCAGTCGGCCGTGCTGTGCGTGGTGAGGTTGTTGATCACGTCACGCAGCTTGTCCGGGTCGCGGCTCACGATTCTCAGCTGCGACGCGTCGTCGAACGTGACGATCGCGGTCCTCGGGAAGTTGCTGGCGGTCGCCTCGAGCCCGCTGATCATCGCGTCGAGCCCGATCTTCAGGCCGGTCAGCTCCGGCCCCATGCTGCCGGTGACATCGATGACGAGCGCGAGCGACGCGCCCTCGACCTCGAAGTCCGCGACCTTGATCCCCGACGCGCCGACCTGGACGCTGTCCTTCACGTCCGGATCGGTGTCCTGGGCACAGTCGCCCTCGGTCGCGTTCAGGAACTCCTGCGAGAAGTCCGTGTCGACGCGCGTGAAGATCGGCAGCCGCTCGAGGTAGTCGTCGTCGCCGCCGAGCGGCTCGACGACGACGAAGTACTCGCCCGGCGGCACGCCGTTGATCGTGTAGCTGCCGTCGGTGTGGCCGTCGAACCCGGTGATCCGGGTGAGCTGCACGGCCGGATCGTCGACCTTGATCGCCCGCACGTCGGCGCCGAGCACCGGGTCGCCGCTCCCGCAGCGCGTGACGGTGCCGGTGATCGTGCCGAGCGTGGTCGTGAAGCTGCCGTTCGCGGCCGGGTAGAGCTCGGACAGCGCGGCGCGGTCATCGGCCTCCAGCGTGCGGCGGTCCGTGGTGCTGATCGAGTACGGGAACATCGTCGGCACCTGGGGGTCGGTCGGCGGCGCCAGCGCGCCGTCCTGGCCGGTCACGAACCCGAGCGACGAGTGCGCGATGCCGAGCGTGTGGCCGAGCTCGTGGACCTCGGTCGCCTGACGGTCGAAGTTCGTGCGCGAGCCGTTGATCAGCAGGTACATGTCGTTGATCTCGAGCTCTCCCGCGTGAAGGGCGCCGCCGGTTATGCCCATGCCGTTGACCGACGCCGGGGCGAGGCCGAGCGCCGTGATGATCGAGCCGTCCTCGTCGACCACGACCTCGTGGCGGCCGTCGCCGCTGAGGTCGCCCCACGCCGTGCCGAGGTTGTTCTTGTCGAAGTCGGTGGCCGCGAGGGTCGCCGCGCCCCACGGGGCGCGAGCGGTCGTGACGGCGTTCCACTGGCTCGTCGCGGTGATGATCTCGCCGACCAGGTTCGTGGGTCCACCGTCGACGCTCAGGTTGATCGGCAGCAAGGAGGTCGGCCAGTGCTGCGTGAGCACCTGCGTCCCGACCTGCTCCCCGAAGTGCGAGTAGGCGCCGGCCGCGGGCGCGGCCAGGGCGAACAGCGTCGCGGCGATGACGAGCACGCGGCGGATCACGGCGGACCCCGTTTCATCTCGATGATCGGATCAGGGAAGATCGTCGGCCCGGCCGGCCCGTCGGGACCGAGGAACACGAGGTAGCGGCGCGAACGCTTGAACTCCCGCACGACGGGGGCGATGAACGTGTGGTGCAGCCGCCCGCCGATGACCTGCACCGCGAACCGGCGTCGCAGGGTGCCCTTGAGCACCTTCTCGGTGCGGAACTCCGTCCGCGTGAACGGCGTGCCGGGCGCGCCCTCCACGACCGTCGACCCAAGCGCGACGACGACGGCAACCCGGTCCGCGCGAGCGAACGCCGCGGCCCGCGTCAACCGTTCGGCGGGCGCCGAGACGTGCCGGTCGGCCGACGGCACCGAAGCATCGGCACAACCTGCGACCGCGGCGGCGGCGGCGATGGCGAGCGCGCCCGCCATCCGCGCGGTCCGGGTGTTCACGGCGCGAGTCTACGCACGCTCGCATCCCACCGGCAAGCGGAGCGGCGCAGGAATCGAACCTACCAACGACCGGGCTACGGCCGCCTGCCGGTTTTGAAGACCGGATGGGGCACCAGCCCCGTGCCGCTCCGCCACTGATGCTATGCGCGGCGGGACGTCTAGCTGTCCTGCCCAGGGACATTGGGTGCGCGGCTGATGGGTGGCCGGTTGCCGATCTCGCTGTGGGGCCTGGCCGTGTTGTAGTGCGCGAGCCAGTGTGGCAGCGCGGCCGCTCTGGCGTCGCTTGAGCGGTAGCGCTGCCCGTAGGCCCACTCGCGCGCG
>DASSUW010000338.1:0-4814 GCA_035706585.1 Solirubrobacteraceae bacterium | reverse complement strand
GCCGAAGCGCTCGGTCCGGATCCGGTCGCTGTGGTGGCCGAGCGCGACGGCGTCGGCCGCCACGCCCTCCACGAAGCCCGTGGGTCCGCAGATGTAGATGCGTGGGCGCTCGGCGGGCGCGAACGCCACCTCGGCGAGCATGTCGCGGTCGACGCGGCGGGTGTAGCCGGTCCACCCCTCCGGCGCCGCCCGCGTGTAGGTGAGGATCGCGTCGGCGAGCTCGCCGCGGTAGATGACATCCTCGGGCCGGCGGGCGGACAGCAGCAGGCGGGCTTCGACGTCGCTGCCCGCGAGCGCGCGGTGGCGGAGCATCGACCGCAGCGGCACCACGCCCGAGCCGCCGGCCACGAGCATGAGCGGGCCGCCGCTGGACACGTCCCACACGAACCAGCCGCCGACCGGGCCGCGGATCTCCAGCTCGTCGCCCGGCCGCGCGTCGTCGACCAGGTACGGCGACACCTCGCCGTCGTCGATCCGCTCGACCGTGATCGCGGCGTAGCCGTCCTCGGGCGCGGACGCCACCGAGTAGCTGCGCTGGGCGCGGTAGCCGTCCTCGGCCGTGAGCCGGATGTCGGCGTGCTGGCCGGCCCGGTGCCCCGGCCAGCCCGGGACGTCGAGGATCAGCGTCGTCGCCGACGGCGTCTCGCGGATCACCTCGCGCACCGTCGCCGGCCGCCAGCCGACGCTGCGGCGCTCAGTCGCCCCAGTAGCGCTGCTCACGCCAGGGATCGCCGTAGTTGTGGTAGCCGAGCGTCTCCCAGAAGCCCGGCTCGTCGGTCTCGGTGATCTCGAGCTCGGTCACCCACTTCGCGCTCTTCCAGAAGTACAGGTGCGGGACGAGCAGCCGTGCGGGGCCGCCGTGCTCGGGCTCCAGCGGCGCGCCGTCGTAGCCGTAGGCGATCCACGCCTTGCCGTCGCTCACGTCCTCGAGCGGAAGGTTCGTCGTGTAACCGCCGTAGCTGCGGACCACGACATAGGCGCCGAACACGTCGAGCCCGTCCAGCAGCGTGTCGACGGACACTCCCTCCCAGGCGGTGTCGAGCTTGGACCACGACGTGACGCAGTGGATATCGACCGTCGGCCGCTCCTGCGCCAGCAGCTGGAACTCGGCCCAGTTCCAGCGGCGCGGCGCGTCGACGGCGCCGGTGACCGACAGCTCCCACTCGTCGAGCGGGATGTCCGGCGTCGGGCCGGCCGACAGGACCGGGAAGTCCCGTGTGAGGTACTGGCCGGGCGGGATGCGGTCGCCGTCGGGCGGTTCTTCGTGGCGGCGTCTGAATCCACGGGTGATGGGGCTCATGTGACTCCGATTCCTCGCACGCGGTCGACGGAGATCCGCAGGCGGACGCCGGCCGGCGGGTCGTCCATCGGTGGGAACTTGACGTCGGGACCGAGGTAGACGTGCGCGAGCTCCTGCAACAGCTCGGGCGCGCCGCCCTCCTCGATCGCCGCACGGCCGTTGACGACGAAGTACTCCTGCAGGCCCGGCGGATGCACCTCGGTGCCCTCGAAGGAGATCGCCACCCGCGGGTCCCGGCGCACGTTCTCCAGCTTGGTCAGCTGCGGGTTCAGATGCGCGGTCAGCAGGTCGTCGCCGTCGACCGCCACCCACACGCACGTCACCTGCGGGGCGCCGCCCGGACCGAGCGTCACCAGGTGCCCGAGAGCGCCCGAGCGAATGATCTCCTTGGCACGGTCGGGAAGCGGCATGGCGCAAGCATCTCAAGGACCGCAACCCGAGGCGGTCTAGTTCATGCCGGCGCTCTGCACCAGCGCGTCGACCGCGACGACCGCGTCCGACGCGCGCCGGCAGATCTCGACGCCCGGCCGCGCATGGAACCGCGATGTGACCGCGCGACCGCCGATCACGAAATTCGCGTTCGGCCACGCGCGCTGGACCTCGTGCATGGCGATCAGCAGCCCGTCGCTGCTGGCCGGCATCGTCGCGCTCAGGCAGACGACGTCGGGCCGGTACCGGGCGGCCGCGGCGGCGAGCGCCGCCGTCGGCACGTCGGCGCCGACCATCATGACCCCGTAGCCCGCGGCGCCGAGGACGTTCGCGACCATCCGCAGCGCGACGACGTGCAGCTCGCCCGGCGGCGCCGCCAGCATCGCGAGATACGCGGGCCGCACTCGCGCCACCCGCCGCGCCTCGCGTTCGAGCGCGAGCACGCGCAGCGAGATCTCGGTCGCGACGTGCTCGTCGGCCACCGAGATCTCTCCTCGCTCCCACAGGTCGCCGACGAGCCACAGCGCCGGCCCGATGATCTCCTCGTCGACCTCGGCGATGCTCAGGTCGGCGTCGAGCGCTTCGCGGATGACGACTTCGGCCGCGACCTCGTCGCCCGCCAGCACGGCCGCGGCATACGCCCTCGCGAGCTCGCCGACCTTCTCCTCGCGAGCCCGATCCGAGTCGTTCTCACGCCGCTGACCCATGGGATCCCTGCGGTCGACGATACCCGCAGCGCGGCGGGAACGTGCCCGCCGCGCCGGGGTTTTCAACGATCGTCGCTCAGCAGGCGACGAGCAGGTTGAACGGCCGGTTGTCGGCCACCGCGGTCTCCTTGAACGTGCTCACGGTGAGCAGGTTGGGCGACGCGCCGGGCGCGACGACGACGAAGCCGGGGGTCGCGCCGGTGCCGGCGACGGTGGCCGCCACCTGGCACTTGCTGACGTCGGCGCCGAGATCGACCGAGTAGACGCCCGGATCGGTCGTGCGGGTCGCGCTCTTGGCGTTGCCGCTGGTCAGCGCGCTGGCGTCGCTCACGGCGACGCGGAACGTCACGCCGTTCGCGGCCAGGGCGGCGGGCGAGAGATCGGCGACCGCGATCGTGCCGTCGCGGAGCTCCTTGGTGCCGACGGCGTTGGTCCTGATCTCCGCCGCGCCGACGCCGTTCGTGGCGATCTCGCTCTTGCCGATCGCGCTGCTGCGGATCTCGGACTTGCCGACCGCGTTCCGCGCCACCTCGGACTTGCCGACGGCGCTGGAGCGGATCTGGGCCTTGCCGACGCTGTTGGACGGCAGCTGCGCCGCCGCGTACGCACTGCCACCGAGCGCGATGAACAGGGCGAGCATGGAAATCACGTTCGAGAAGCTCAGTCGCTTCCTCACTGTCGATCTCTCCCTTGGATCGTTTTCACAACTGGGCTTTCACAACCCGACCGGCGGCGGCGGAGTTGCGGTGTGCGGGCGCCGGCCTGACATCCTGCAGGGCGTGCAGGAGATCGAGCTCGTAGGCGCCGGCGGTGAGCCCGTCGACTTCAAGCGCACGCTCGGCTCGCACGGCGTCGCCGACCTGCTGCCGAACCGGATCGACGAGCAGACGTGGACGCTCGCGACCACGCTCGACATCGGCGGCCGCGCACACGCCGTCCGCCTCAGCGAGGGGTCGCCCGGGCACGCCCGCGTGGAGGGCGCCGGGCGCGCCGTGCCGGTGATCCGCCACATGCTGCGGCTCGACGAGGACCTCTCGCGCTTCTATGCGCTGATCGCCGCCGACGGCGAGCTCGCGTGGGCCGCCCGCGGCGCCGGCCGGATGCTGCGCAGCCCGACCGTCTTCGAGGACGTGGTCAAGACGGTCTGCACCACCAACTGCGCGTGGTCGGGCACGGTCCGGATGGTCACGGCGCTGGTCGAGCACCTCGGGATCGGGGGGCGCACGTTCCCGTCGCCGGTCGTGATGGCCCAGGCGCCGGGCGACTTCTACACCGACGTCGCGCGCGCCGGCTACCGCGGCCCGTACCTGCGGGCGATCGCGGCCGGGGTCGCCGACGGCACGCTCGACCTCGAGGAGCTCGACGGCCGCTCCGACCTGTCCGACGAGGAGGTCGCCGACCGCCTGCTCGCGCTTCCCGGCGTCGGCCCCTACGCGGCGGCGCACATCATGATGCTGCTCGGCCGCTACGGCCGGCTGATCCTCGACTCCTGGACGCGCCCGACGTACGCGCGCCTCGCCGGCCGCAAGACCGTCAAGGACACGACGATCGAGCGCCGCTTCCGCCGCTACAAGGACTTCGCCGGCCTCGCGTTCTGGCTCTACCTCACGCGCGACTGGGTGCCCGAAGCTACTCCCCGATGACCATCGAGGGCCGCGGGTCCTGGCCGCCGTCCTTCTGGAACGTGAACTTCGCGTCGTCGGCGCCCGCATGGCCGTCGCCCGCGTGGAAGCCCTCGATCCGGGCGACCGCGGCGCGACCCCGGCGGACGAGCTCGTCCTGCGCGTCGGCCGGGAGCCGCTTGGAGTTCTCCGAGACCGGGAAGCGGCCACCGAAGTCCCTGCGGTCGACGACGGGCATCAGTCCTCCATGGAGGTCGAGACGGTCGCCTTCACGAAGCCCGCGGGCTTGGCCGCGGCGACGGCGAACGCGCGGTTGACCTGCGCGAGCGGGAAGCGGTGCGTGACGAGATCGTCGAGCCGCAGCCGCGACGACGTGAGCAGCCGCATGCCGGTCCGCATGCCGCGCATGATCGTGTCGACGTCGCGGAAGTGGGCGTTGAGGAGCTGGAAGGCCATCCAGTTCCAGTGCCCCAGCGGGATCGCGCGCGGCTCCCCCTGGTGGTAGCCGACGATCGCGAGCTTGCCGCTCATGCGTGTGGCGTCACCGGCCGCGAGCAGCCCGGCCTGCACCCCGGTGACCTCGAACGTGACGTCGGCGTCGAGCCCGGCCGGCGACTCATGGCGCACGTCGATGGTGCGCGTCGCCCCGAGCGCGCGAGCGCGCTCGAGCGCGTCCGCGCGCGTGTCGGCCACGATCAGCTCGCGCGGGCCGCGAAGCGCCGCGAGCTTCTGGATGAGGTTGCCCATGAAGCCCGC
>DASSUW010000337.1:0-5852 GCA_035706585.1 Solirubrobacteraceae bacterium | reverse complement strand
CTGCTCGCCGCGCAGGCGCGCACGCCGTTCGTCGTCCGCAGCGCGATCGCGGCGGCGCGCGATCTGGACGATCTGCGCCGCGCGGCCACCCGCCTCGAGGGCACCGTCGTCGCGCTCCACGACGCCCGCATGGACGCGGCGCAGATCGGCGGCGTGATCGCGACGGTCACGGACGCGCTCACGCGGCGGATGCTCGAGCTGGCGGACAGCGCGAGCACGCCCGCGCTCGCCTGGCTCGCGCTCGGCAGCCACGGCCGTCGCGAGGCGATGCCCGGGTCGGATCTGGACTCCGCCGTCGCGTGGGCGGGGGAACGCGATCATGCCGGAGCCGTCCGCGGCCTCGCGCGCGCGGTCGTCGCCGGTCTGGAGGCCTGCGGCATCAACTCGGATCCGCACGGCGCCGCGGCGACCAACGACCTGTTCGCACGGTCGACGGCCGACTGGGATCGCCGGATCCGCGACCTGCTCGCCGATCCGGGCGGCGAGCAGGCGATGATCCTCGTGTCGCTGCTCTGCGACGGCCGGATGGTCACCGGGCGCGAGGCGCTGCCCGACCCGTTCGCAGGCCTCGCCCAGGCGTCCGCGCGGCCGGTCCTGCTGCGGCTGCTGCTGCGCGTCGGCCTCGCGCCACGGCCGCCGACCGGGTTCCTACGCGACGTCGTCGTCGAGCACTCGGGGGAGCACCGGGGACGGTTCGACATCAAGCGCGGAGGGGTGCTGCCGCTCGTGAACCTCGCCCGCTTCGGCGGCGTCGCGGCCGGCTCGCGCGCGACCGGGACCGTCGAGCGCCTCAGGATCGCGGCCGACGCCGGCACGTTGCCGCGCGAGACGGCCGGGAGCCTGGAAGAGGCGTTCGAGCTGCTGACCGCGCTCCGGCTCGACCACCAGGTGGAGCGGCTGCGGGACGGGCAGCCGGCCGACGACTTCATCGACCCGCGGAGCCTCAATCCGCTCGCGCGCCGCTACCTGCGCCACGCGTTCCGCGCGATCGCCGCGATCCAACGCGCGCTGGCGAACGAGCTGGAGTTCGACCCCGGAACGCCGCTGGGGCCGTGAGCGCGACGCGCGCCCACGGCCCCGGCGGGGCGATGCGGTTCAGCCGGTGACGGGGACGCCGGTCGCCACCGGCGCCCTCTCGGTCGCGGCGCGCGGCCGCAGCAGCTGGATCGACACGACCAGGAAGCCGATGCCGGTCAGCAGCAGGGCGATGCCCATGACGATCGCGAAGGTCGCGACGCTCTCGGCGAAGTAGGCCGTGTTGAGCGCCGTCGTCAGCGCCGTCGAGGTCACCCAGAGGTTGCGCAGCCCGTTCTCGACCGGCTGGCCGGTCTTCGGGTCGACGGCCGCCTTGCTCTCGTCGGAGGTCGGCTTGCCGTTGTCGTCCAGGAAGCGGCCCATCTGCGCGTACGTCTGGCCGCCCGTGGCCTCGAGCGTGTGCTTGCGCATGACGGCCGCGAAAGCCTGCGCCTCGCTGCCCGTGTCGACCTTCTGGTTCGGTATCGACGAGTCGGGCGTGCCGACGATCATCTCGCGCGCCAGGTCGTCGCGCACGCGATCTCGACCGTCGATGCCCGTGTACGTCGCCCCGATGCCGAACGCGATCAGGATGACGCTCGCGACGATGCCGGCGTAGCTGTAGAGCTTGGTCATTGCGATCCTCTCCTCACGAGGTCGGTGTCGCGACGTATTGCATTCGCCGGCGGCCGTTGCGCCATCCGCGCCGACTACACGAGCCGCTCCGTAGTCCGCCCCTGTTTCGATCCGGGGCCGCGCGGATGCCCCACGGCCGCGCAGGGACGACGCTTGTCCCATGACCTTCCAGCGCGTCATCGTCGCCTTCGACGGCTCGGAGCGCAGCGCCGATGCGCTGGCGCTCGCGCTGCGCCTGCTGGAACCGGCGGGCACGCTGACGCTCGCGTGCGTGGTGTCCGGCGGCCGCTGGCACGTCAGCGCCCACGTCCACCGCGCGGACGCACCGGTGCCCGACGAGCTGCGCGGCATGTTCGCGGCGGCACGGGCGACGATCCCGGCCGGCATCCGCGTGCGCGAGCGCGCGCCCGTGGCCGCTTCCCCCGCGCGCGGGCTGACCGAGCTCGCCGAGACCGAGGCGGGCGATCTGATCGTGATCGGCTCGAGCCGCCACGGCGGGGACGGCCGCATCCGGCTCGAGCGCACGGCCGGGCGCCTGCTCCAAGGCGCGCCGTGCGCCGTCGCGATCGCTCCGGCCGGCTTGCGTGAGACCGCCGGCTTCCGCCACGTGGGCGTCGCCTACGACGATTCTCCCGAGGCGCGCGCCGCGCTCGCCGCGGCCTACGACATCGCCGCGCGCTGCGGCTCCGCGGTGAGCCTGTTCTCGGTTGTCGAGCTGCGCGAGACGGCCCTCGACGAGGCCGCCGACCGCGCCCCCGCGGGCGTGAACCCACGGACGGTGCTGCTGCGCGGCACACCCGTCGCGGCGGTGATCCGCAACGCGTGCGACGGCGTCGTGGATCTGCTCGTGACGGGATCGCGCGGATACGGGCCGCTGCAGCGCGCGCTGGCCGGGAGCGTCTCGGAGGCGCTCGCCGAGGGCGCCGCGCAGCCCGTGCTCGTCGTGCCGCGACCCGACAATCCGGCCGCCGCCGAACCGGTGCCCATCCTCGAGACGACGGAGACACGATGAGCCGAATCCTGATCGCCGGTGCGGGCGTGGCCGCGCTGGAGTGCGCGCTCGCGCTGCACGAGCTGGCCGGTCGCGAAGCGACCGTCGAGCTGCTCGCGCCGGCGCCGGAGCTGGTCCACCGGCCGTCGTCGGTGACGACGCCGTTCGGCGGGCCGGCGGCCGCCCGCCTCGACCTGCGCGACATCGCGGCCGAGACCGGGATGCGACTGCGGCGCGACGCGCTCCAGGCCGTCGAGCCGGCCACCGACTCCGTGATCACGCGCGACGGCGACCGCGTGCAGTACGACGCGCTGGTCGTCGCGACCGGCGCCCGTTCGCGCGAGGCGGTGGCCGGCGCCCTCGCCTTCCGCGGGCCGATGAGCGCCGGCGTCGTGGAACAGGCGGTCGCCGAGCTCGCCGCCGACCCCGCGCGGCGTCTCGCCTTCGTGGCGCCGCACGGGCTGCGGTGGCAGCTGCCCCTCTACGAGCTGGCGCTGCTCAGCGCCGCGACGCTGCGCAACCGTGGAGTCGCCGATCCGGACATCGTCGTCGTCACCGGCGAGCACGAGCCGCTCGAGGTCTTCGGACCGGCCGCCAGCGAGGCGCTCCACCGTGAGCTGAGCGCCGCTGGGATCGAGCTCGTCACGAGCGCCGCCGCGGTCTCGGCGTTCGAGGGCGCCCTGCGCCTCGAGTCCGGCGAGCTCGTGGCGGCCGACGTCGTCGTCGCGCTGCCCGAGGTGGTCGGTCCCGGCATCCCCGGCCTGCCGCAGGACGACAACGGCTTCATCCCCGTCGACGAGCACTGCCGCGTCGACGGCTTCGCGAACGTCTTCGCGGCCGGCGACGTGACCGCGTGCCCGATCAAGCACGGCGGACTCGCGGCACAACAGGCCGATGCGGTCGCCGAGGCGATCGCCGCGCGGCTCGGCACGGTGGGCTATCCGGAGCCGTTCCGGCCGGTGCTGCGCGGGCTGCTCCTCACCGGCGAGCGGTCGCTGTACCTGCGGACCGAGCTCGGCCCCGGCGGCCTCAGCGAGCACCGCCTGCTGCCCGCGCCGGGCACCGTGTCCCAGGGCGCGTTGTGGTGGCCGCCGACCAAGGTCGCGGGCCGCTACCTGTCGCGCTTCGTCGCGGCCTCGACCGCTGCGCTGGATGACCGTGCCGCGGGCCCGGTGCCCGATGGCATCGAGCTCATCGCCCAGGCGGCCGAGGAGGATGCCGCCGCCGGCGACCGCGAGTCGGCCGTCCGCGCGCTCGACGACGCCGAGGCCTGGCTCGGCCCGCTTCCGGCCGCGATCGCCCGCCGCCGGGACGAGTGGCGTGAGTTGATTCCCCGCCAGGAAAGGAGCCGGACATGACCGCATTCCGTGACCTACCCGAGTTCGAGGCCTTCACGGTCCTGAACGCGCTTCAGCTCGGGCTGATCGACTGTCCCGCCGACGCGGACGTCCGTACCGTCGCCCGGACGATGGCCGAGCACAGGGTCCACTGCGTGATCGTGCGCGGCACCGAGCCGGACGGCTGGGGCATCGTCTCCGACCTGGACCTCATGGCCGCGCTGCGGCCCGAGCTCGCCGACGCGACCGCCGGCCAGCTCGCCGCGACCGACTCGCTGGTCGTCGATCCGGCCGACTCGCTCGAGCACGTCGCCCAGCTGATGTCCGAGCACCAGACCACGCACGCGGTCGTCGTCGACCCGGTGACGCGCCGCCCGATCGGGATCCTGTCGACGCTCGACGTCGCCCGCTTCCTCGCGGGCTGACGGCGCGGCGGCCTGCCCGGGCGCACGGCCCGGGCAGGCGTTCGCGCTAGGAGGCTGCGGCCTCGGCCAGCGTGCCGAACAGCGCTTCGATCCCGCGGGCGCCGCGCGGCAGCACGAGGACCGGACACGCGGCCTTGCGGATCAGCGCGTGGCTCACGCCGCCGAGCATCACCGCGGCGCGCGGGCCGTAGCCCCGGGAGCCGACGACCATCAGGTCGACGTTCCAGGACTCGGACGCCAGCTCGTGCCCGGGGATTCCGACCACGAACCGGGAGTCGACGGCGACATCCGTGGGCAGCGCGGCGACCGCCTCGGCGAAATGCTCGCGCTGGATCTCCTCGGTCCGGTCGCGCATGGTGTCCCAGCCCGGCATCGTCATCAGGGCGGGCGTGCCGATGTGCGCCGCGTCGAAGACGCGGACGACGCGCAGCGCCGCCCCACAGTGACGGGCGAGCTGGTAGCCGGCCTCGAGGGCGGCCTTCGCCTCGTCGCTCGAGTCGTAGCCGACGCCGATGGTGCGGATCGCGCCGGTCTTCGCGTAGCCGCGGGGCACGATCGCGACGGGGCACGGCGAGCCGTGCAGCAGGCGCTCACCGGTGCTGCCCGGCACCACCCGGCCGACCGGCCCGCGATGGGTCGAGCCCACGACCAGCAACGCCGCGTCGATCGCCTCGGCGAGCGAGTGCAGCGCGTGCGGAGCGGACGGATCGGCGATCGCGTCGGTGCCGCTCACGCCCTCGGCCGTGGCCGCCGTCGTACGCAGCAGCTCGAGCGCGTCGTCCTCGAGATAGCGACGGAATGCCTCGCTGCTCGCCCGGCTCGGCACATCGCTGTACGGGAACGCGGTCGCCAGGCGCACGGATGCCCCCGCGCACGAGGCGATCCGCGTCGCGAACGCCAGCGCGTCGCGCGCGCCGGCTGAGTCGTCGATACCGACGACGATCTCGGGCGTCATCTGCTGCTCCTTTCCGATGGGTGCAGCTCCATCGTCCATCGGCCCGGAGGCGGCTCCAACCGCGCAAGACCGCCGGAAATCGGTGGAAGCTCCCCGCGCGCCTGCGGCAGACTACGGATCGCTGACAGGCCGCGCTTCGGCATGCTCAATGCCATGAGCCAGCAAGACATCACCGTCGTCCTCGCGGACGATCATGCGGTCGTCCGCAAGGGATTGCGCCTGCTGCTGGAGGCGGCGCCGGGGATCCACGTGCTGGCGGAGGCCGGCACGGTTCCGGACGCGCTGCGGATGGCACGCGCCCATCAGCCGACGGTGCTGGTCCTCGATCTCAACATGCCCGGCGGGTCGAGCCTGGAGGCGATCCCGACGCTCCGGTCGGAGGCGCCCGCAACCGCGATCGTCGTGCTCACGATGCAGAACGACCCGTCGTTCGCGCGCCAGGCCCTGCAGTCCGGCGCGCTCGGGTTCGTGCTCAAGGAGGCCGCCGACGACGA
>DASSUW010000336.1:0-2609 GCA_035706585.1 Solirubrobacteraceae bacterium | reverse complement strand
GGTCCTCGCGGCGGCCGGCGAGCCGGACGCGTCCGTCGCCGCGCTGGAGCGTGCGCTGGCGGCGTTCGCACGGCTCGGGCTGCCGTGGGACGCGGCCCGGACGCACCTGCTGCTCGCGCGCGCCGCGCGCGATCGCGAGACCGCCGTCGCGGAGAGCCGCGCCGCCCTCGACGCCTTCGAGCGACTGGGAGCGGCCCGCGCCGCCGACGCGGCGGCGGCGTTCCTGCGCGAGCTCGGCGTCACGGCGGCGCGCCGCGGGCCGCGGCACGCGGGGGTCCTCACGCGCCGCGAGCAGGAGGTGCTCGCGCTGCTCGCGGAAGGGCTCTCCAACCGCGAGCTCGCCGAGCGGCTGTTCCTGACCCGCAAGACGGTCGAGCACCACGTCCGCAGCGTCCTGCGCAAGCTCGGCCTGCGCAGCCGCGCCGAGGCGGCGGCGTACGCGGTGCGCGCGCTCGCTCAGGAGCACGATTCCGCCGCGATCTAGGTGTTCTGCCCGATGCGGCGCACGCCGTGCCGTGGCAGCCTCGCCGCATGTCGATTCAAGACCACGTGGATGCCGAGCCGCTGCGCTCCTCCCTGCTCGGAGACGCCCTCGATCCGGGAACGCCCGGCTACGAGCAGGCGCGCCGTCTCTACAACGGGATGATCGACCGGCGGCCCGCGCTGATCGCCCGCTGCCGCGACGCGGGCGACGTGCGGACGGCGCTCGACTTCGGTCGCCGCGAGGGCCTCGAGCTCGCGGTCCGCGGTGGCGGCCACAACGGCGGCGGCCTCGGCAGCGTCGACGACGGGCTCGTGATCGACCTGTCGCCGATGAACGGCGTGCGCGTGGATCCCCAGGCGCGCACGGCGACCGTCGAAGGCGGCGCGCTGCTCGCCGACCTCGATCACGCCACGCACGCCTTCGGCCTCGCGACCCCGACCGGCATCGCGTCGACGACCGGCATCGGCGGGCTCACGCTCGGCGGCGGCCACGGCTACCTGACGCGCCGGCACGGCCTGACGATCGACAACCTCGTCGCGGCCGACGTCGTGCTCGCCGACGGCAGCTTCGTCACGGCGAGCGAGCACGCGCACGGCGACCTGTTCTGGGCCCTCCGGGGCGGGGGCGGCAACTTCGGCGTCGTCACGTCGTTCACGTTCCGGCTCCATCCGGTCACGACGGTCGTCGGCGGGCCGACGCTGTGGCCGCTCGAGGTCGCCGACGAGGTCCTGCGCTGGTACCGCGAGTTCATGCCCGCGGCGCCCGCTGACGTCTACGGCTTCTTCGCCGTCATGACCGTGCCGCCGGCGCCGATCTTCCCGGCCCAGCTGCACCTGCAGAAGGTCTGCGCGGTCGTCTGGTGCTGCACCGGCCCCGCCGGCGAGGCCGCCGAGCGGCTCCGCGCCGCCGTCCACGAGCCGGCCGCGCCCGTGTTGCACGGCGCCCAGGAGCTGCCGTACCCCGAGCTGCAGCGCGCGTTCGATCCGCTGATCCCGCCCGGCCTGCAGTGGTACTGGCGCGGCGACTTCTTCCGCGATCTGCCCGACGAGGCGGTCCGTCAGCACCTCGACTTCGCGGCGATGATGCCGACGCCGCTCTCGACGATGCACCTGTACCCGGTCGATGGCGCCGCGCACGCCGTGGGCGCGCACGAGACCGCGTTCAGCCACCGGGACGCGACCTGGTCGATGGTGATCGGCGGCGTCGACCCCGATCCGGCGAACGCCGACGTGATCAGCGCCTGGGCGCAGGACTACTGGCGCGCGCTGCACCCGCACTCGATGGGCGCGGGGTACGTCAACTTCATGATGGAGGAGGGCCGGGAGCGCGTGCGGGCGACGTATCGCGACAACTACGACCGGCTCGCCGCCGTCAAGACGACGTACGACCCGGAGAACGTCCTCCACGTCAACCAGAACGTCGAGCCGCTCCACCGATGACGTAGCCTCGCGGCCATGCCCCTGACGCTGGGCACGGCCGGCCACATCGATCACGGCAAGACCGCGCTGGTGAAGGCGCTCACCGGCGTCGACACCGACCGGCTGCCGGAGGAGCGCGAACGCGGGATCTCGATCGCGCTCGGGTACGCGCCGCTGACGCTGCCGTCCGGCCGCCGGCTGTCGGTCGTCGACGTGCCAGGGCACGAGCGGTTCGTGCGCACGATGGTCGCCGGCGCCACCGGCATCGACCTCTACCTGATGACCGTCGCCGCCGACGACGGCGTGATGCCGCAGACGCGCGAGCACGCGACCGTCCTGGCGGCGCTCGGCGTCGACGCCGGCGTCGTCGCGATCACGAAGGCCGACGTCGCCGAGCCCGAGCCGGCGGCGGAGGAGGCGGCCGAGCTGCTGCCGGACGCGGAGGTCGTCGCCGTGTCGGCCAGGACCGGCGCGGGGCTCGACGAGCTGCGCGCCGCGCTCGACCGCGCCGCCGCGCGCGCGGGCGGCCGGGCGGAGCAGACCGCGGACCTGCGGCTGCACGTGGATCGCGTGTTCACGATCCGCGGGGCGGGAACGGTCGTCACCGGCACGCTGTGGTCGGGGACGGCCGCGCGCGGCGACGAGGTGACGATCCTTCCGGCGGGGCGGCGCGCCCGGATCCGCTCGGTCGAGGTCCACGACGAGCC
>DASSUW010000335.1:0-2889 GCA_035706585.1 Solirubrobacteraceae bacterium | reverse complement strand
GACCCGGATCACCGCCATCGGGTCACCACCGCGACGACCGCGAACACGGCGCCGCCGAGCACGGCGATCGCCGGTCCGGAGCCGATGTTGAGCGCGTAGGCGATCCACAGGCCGGCGATGCCCTCGACCGCCGCGAGCGCGGCCGTGCCCGCCTGCAGCGTCGCCACGCTCGGCGCCACGAGCCGCACCGTCGCCGCCGGGATCACCAGCACGGCGGTCACGAGCAGCGCGCCGACCGCGTCGAGCGCGACCACGCAGGCGAGCACGATCGCCAGCAGCAGCAGCGGATCGGCGATCGCGGCGCGGACGCCGAGCGCCCGGGCGGTGCCCGGGTCGAACCCCTGCGCGAGCCAGGCGCGGCGGAGCCCGACGTCGAGGACGATCGCGGCGGCGAGCACGGCGGCGGTGAGCCACAGGTCGCGTGGGGTCAGCCCGACGAGGCTGCCGAACAGCAGCCGGTCGACGCTCGCCGGCGACTCGAAGACGTCGGACGCGAGGATCACGCCGATCGCGAGCGCCGCCACCAGCGCGAGGCCGGTCGCCGCGTCGGTGGCCACGCGGCGCGTGCGCCCGAGCCACTCGACGCCGCCGGCGTACAGCAGCGCGGCCGCCAGCCCGGTGAGCTGGGGCGCCACGCCCGCGGGCGCGGCGACGACCAGTCCGGGAAACGCCGCGGTGCCGACGCCGTGGGTGAAGAACGCGAACCGCCGCAGCACGATCCACGTCCCGAGCACGCCGGCCAGCCCGGCCAGCAGCAGCGCCTCGACGATCGCGCGCTGGATGAACGGCGCGTCGAGCGGCATCAGCAGCTCACCGTCCCGGACCTCCGCACGACACCGTGCTGCCGCTGAGCCCCGCGACGATCGCGCGCGTGTTCGCGCGGATCGAGTCGATGTACGTGGCGCCGCTCGAGCCCGCCGGCCCGAGCGTGTCGGCCCACAGCGGCGTGCCGACGGTCGCGCCGGTCTCGCGCGCGATCGCCGCCTCGACCTTCGGCTCGACCGAGCTCTCGGCGAACACGGCCTTGACGCCGGCGGCGCGGATCGTGGCGATCAGGTCGGCGATGTCGCCGGCCGACGGCTGGCCCTCGGTGGACTGCGACGGGATCACCGCGCCGATGACGTCGAGGCCGTAGCGGGCGGCGTAGTAGCCGAGCGAGTCGTGGGTGGTGACGAGCTTGCGCTCGCTCCCCGGCAGCTCGGCCACGCACGCGGCGGTGTCGCGGTCGAGCCGGCGCAGCTTCGCCTCGTACGCCTCGGTGCGACGGGCTCGTGCGGGACGGCCGCCCGGATCGACGCCGTCGAGCGCCCGCTCGAGCTCGTGCACGGCGACGATCGCGTTGCGCGGGTCCTGCCACCAGTGCGGGTCGTCGTCGCGGAGCTCGATCCCGTCGCTGAGGTCGACGACCGGCGCGTCGCTGCCCGCGCCGTCGATCGCGTCCTCGACCCACGCGTCGGCCTCGCCGCCCGAGCGGACGATCAGGTCGGCGTCGGCGAGCGCGCCGACGTCGTGCGGGCGGATCTCGTAGTCGTGCGGGTCCGCGTTCGGCTGCAGCAGCTGGACGACATGCGCGTCCGGTCCGGCGACATTGCGGGCGAGGTCGGCGACCTGGGTGGTCGTGGCCACGACCGTGAACGCCTCACCGGCGGCAGCGTCGCTCCCGCAGCCGGGCAGAGCGGCCGCGAGGAGCAGGAGAGGGAGCCAGAGCAGCCGCGTCACTGCCGTCGAAGACTACTGAAACTCATTCTCATTTTCATCTTCTGGCGCTACCATCCGCCGCGTGGCAACCGCGCGCACCGAGTGGAGGGACCACGCGCACCGCGAGCTGTCCCGTGCCGGGCACCGCGCCGGCGGGGCTCGCGAGGAGGTGCTCGCGCTGCTCGCACGGCAGGACTGCTGCCTGAGCGCCCAGGACATCCACGACCGCCTGCGCGACCGCGGCACGGCGGTCGGGTTGGCGAGCGTGTACCGCGCCCTGGACGTCCTCGCCGGCCTGAAGCTCGTCCACCGGATCGACGTCGACGGCACGGCCTGCTACGAGCCGGCCGACCCGAGCGGCGAGCACCACCACCACGCGATCTGTGACCGCTGCGGGAAGATGGACGCGTTCGAGGACCCCGAGCTCGAGCGGCTCATCGACGACCTCGGCGCGCGCCTCGGCTACGCGGTCGGCGGGCACGATGTCGTCCTGCGCGGATCGTGTCCCGACTGCGCTCGGCGCGCGCGGCGGGCCTAGCCGACGTCAACTGGTGGGGCCGGCGTCGCCGATCCGCAAAGGGTCCTGCACGCCCACCCGACCGCGCTCGCTACGGTGCGGAAGACCGGTCCTCTCCGCCGGTTGGCGTGTTCAACCTCTCGTGCAGCGTCCTTCGATCACACGCAGGCAGGTGCTTCAGGCCGGCGCGCTCGCGACGCTCGCGGGTACGCTGCGGCCCGCCACGCCGGCGCTCGCCGCGCGCCCCGCGTCGCTGTTCGAGATGGACCTCGACGCCCACCTGCACGCCGCCGGGACGGCGCGGGCCGGCTGGCACACGACGCCGGTGCTGCAGGCTCCACGGCGCTTCGACCTGATCGGGCTGCGCTGGGCGCGCGGCTCGCATGCCGAGGCGCAGATCCGCGCGCGCAAGCGCGGCGGCCGCTGGACCGAGTGGGCGTCGCTGGCCGACGCCGCCGACCACGGGCCGGATCACGGCCGCGCGGCCGCCGGGACCGACCCGGCGTTCGTCGGCGCCGCCGACGAGTTCCAGGTGCGCCTGCGCGGGACGCCCCGTGCACTGCGCGCGCGCTTCGTGCGCGCGCTGCCCACCGCCACCGCGGCACGTCGTCTCACGCGACGCCTGCGTGCTCGGGTCTCCAGGGCCCAGGCCGTCGGCGCCCCGCCGCCGATCG
>DASSUW010000334.1:0-7942 GCA_035706585.1 Solirubrobacteraceae bacterium | reverse complement strand
GAGCCGCCCGCGGACGCCCCCGACGCGGCTCCGAAGGCCGCCGAGCCCGGCGCCCCGCCGCTGCAGATCGACAACAACCTCGTCGACCGCTCGTAGGTCTCCGTTCCGCCGGCGTGACGCTTGCGCCGGCGAACGTCAACTCGGCATTCAAGGGCCGCGGGATCGGGCCGGCTCGTATGGGTGGCTTACGTTTGTGAACCACAGGTTCACGTTCGTTGTCCACCCCTCTCAATGCGCAGCTCGAACGCGCCTCAGCACGTGCGGAAGCGATAATCGGGCGCGCCCGGGCGCGACACGTCACGATCGCGCAGCACGACCGAACTGAACACGCGGCACGTGCGCACGAGGTCCCGGCGCCGGTACTCGATCGCGAGCACGTGGTCGCCGAACCGGCGGCGGTAGCGCCCGCACTCGCGGTAGCGGCCGCACTCCTCCACGATCGCGAAGTCGAACCCCACGCGGCGGAGCTCGACCGTGTTCTTCTGCGCCGCCGCCAGGCCGGCGCGGTGTGCGCGGCGGATCAGCCGGCGCGCGTACGCGATCGTGTCGGCGCGCGTGTTCGGGGCATCCGCGTAGCGCGTCCACGCGTCGAGGTTGTCGTACTCGACCGCGTGGAAGCCCTTCGCCGCGCAGCGCCGCACCCGCCGCGCCACGAACGCCGTGCCGCGGGCTCGCTTCCGGCGCGTGGAGATGTCGATCGGATGCTCACCCGGCCAGTCCGTGTCCTCGAACCGGCGGAGCACGAGCGAGCGGGGCCAGGGCTCATCGGGCTGCGACTGGAACGCGTTCACGTAGCAGACCGCGTAGTCGCCGGCGGGCGGGTCACGCCAGTCGCGCGACACCACCGACACGCCCGTGGGCGGCGGGTAGGCGCCGCCGATCTGATAGTCGAACCCGGCCCCGACCGGTGGCAGCGCGACCGCGGCGGCGACCAGCGCCGCGATCACGACGCGTCGAGCGCCTTGACGGTCACCGACGTCCCGTCGGAATCCATGGCCATGAACATCTTGTCCCTGACGCGGAACGTCGGATAAACCCAGGTCTCCTTCTCGATCGCCTCGGGGAAACCGAGGGCCAGCCGGCGGGCGTCGTCACCGCTCACAGCGCGATGCCGCTCTTGCGCTCGGCGACCGCGCCCCGGCGGACGTCACCCTCGTAGCGGTAGCGGAACCGGCCGCCGCCCGTCATGCCGTGCGGGGTCTGCTCGGCCGGGAGGTCGGGCAGCGCCGGCCGGATCGGCTCGCGGAGGCGCTCGAGGTCGCTTGTCGGCCGGTCGTCCGCGATGGCTGCAGGTTACGTGCCCAGGGCGCGAGCAGCACGACCGCGAGGCTGCCGAGACTCCATCACAGCTGGTCGCGCACGTCGTCGACAAACGCCGGCGCGCGCGGAGCCCGGGCGGCGCGAGCCGTCAGAGGTCGCGGCGCCCGAACGCCCAGGCCGCCGCCGCGCCGACCAGCGCGAGGTACAGCACCGTCCACGGCCACAGCCCCGGGTTCGCCGCCTCGGCGCCGCCGAACGGCCCGAGGTTGATCGCCAGCCGCGTGAAGCCGAACGTGTCGGCGGTCAACGCGCTCAGCGCCGCCTGGTAGAGCGCTTCGAACGGCAGCACCCAGCTGACGATGTCGGCGACGCGGTCGAGCGTGCGCGAGCCGAGCGCCTCGCCGATCTGCCCGAGCAGCCCGGCCGTGAGCCCGGCGCCGAAGATCATGAAGACCGCGATCCCGTTGGCGGTCGCCGCGAGCTGCACCGAGCCGGCGAGCGAGAGCGCGGCGAGCACGGCGACGGCCACGGCGAGCTGCACGGCCGGCTGCACCGTCCGGTCCGGCCACCAGTCGCTGAACGCCCACGTGATCACGGTCGCCGCCAGGAAGACGGCGACGACGTACGCGCCGCAGACACCGGCCGCCGCGGCGAACCGCCCGGCCAGGATCGTCCGCCGCCGCAGCGGCCGCACGAGCACCGGCTGCAGCAGCCCGCGCTCGGCGTCGCCCCGCACCGCGCCGAGCGTGAGGAAGACCGCGAGGATCGTGCCGAGGAACAGCGTCGCGAACATCGCCAGGCCGAGGATCGTCGCGCCCGCCACCGTGCGCGCCTCGACGCCCTCGATCGCGGGCTCGAACTCGTCGACGCTCTTGAACAGCTGCCACGTCCCGAGCCCGTACAGCGCGAGGAACCCGAGCGTGAGCAGCCCGACGACCAGGAACACGCGCCGCCGCACCGACTCGCGCAGCGCGAAGACCGCGACGATCCGCACGCCGCTCACGCCTCGCCGACCGCCTCCAGGTACGCGTCCTCGAGCGACGATCGGAGCACCCGCACCTCGTAGACGTCCTCGCCCGCGGCGACGAGCTCGCGCACGATCCGCGGCGCGTCCTGGCGGCGCGCGTCCTCGAACAGGCGGGTGCCGCTCGACGTCTCGACCTCCACGCCACCGGCGCGGCTCAGCTGGTCGGGCGTGCCGGCGGCGACCAGCTCGCCGCGCGCGATGATCGCCACGCGATCGCACACGAGCTCGACCTCGGACAGCAGGTGCGAGTTGAGCAGGACCGCGACGCGCCGGCCGCGCAGCTCCTCCAGCAGCCGCCGGACGGTGCGCCGGCCCGCGGGGTCGAGCGCGCTGGTCGGCTCGTCGAGCAGCAGCAGCCGCGGCCCGCCGACCATGGCCTGCGCGATGCCCAGGCGCTGCTGCATGCCCTTGGACATGGCGCCCACCCGCAGCGCAGACGCGTCGGCGAGGCCGACGAGGTCGAGCAGCTGCATGCGCTCGCGCGAGCCGCCGTCCGAGCCGGCGAGCTGCTGGTGCATGCCGATCAGCTCGTCGGCGGTCAGCCAGTCGGGGAAGCGGAACAGCTCGGCGAGGTACCCGAGCGCGCGGTGCGCCGCCGGGGACCCGGCCGGCTCGCCCGCGATCGACGCCGTCCCGCCGGTCGGCCGCACGAGCCCGCAGGCGATCTTGACCAGCGTCGACTTGCCGGCGCCGTTCGGCCCCAGCAGACCCACGAGCTCGCCCTCGCCGACCTCGAGCGACACGCCCTTGAGCGCCTCGGTCGAGCCGTAGGACTTGCGCACCTCGACCGCCTGCAACGCGGCTGCCATGGCCTAGCATCGTGCCGGATGACCGCCGCCGCCCGTGTCGACACCCCGCTCCCGCTCCGCTGGGACGGCGCGGCGCTGCACGTGCTCGACCAGACGCGGCTGCCGGCCGAGGAGCTGGTGATCACGCTGTCCGGCGCCGACGACACGGCCGCCGCCATCAAGCGGCTGGCCGTTCGCGGGGCGCCGCTGATCGGCGTCGCCGCCGCGTTCGGGCTCGCGATGGAGGTCGCGCGCACGCCCACCATGGCCGCGCTGGAGCGCGGCGCCGCGGTGCTCGCCGGCGCCCGCCCGACCGCGCGCAACCTCGGCTGGGCGGTCGAGCGCGTCGTCGCCGCCGCGCTCGCGCAACCGGGAGATGTCGCGGCCCCGACGCGCGCGGAGGCCGAGGCGATCCAGCGCGAGGACGAGGCGGCGAGCGCCGCACTCGCCCGCCACGGCGCCGACGCGCTCGACGCCGCGCTGCCGCCCGGCCCGGTCACCGTGATGACGCATTGCAACACCGGAGCGCTCGCCGCGTCCGGCCGCGGGACCGGTCTCGCCGTGATCGCGGAGCTGGCCGAGCGCCGCGCCGTCCACGTGCTCGCCTGCGAGGCGCGGCCGCTGCTGCAGGGCGCGCGCCTGACCGTCTGGGAGCTGCGCAACCTCGGGATCGAGCACTCGCTGCTCGTCGACGCGGCGGCGGCCGGCCTGCTGCGCGGCGGCGCCGCCCACGCCGTCGTCACCGGCTTCGACCGCGTGGCCGCCAACGGCGACGTGGCGAACAAGGTCGGCACGTACGGCCTGGCGCTGGCCGCCCACGCGGCCGGGGTCCCGTTCGTCGCCGCCGGCCCCTCGTCGTCGATCGACCTGCGGCTGCCGACCGGGGTGGGCATCGAGATCGAGGAGCGCGACGCCGACGAGGTCCGCGCCGCCGCCGGCACGCTGCTCACGCTCGACGGGACGCCCTGCCGCAACCCCGCGTTCGACGTCACGCCCGCCGAGCTGGTGTGGGCGCTCGTCACCGAGCGCGGCGCCGCCCGGCCGGTCACGGCCGACACGGTGGCGAGGGTCGCGTGAGGGTCGCGGTCACCGTCGCGCGCGGCGACACGCGGATCGAGGAGCGGCCCGACCCCGTCTGCGGCCCCGGCGACGTGGTGTGCCGCGTGCGCGCCTGCGCGACCTGCGGCTCGGACGTCGGCTGGTACGTCGACCACAAGCTGCCCGCCGTGCTGGGCCACGAGCCCGTCGGCGAGGTGGTGGAGGTCGGCGCCGGCGTGACGGCCGTCGCCGTCGGCGACGAGGTCGCGATCCACCACCACGCGCCGTGCGGGGAGTGCCGGCGCTGCCGGCACGGCCACGAGACGCTGTGCGAGCAGTTCCGGGCGACCGGGCTCGATCCCGGCGGCTTCGCCGAGTACGTCCGCATCGGCCCGGAGCTGGTGGGAGAGCTGCTGCCGATCGGCGACCTGGACCGCGCGACGGCGACGCTCACCGAGCCGCTCGGCTGCGCGCTGCGCGCGCAGGACCGCGCCGGGCTGCGGCCCGGTGACAGCCTGCTCGTCGTCGGCGCCGGCTGCGCGGGTCTGCTGAACATCCTCGCCGCCCACGCGCGCGGGATCGACGCGGTGTGGGTGCGCGAGGTCGATCGCGTGCGGCTCGGCGCGGCCGAGGACCTCGGCGCCACCGCGCACGGCAACGAGCCGGTCGACGTCGCGATCGTGTGCACCGAGAGCCCGCACGCGATCGCCGAGGCGGCGCGGGCCCTGGCGCCCGGCGGAGCGCTGTGCCTGTACGCGCCGCCCGAGCCGGACACGCCGCTGGGCGTCGACGGCTGGACGGTGTTCGCGCGCGAGCTGCGCGTGACCGCGAGCTGGTCGGCCGGCCCGGCCGACATGCGGGCGGCGCTGGCGCTGCTGCAGGCCGGGGCGGCCCCGTTCCCCGAGCTGATCACCGCGCCGTTCTCGCTCGAGCAGACCGGCGAGGCGCTCGAGGCCCAGCGATCGGGCGAGGTCTACAAGGCCGTGGTCTTCCCGTGAGGGCGGCGCTGCTGTTCGGCAACGAGGACCTGCGCGTGCTCGACGTCGCCGATCCGGTGCCCGGACCCGGCGAGGTGCTCGTCCGGATCGAGGCGGCCACCACCTGCGGGACCGACGTCAAGACCTGGCAGCGCGGTCATCCGCTCGTCACCACGTATCCCGCGCGGTTCGGCCACGAGATGGCCGGCGAGATCGCGGACGCCGGCCCGGGCGTGACGTCGGTCGCGCCGGGCGACCGCGTGCTGGTGGGCGATTCGGTGGCGTGCGGGCGCTGCCGCCACTGCGCCGCCGGCCGCCCCCAGATCTGCGCCGAGCCGCAGTGGGTGTTCGGCGGCTTCGCCGAGCTGATGGTCGCGCCCGCGGGCGCGCTGCACCGCGTGCCGGACGCGCTCGAGCCCGCCGCGGCGGCGATGGCCGAACCGCTGGCCGCCGCCGTGCACGCGATCGCCCGCGCACCGGCGCACGGGCTCGCCCCGGACGTCGGCGTGCTCGGCGGCGGGCCGATGGGCCAGATGCTGGCCGCCCTGCTGGTGGCCGAGGGCCGCACGGTCACGCTCGCCGACCGCCACGCCGAGCGGCGCGCGCAGGCCGAGGCGGCCGGCGCGGCGAGCGCGGACCGGCTCGGCGACCACGACGTCGTGTTCGAGGCCGTCGGCCGGCCCGACGCCTGGCGCGAAGCGGTGCAGGCGTGCGCGCCCGGCGGCTGCGTCGTGTTCGTCGGCGGCTGCAAGGGCGGCACCGACGCCGTACTGCCGACGCGCCCACTGCACTACGACGAGCTCGACCTGCGCGGCGCCTTCCACCACTCGCGGCAGGAGGTCGACCGCGCGCTCGCGCTGCTCGCCGCGGGAGCGCTCGACTGGCGCGCCCTTGCGGCGGGGCCGATCGGCCTCGACGACCTCGCGGACGCGCTGGCGGCGGGCAATCAGGGCCCCGCCCGCAAGTGGGTCGTCATGCCCTGATCGGGCGGGACCCACACCGCTCTCAGGTGTAATGGCGCGCCAAGGCGGGAAAGGCGAACCTAGATGCCGGCGACCACAGCGAGGACACCCGAAGCGCACAGGGTGTCCCAGGCGGAAGCGCTCGCGCTGTGGCGGAGGTACAAGGCAACCGGGGACACGCGGTTGCGCGATCGCCTGATCATGACCTTCGCCCCGCTCGTCAAGTACATCGTCTACCGCAAGATCCGCGAGGTCCCGTCGCATCAGGAGGCGGACGACTACATCTCGCACGGGCTCGAGGCGCTGATCATGTCGATCGATCGCTACGACCCCGGCAAGGGCGCCACGCTCGAGCAGTTCCTGTGGACGCGTATCCACGGCGCCGTGCTCGACGAGCTGCGCCGCCAGGACTGGGCGCCCCGGTCGGTCCGCCGCTTCGATCGCCAGGTCGTCACCGCCGCGCGGTCGTTCCGCGCCATCCACCACCGCGAGCCGACCGACGAGGAGCTCGCCGACTCGCTGGCCGTCACGCTCGACGACGTGCGCGGGCATCGCGCCGACCTGATCCGGGCGGACGTCGGCTCGCTCCACGCCGCCGCGCCGGAGGGCGGCGAGGACGACGAGGGCATCGAGCGGATCGAGACCCTGCAGTCGGGCGACGCGCGTAGCCGCCCGGAGCACGCCGCCCTGCTCGGCGACGCCAAGCGCGCGTTCCGCCAGGCCTTCGACACGCTGTCCACGCGCGAGCAGGAGGTGGCCGTGCTCCTGTACGTCAGGCACCTGACGCTGCAGGAGGTCGGCCACGTGCTCGGCGTGACCGAGTCGCGCGTCTCCCAGATCCACTCGGGGCTGCGCAAGAAGCTGCGCGAGCGCCTGCAGGGCTACGACGACGCGCTCGAGCTCATGGACGCCTGAGCTCGCGCAGCCGGCGCTCGAGGAACTCGCGTTCGATCGGGTTGTCGGCGAGGGCGAGCGCGCGGTCGTACGCCGCCGCGGCCGCCGCGGGCCGGTCGAGGCGCCGCAGCAGGTCGGCGCGCGCGGAGTGGAACAGGTGGTAGCCGGCGAGCTCGTCCGCGAGCTCGTCCATCGACCGCAGACCGCGCGCGGGCCCGTGCGCCATCGCCACCGCGACGGCCCGGTTGAGCGCGACGACCGCGCCGCCCTGCACGGCGAGCAGCCGGTCGTAGGCGCCGGCGACGGCCAGCCAGTCCGGGCCGCCGGGCCGCGAGTGCTCGGCCGCGATGAACGCCTGCAGGGCGTACGGGCCGGGCCGCGCCGGATCGCCGAGCGCGAGCGCGCGCTCGACGAGCGCGCCGCCCTCGGCGATCGCCTGCTGATCCCAGCGCGCGCGGTCCTGGTCGGCGAGCAGGACGAGCGCGCCCTCGGCGTCGACGCGGGCGTCGCGGCGCGAGTCGTGCAGGAGCATCAGCGCGAGCAGGCCGACCGCCTCCGGCTCGCCGGGCATCAGGGCGCACAGCACGCGCGTGAGCCGGATCGCCTCCGCGCACAGCTCGCGGCGGACGAGCGCGTCGCCGGCGGTCGCCGCGTAGCCCTCCGTGAAGATCAGGTAGAGCGTGGCGAGCACCGACGCGCGGCGGGCGGGCAGGTCCTCCCGGCGCGGGAGCTCGAAGCGGATGCCGGCGCCGCGCAGCTTGCGCTTGGCCCGCTGCAGGCGCTGCGCCATCGCGTCCTCGGAGACCAGGAATGCGCGCGCCACCTCGCGCGTCGACAGGCCGCCGAGCGCCCGCAGGGTCAGCGCCACGCGCGACTCGGGCGCGATCGCCGGGTGGCAGCACGCGAAGATCAGCTCGAGCCGCTCGTCCGGGATCGCGCTCGCCGGCTCGGCGCCGAGCGCCTCGACGCGCGCGAGCGCCGCGGCCGCGCGCCGAT
>DASSUW010000333.1:0-4817 GCA_035706585.1 Solirubrobacteraceae bacterium | reverse complement strand
CCGTGCCGAGGGCGCCAACACGCGCGAGCGCGTCGTCGCGATGGTCGTCCACGGCTCGCGCGCGCTGGCGGAGGACCCGCTGTTCGTGCGGCTGCTCGATGTCGACCCCGAGCTGCTGCTGCCGTACATGACCCAGCGGCTCGGCGGCGTGCAGAAGCTGGCGATCGAGGCGGGCGCGCGGGCGCTCGCGGACGCCGACGGGTCGGTGCGCACGGACGCGTCGCCCGCGGTGCTGTCGGCGGCGGTCGAGCTGATCGCACGCGGGTTCGTCCTGGCCTCCCACGGCGAGCTCGAGCTCGATCCGTGGACCGAGCTCGAGCGCGCGATCGACGGGTATCTGCGGCCGTGAGCGCGTCGTTGCATCCGGCCCGCCGCGCCGCCGAGCTCGAGCGGCTCGCCGGTGGTGAGGCGGTCGACGTGGTGGTCGTGGGCGGTGGGATCACCGGCGCCGGGATCGCGCTGGACGCCGCGTCACGCGGGCTGTCGGTGGCGCTGCTGGAACGCCGCGACCTCGCGCATGGCACGTCGCGCTGGAGCTCGAAGCTCGTCCACGGCGGCCTGCGGTACCTCGCGCAGGGCGATGTCGGCCTCGCGTACGAGTCGGCCGTCGAGCGCGGGATCCTCATGCGCGACGTCGCCCCGCACCTGCTGCGGCCGATCCCGTTCCTGACGCCGCTCGACGCGGCCGTCGACCGCCGGTCGGCGGCGCTGCTCCGGCTCGGCGGCCAGATCGGCGACGGCCTGCGCGTCGCCGCCCGGACGAGCCGCCGCGAGCTGCCGCCGCCGCGCCGCATCAGCGCGCTCGAGGCGCGCCGGCTCGCCCCCGCCCTGCGCACCGCCGGGCTGCGCGCCGGCCAGCTGAGCTGGGACTGCCAGCTCGAGGACGACGCGCGGCTGGTCGTCGCGGTCGCCCGTACGGCCGCCGCGCACGGCGCGCGCGTGCTCACCTACGCCGAGGTCACGGGGCTGCGCGAGGACGGCGTGGACGCGGTCGACGGCGTCACCGGCGCCGCGTTCAGCGTCCGCGCGCGGCACACGATCGTCGCCGCCGGCGTCTGGACGAGCGCGCTCACCAGCGCGGTCACGCTGCGCCCGAGCCGCGGGTCCCACCTGCTCGTCCGCGCCGAGCGCCTCGGCGACCCGCGCGCGGTCGTGAGCATCAAGGTGCCGGGCGAGCGCGGCCGCTGGGTGTTCGCGATCCCGCGCGGCGACGGCCTCGTCACGCTCGGCCTGACCGACGTGCCGGCGCCCGGCGACCCGGTCGACGATCCACGCCCGGACCCGGCCGAGGAGGCCGAACTGCTCGACCGTGTGTCGGCGGCGCTCGACGTGCCGCTCACCGCCGCGGACGTCGTCGGCCGCTACGCGGGGCTGCGCCCGCTGGCCGTGCTCGACGGCGACGGCGACGGCGCGACCGCGGACCTCTCGCGCCGCCACGCGATCGTCACCGATGACGCGAGCGGCGCCATCGCGATCGTCGGCGGCAAGCTCACGACCTACCGCCGGATGGCACAGGACGCCGTCGACCGGGTGACGGACCGGCCATGCCGCACCGCGCGGCTGCCGCTCGTTGGCGCCGCCTCGCCGGCGGCGCTGCGGTCGGTCGCGGCGCCGGAGCGGTTGGTTCGCCGGTACGGGACCGAGGCGCCGGCGGTCGTGGCGCTGGCGGACAGGCGGCCCGAGTTGCTGGAGCCCGTGGCGGACGGCGTGCCGGTGTGTGGCGCCGAGCTGCTGTGGGCCGTGCGGCACGAGCTCGCGCTGGGTGTGGATGACCTGGTGGACCGGCGGGTGCGGGCCGGGCTCGTGCCCGAGTGGCGGTCCGCCGCCGTTGCCGCGGCCTCAGAGCTGGTGGAAGCGCCGGCGAACGTCAACGGCGCCGGGTAGGGCGGCGAGAGCGCCGACGCGCCAGCGCCGCGGGCGTTTGTCGAATTCGGGGCGGATAGCGCCCGAAAGTCGACAACCGGGCGCGCGCGGCGGCTGATCACTCGCCTCCCTACCCCGCCGCAGTTCGATGGCGCACCCGTAACCTCCAGCGCAGATGCCCTACCGCGAGTTCCCCCAGCACGATCCGCACATCGCGTGCCTGTGGACCCGCGACCCGGAACCGCAGCCCCAGCGCCACCGGATCCTGCCCGACGCGTGCGTGGACATCGTCTGGGCCGGCCGCCGGCTCGTGGTCGCCGGTCCCGCCACGCGCGCCGTGATCGCGGGCATCCCGGCGCACACCGCGGTGTTCGGCGTGCGGTTCCGGGTCGGCGCCGCCGGCGCGGCGCTCGGGATCCCGGCTGCGGAGGTGCTCGATTCCACGGTGCCGCTCGACGACATCTGGGGCGCGGAGATGACCGAGCGAGTGGGTGACGATCCGCGTGTGCAGACGCTGGCAGCGGTCGTCCGCGCGCAGCTGAACCAGGAACCCGACGCGCTCGTGCGGGCCGCGGCCACCGGCGCGGATCCCAACCTCGGGGCCCGCCAGCTGCGCCGCCGGTTCGCGGACGCGGTCGGCTACGGCCCGAAGACGCTCCAGCGCATACTGCGCTTCCAGCGCTTCCTGGCGCTCGCCCAGACCGGCAGCGACCTTGCGCGGGTGGCGCTCGAGGCCGGGTATGCCGACCAGGCGCACCTGACCCGCGAGTGCTCGCGGCTGTCCGGGCTGCCGCCCGCGGCGCTGCTCGCCGCCGGCGCGGGCCCGGCCGGCGACAGGTCCGCTTCGTTCAAGACCGCCGGTCCCGTCGCCGCCACCCTGGCGGCATGACCGTCGATCTGAACGCCGCGACCGAGTTCGTCCTCTCCCACGCCCGGCTGCTCGAGCGGCACCGGCTCGCGCACCTGCGCGGCGAGGCCGGCGCCGAGCCGGTCGTGCAGGCGCTGCGGGCGTATCGCAACGCCGACGGCGGCTTCGGCCACGCGATCGAGCCCGACATGCGCGCACCGGTCAGCCAGCCGGTCGGCATCCACACCGCGCTGGAGATTCTGCACGAGGTCGGCGTGCGCGGCGACGCGCTCGTCCGCGGGGCCGCCGACTGGCTGGCCACGGTCACGCGCGCGGACGGCGGCATCCCGTTCTGCCTGCCCAGCGCGCTCGACTACCCGCGCAACCCGGTCTGGCAGCCGGCCGACGAGTCCTCGATCATCCAGACCGCCGCCAACGCGGCCGCGCTGCACGCGCTCGGCGTCGAGCACGCCTGGCTCGACCGCGCCGACGCGTTCGTCTGGCGCTGGCTGGACGCGTTCGACCTCGCGCGCGTCGACCCGAACCCTGGGACCGGCTACCAGGTCCGCTTCGCCGTGATCTTCCTCAACGCGCATCCCGACGCGGCGCGCGCCGAGGCCGCGCTCGACGCGCTCGCGCCGGACATCGGCCGGGTGGTCGCCGCCGAGCCGGGCGGCGACGTCCAGACTCCGCTCGACCTCGCGCCGTTCCCGGACACGCGCGCCCGCCGGCTGTTCGACCAGGTGGACATCGACCGCCACCTGGAGGCGCTCGCCGCCGGCCAGCGCGCCGACGGCGGTTGGATGTTCGGGTGGGACGAGTGGAACGCCACCGCCACGACCGAATGGCGTGGCGTGCTCACGCTGCAGGCACTGCGCATATTGCGACGCAACTGAACTTCCGGCGAGTTGCGGCCGACTTCCGGGTGGGCGAGGATCGCTGGATGCGCCGCTCGCTCATCGTGCTCGCGGCTGCCGGGATCGCCGGCGTCGCCGCCGCCCCGGCTTCCGCCGCCTCGCGCTGCTCCGTCCCGGACCGTCCCGCCTGGCACAGCTGCCTGAGCGCCGGCCACCGCGCCGTCGAGGGCACCAACAAGGTGCTGCTCACCCGCGCGACCCCCGTACTGGTGATCCGGCTCAGCGCCTGCCCGGATCCGGTGATCCGCCGCAGGGTCACGCTGCGCACGCGCAGCGGCGACAAGATCGCCCGCAAGCGCGTCACCGGGCACTGCAGGAACGGCGTCACGCGCTACCGGACCAACTTCCGTCCCGACGTCGAGCTGCGCGTCAACACCGTGATCCAGAGCTTCTGGTCGCGCCTGCCCGACGAGGACCGCGCACCGAAGGTCAAGCTCAAGCTCGAGGCTTAAGCCGACTTCTTCTCGGCCGGCGAGTCGCCCTCGTCGGGCGCCTCGGTCACGAGCGTCGGCTTGACGCCGCGGTCGACGGTCTCCTTCGTCACGACGCACTTCTTGACGTCGCGCCGCGACGGCAGCTCGAACTGCACGTCGAGCAGGATGTCCTCGATGATCGAGCGCAGGCCGCGGGCGCCGGTCTCGCGCTCGAGCGCCTTGTCGGCGACGGCCTTCTGCGCATCGGCGGAGAAGACGAGCTCGATGCCGTCGAACGCGAAGAAGCGCTGGAACTGCTTGACGATCGCGTTGCGCGGCTCGGTGAGGATCGTGATCAGGTCGTCGCGCGAGAGCTGGTGGACCGCCGAGCACACCGGCAGGCGGCCGATGAACTCGGGGATCAGCCCGTACTGCATGAGGTCCTCGGGCAGGACCTTCTCGAAGAGCGCGCCGGTGTCACGTTGCGTCTTGGACTCGATGTTGGCGCCGAAGCCCACGCCCTTGTGGCCGATCCGGCGCTCGATGACCTTGTCGAGGTTCGCGAACGCGCCGCCGCAGATGAACAGGATGTTCGTCGTGTCGATCGTGAGGAACTCCTGGTGGGGATGCTTGCGGCCGCCCTGCGGCGGTACCGAAGCCGTCGTCCCCTCGAGGATCTTCAGCAGCGCCTGCTGGACGCCCTCGCCCGACACGTCGCGCGTGATCGACGGGTTGTCGGCCTTGCGCGCGATCTTGTCGACCTCGTCGATGTAGATG
>DASSUW010000332.1:0-6114 GCA_035706585.1 Solirubrobacteraceae bacterium | reverse complement strand
CGCGGCGGTCCGGGCCGCGCTGCGCGCCGCCGCCGCGATCAGGCCCGGCGCCCGCGCCGCGTGACGCGGCAGGGAGGCGTCACGCCGGCGCGGCGGACCAGCGCAACCGCTTGAGCCGGCACGTGTCCACGCTCTCACCGCCCTTGCTGACACGGACCTTGACGCGGAACGTGCCGCTCCAGGTCTGGTCACCGGCGTCCAGATCGCCGGCGACGCGCACCCGGATCCGCGCCCGGTAGCCCGCGGGATGGCCGCGGTAGCTGCCGGCGTCGGCGAACGTCGACGAGGTCGCGGAGTCCAGCGGCGGCAGGAACAGCGTCCGGCTCGTGTACGTGCCGTCGGCGCAGCGCGCCTTCCAGCCGATCCGGACGCGTTCGACGGTCCCGTCGGCGCCCGTCCGGACGGCGACACCGCGGCCCTGGCGGGTCTTGCCCTTCCACGTCGCCGCGCTCGCCGTCGCCGGCAGCGCCGCCGCCACGACGCAGGCCGCTACGAGAACGAATACGGCGCGCATGGCCGCCTTGTGACCGGATCCATGCTGGTTGAAACGCTCAGCGAGCCAGATCGGAGCGGATTGCCGCGAGCGCCATCACGGCCTGTGCCGCGTGCTCGCCCTGGTCGCGCTTGCCGCCACCCGTGCGCGCCAGCGCCTGGTCCATGCTGTCGACGGTCAGCACGCCGAACGCGCACGGCACGCCCGTGCGCAACTGCACGTCCTGGATGCCGCGCGCGGACTCCGAGCACACGTAGTCGTAGTGGTCGGTCTCGCCGCGGATGACCGCTCCGAGACAGGCGACGCCCGCGTAGCGGCCGCTCTCGGCCAGGTACAGCGCCGCCAGCGGCAGCTCGAACGCGCCCGGAACCTCGTAGACGTCGGCGGCCGGATGCCCCGCCTCGGTGAACGCCCGCTGTGCGCCCGCGACGAGCCGCTCGGCCAGCTCGCTGTAGAACCGGCCGACCGCGATCGCCCAGCGGGTGCCCGACGGGCTATCGCTCATGACGGAATGACCCGTGGGGCGGGGCCCCCACGATCGCTCACCCGCGGCCTGCCTCGCGATCGTGCACCTGCTCCTCGTGGACCATCTCCTCGTCGAGCGCGAGCCCCTGGTGGTGCAGCGAGTGGCCGAGGCGGTCGCGCTTGGCCCGCAGGTACGCCTCGTTGTGCGGGTTCGGCGCGTGCTGGATCGGGATCTGGTCCGTGACGGAGAGGCCGTAGCCCTCGAGGCCGCGGATCTTCTTCGGGTTGTTGGTCAGGATGCGGATCGAGCTCAGGCCGAGGTCGGACAGGATCTGCGCGCCGATGCCGTAGTCGCGCAGGTCGACCGGCAGGCCGAGCTCGAGGTTGGCGTCGACCGTGTCGTAGCCCTTGTCCTGCAGGTTGTAGGCCTTGAGCTTGTTGAGCAGGCCGATCCCGCGGCCCTCCTGGGCGAGGTAGAGCAGCACGCCGCGGCCCTCGCGTTCGATCATCGCCAGCGCGGACTCGAGCTGCTCGCCGCAGTCGCAGCGCAGCGAGTGGAAGACGTCGCCCGTGAGGCACTCGGAGTGCACGCGGACGAGGACGTCCTTCTCGCGGTCGACCTCGCCCTTGACCATCGCGACATGGTGCTTGTCGTCGACCAGCGAGCGGTAGCCGACGACGTCGAACTCGCCGAACGCGGTCGGCAGCCGGGTGGTCACGACACGCTCGACGAGCTTGTCGTGCCGGCGCCGGTACGCGATGAGGTCGGCGACCGTGATCATCTTCAAACCGTGCCGAGCGCAGTAACGCTCGAGGTCCGGAACCCGCGCCATCGTGCCGTCATCGTTCATGACTTCGCAGATGACGCCCGCCGGGTTCAGGCCGGCGAGCCGTGCGAGGTCGACCGCCGCCTCGGTCTGACCGGTGCGCTCGAGCACGCCGCCGGGCTTGGCCTTGAGAGGAAAGATGTGGCCGGGCTGGACGAGGTCGCGCGGCGCCGAGCCCGGGTCGATCGCGACCTGGATCGTGCGAGCGCGGTCGGCGGCGGAGATGCCGGTGGTGACGCCGTCGCGCGCCTCGATCGAGACCGTGAACGCGGTCTCGAACGGCGACTCGTTCTTGGCGGCCATCAGGTCGAGCCCGAGCTCGTCGCAGCGCTGCGGCGTGAGCGCGAGGCAGATCAGCCCGCGCCCCTCCTTGGCCATGAAGTTGATCGCCTCGGGCGTCGCGAACTGCGCGGCGAGCGTGAGGTCGCCCTCGTTCTCGCGGTCCTCGTCATCGCAGACCACGATCATCCGGCCGGCCCGGACGTCCTCCAGCGCCTCTTCGACCGTCGCGAACTTGCTCAACGGGCCACCGCCAGCCGTTCGATGTACTTGGCGAGCACGTCCACCTCCAGGTTCACAGGCTGCCCGACCCCCGCGTCGCCGAAGATCGTCCGCTCGAGCGTCTCGGGGATGAGCGAGACCTGCAGCCAGTCGTCGCCGAGCGCGGACACGGTCAGCGAGACCCCGTCGACGGCTATCGATCCCTTCTCGACCACGTACCGCATCAGTTCCGCGGGGGCGGCGATCGTTACGACGCGGGCGAAGCCGTCGTCGCGGACCTCCGACACGGCGCCGACGCCGTCCACGTGCCCCTGGACGAAGTGGCCGCCGAGGCGGTCGGCCGCGCGCAGCGGCAGCTCGAGGTTGACCCGCGCGCCGGCGCCGGCTCCGGCGAGCGACGAGCGGCGCAGCGTCTCGTTCATCACGTCGGCGGCGAAGCGGCCGCCCGCGATCGCCGTCGCGGTCAGGCAGACGCCGTTGACCGCGATCGAGTCGCCCTCGGCGAGCTCGAGGTCCGTGGCGATCGTGAGCCGGACGCCGTCGGCCGAGGCGTCGGCGGCGACGATCTCCCCGAGATCCTGGACCAGCCCGGTGAACACGGTCACCACTCCCTCAGGCGGGCGGAGATCAGCACGTCGTCGGCCACGCGCTCGCACTCGAGCGTGAGCGCGCGGGTCGCCTCGGCGATGCGCTCGACGCCCTCGCCCTCGAGCGGGTCGCGCGCGTGCGAGCCGCCGAGCACCACCGGGGCGACGAACAGGCGGATCTCGTCGACCTCGCCGGCGTCGAGGAACGCTCCGGCGAGATGCGGGCCGCCCTCGAGCAGGATCGAGGTGATGCCGGCCGCGCCGATCTGGCTGAGCGCGTTGCGCACGCGCGCCGGCTCGTTCTCGCCGGTCGCGACGATGACGTCGGCGCCCGCGACCTCCAGCGCGTCGGCGGCGAGCCGCGGCGCCGCGCGCGAGATGACGACCGTGAGCGGGATCTCGCCCGCGCCGCGGACGAGCTGGGAGTCCAGGGGCAGGCGCGCCTCAGAGTCGAAGATGATGCGGCGCGGCTGGCGGTGCACGCCGTCCACGCGGGCGGTGAGCAGCGGATCGTCGGCCAGCGCGGTGCCGATGCCGATGCCGACCGCGTCGCACTCGGCGCGCCAGTGGTGCGCGAGCCGGCGCGACGCCTCGCCCGAGATCCACTTCGAGTCGCCGGTCCGCGTCGCCACCTTGCCGTCCAGCGTCATCGCCGACTTGAAGAGCACGTACGGGCGCCCGGTCCGCGCGTGCTTGCGGAACGGCTGGTTGAGCAGGCGCGCCCGCGCCGCGAGCTCACCGCCCGCGACGACGACCTCGACGCCCTCGTCGCGCAGGATGCCCAGCCCGCGCCCGGCGGCCTTCTCGGTCGGATCGTCCGAGCCGACGACGACGCGCGCGATGCCCGCCTCGAGGATCGCCTCGGTGCACGGCGGCGTCTGCCCGTGATGGCAGCACGGCTCGAGCGAGACGTACATGGTCGCGCCGCGCGGATCGGCGGTGCAGGCGCCGAGCGCCTCGCGCTCGGCGTGCAGCTTGCCGTAGGCGGTGTGGAAGCCCTCGCCCAGCACCTCGCCGTCCTTGACCACGACCGCGCCCACGAGCGGGTTCGGCGTCGTGCGCCCCCGCCCGCCCCCGGCCAGCTCGATCGCGCGGGCGAGGTGGACGACGTCGGTCTGCAGGAGCGTGGTCACGACTGTTCACAGAGCATATTGACCGGCGAGTCAACACAGACGCCGTATCTCGATCTCCGGCCCCGGTCGCGCGTAGCTCAGCGGGTAGCTGTTGTAGGACGAGTCGAACGAGAACTCGCCCACCCGATCGCCGCCGCGCAGCGGGCTGATCCGGTACAGCAGCCGGCTGCGCTCCTCCAGCGCGCGGTAGTAGGCGACGGCCCGCGGCACCGCGTCCGGATCGCGGAACGCCCGGCCCCGCTGGATCGAGCCCGTGACGACGATGCAGTAGCCGTCGCGGGCGTAGCGGTCGAGCATCGGCGGGCTCAGCGTGCGCTCGTAGTCCTCGAGCTTCACGCGCCGCCCGCGGAAGTTGGACGTCCGCCACTTCTCCCAGCGATGGCCGGTCCGCGTGAGCCGCGACGGGCGCCCGACGTCCATCGCCCACGCGTCGGGCGCGATCGGCTCGATCACCACCTTCGTCGCCTCCGGGATGTGCTCGACCATCCAGGCGCGCGCCAGCGCCCGCGTGTCGGGCCGCGCGAGCACGAGGTCGTTGTGGATCGAGAACACCAGTCCCTGCGCGCACAGCAGCGCGCCGGCGACCAGCGCCGGCGCGGGCGCGCGGCGCAGCGCCTCGATCGCCGCCCACGCCGCGAGCAGGCACAGCAGCGGGTACGCCGGCAGGATCCAGCGCGCGAAGAAGCGGTCCTGGATGCCGAGGAAGAGGATCAGCAGCACCGGGGCGGGCACGAGCACGAGCGCCCGCCGGCGATCGCGCAGCGACAGCCACACGGCGCCGCCGGCCGCCGCGAGCGCGGGCACGACGCCGAGGCCCCAGACGAGCGTGCCGAGGTAGTAGACGACGCCGCTCTCGTCGGCCAGGCCGAGCTTGCCGCCGCCGTCGCTGGACGCCTGCGATTGCAGCTCGAGCCCCTCGCGGAACAGCTGCAGGTCGAACAGCGCGTACGGGTTGGCGACCACGAACCCCGCGACCGCCAGCCCACCCGCGAGCGAGAGCCCCTTGAGGCGGTTCGGCGCGTGTACCGCCGCGCCCAGCAGGCACAGCAGCACGATCCCGGCCGTGTACTTGGTCGCGCACGCCACGCCGAGCGCGGCGCCGGCCAGCGCGTAGTCGCGCAGCCGGCCGTCGCGGTAGACGCCCGCCGCGCCGACCAGGCTCAGGCACAGCGGCGCCAGCGCCGGCATGTCGTTGACGGCGATGTGCGAGTAGTGCACCGCCAGGAACGCGACCGCCAGCAGCGCGGCCGCGACGAGTCCGACGCGGCGGTCGAACAGCCGCGCGCCGGCCCACGCCAGCAGCCCGACCGCGGCGACGCCGAGCAGCGCGGCGAGCACGCGGGCGATCGTGAAGGCGGTCGACGGATCGGCCGCGAACGCGCCGCCGACGGCCTCGCGCGTGTCCCACCGCAGCCAGAACGCGAAGTGCAGCAGGTACGTGAAGGCGGGCGGGTTGACGAAGTACTGCGGGTTCAGCGAGTGGCCGAACATCCCGATCGCGCGCGGCACGAAGTGCGCGCCCTCGTCGACGTTGAACGCGTACGGGAGACCGTGCCGGATCCCCCACAGGCGCAGGCCGAGCGCGCCGATCAGGATCGCCGCGAGCGCCCAGCGCTCAGCACTTCGCATACGCCGCGTAGAAGTCGCCGGTGACGATCCGGCGCCAGCCCGGTGGCGGCAGCTGGATGCGCGGCGCATCGATGTCGTTGCTCCAGGCGTGCTTGAAGATGGCGAAGCGGCTCGTGACCACGAGCGAGACGCCGCGGCGCGGCCGCGGCGACCCCGGCTCGGCGCGCGGGATCACGCGGTCGGCCGGCAGGTCGAGGATCCAGCGCGCGTCCGGGACGAGCTTGTGGTTGGGCAGGCTCAGCGGCCCGCAGCGCAGGCCGCGCTGCACCTCGGGCGACTCGAGGACGCGGACGAGGTCGTCGTGAGCGGCGCCGCGGAAGCTCAGCTCGGAGTCGAAGTAGTCCAGCCGCACCCGCGTGGCCGTGAACACGATGCCGAACACGATCAGCGCGACCGCCGCGACCATCCACGCCGTCCGGGCCGTGCCGCGCCGCAGCATCGTGAAGCCCGCGAACGCGACCGCCGCGAAGATCAGCAGC
>DASSUW010000331.1:0-14260 GCA_035706585.1 Solirubrobacteraceae bacterium | reverse complement strand
GTTGATCTGGAGGGCTCGCCGCACGGTGGCCGCCTGCGCCGCGACCGGCAGGCCGTCGGGATCGCGCTGCACGACGATCGTGCGGCTGAGCAGCGGGAAGCCGAACAGCGTGGCCGAGCGCAGCTCGGCGTCGATCGCGGCCGCGTCGTTGGGCACCAGGTCGCCGAGCGCGCCGTTCTGCGACTCCTCGATGCTCGGCAGCAGCACGGTCGTCGCGACGGCGGCGACGACCCAGAACGCCACGATCGGCCAGCGCAGGGCCACGGCGAGGCGACCGACGCGGAAGCGCCTGCTCATCGGCGGGCGCCCCGTCGGCGCGGCCGTCCGATGCCGTGCCACTCGAGCTCGGCGTCGGCGAGCGCCGCGTGGCGGCCGGCGCGCAGGTCGCCGAGCGGGTCGCGGCTCAGCCGGCGCAGCCGGTGGTAGGGAAGGTGCACGAGCGCGCGCCGGGCGAGCAGCTCGTCGAGCGCCGGCGAGCGGCCGGACGCGACCGCGCGCCGCAGGCTGCGCCGCTCACGGGTTGCCGCGATGCGGCCGGGCACGTAGATCGCGATCAGCGGCAGCGTCGGGATCAGCGCGATCGAGACACCGAGCAGCGTGCCGACGCGCCGCGCGCTCGACCGCGCGCTGACGGCTGAGGACACGGCGTCGCGGCCGGCGCGGTCGAGCTCGTCGGCCGGTGCGGCGAGCTGATCGCCAACGAGCGGCAGGTCCCGCAGCGCCCCGCCGACGGTGGTCACGGCCCGGCCGACCGACCCCACCGTGTCGCTCAGATCGGCGATCCCGCGGACCTCGTGCGCCACGGCGAAGCCCATCCAGACCCACGCGATCGTCCACAGCGCGAGCGCCGCATCGAGCGCGAGCTGGGCCGGCGGCGAGAGGCTGCGTGACCGGCTCACGCCTATTCGGAGCCGGGCCGCGTGCCGAGTTCGGCGGTCAGCGTGCGTCGCTCGCCGCCGCGCATCACCTCGATCCGCACGCGGTCGCCGATGTCGTGGTCCAGGATCGCCCGTGCGACGTCGTCGGACCCCGCGATGTCGGTCCCGGCCAGGCTGACGATCACGTCGCCGCCCGCGAGCAGCGCGCCTCCGCTGCCGCCCGCCGCGTGGATCCCCGCCTCGTCGGCGGGACTGCCGTCCGCGACCGCCACGACGTAGGCGCCGTGATCGGCGCTGAGCTGAAGCTGCGCCGCGATCGACGGCGTCACGTCGACGGTGCTGACACCCAGGAACGGGCGCTGGACGCGGCCGTCGTCGATCAGGTCGGGCACGATCTCCTCGACGGTGGCGGAGGGAATCGCGAACGCGATGCCGGCGAACGCGTTGGTCTGGCCGCCGGTGGCGATCTGCGAGTTGACGCCGACGACCTTGCCGTCGGCGTCGACGAGCGGGCCGCCCGAGTTGCCCGGATTGACCGCCGCGTCGGTCTGGATGACGTCGTCGATCGCGTATCCGTTGGGCGCGGTGATGATGCGATGGCGAGCCGACACGATCCCGCTCGTGATCGTGTCCTCGAGGCCGAACGGATTGCCGATCGCCAGCACCGGGTCACCGACCTCGACGTCAGCGGAGTCGCCGAGCGTCAGCGGCTGGGCGTCGAAGTCGCCGGGGTCCACGTGCAGGACCGCGAGATCGGTCGAGAGGTCGGCGCCGACGACCTGCGCCGGGACGAGCCGGTCGCCCTCGACGCGCAGCGCCACCTTGTTCGCGCCTTCGACGACATGGGCGTTGGTGACGATGTGGCCTTCGCCGTCGTAGGCGAAGCCGGTGCCGGTCGCGACGCCCTGCCGGCGCTGCGGCCCGAACGGCGAGCGCTGCACGCGCTCGATCTGTGCCTGGATGAACACGACGCCCGGCGACAGCTGCTCGTAGAGCTGGTGGATCCGGTTGCCGCCGAGGCTCGCCGCCGCCGCCGACGCCGAATCGTCGTCGCCGCCGCAGCCGCCGACGGCGAGCGCGGCCACGCACGCGATCGCGCCGAGCAGGGTGCGAAGCCGAAGCATGGGCACGGTCGACCGGCTACCCCCAGGCGCCGGCCGAACGCGGATGTCGTCATCCCTCGGACCGTCGCGCCGCCCTGCGGGGCGGCCCGGGTAGGGCCAGGAGCCGATGAGCATCGGCTTCGGAGAGGCCCTGACCGTGCTCGGCGGCCTTCTCCTGGGCGCCTCGGCGCTGTCCGGGCTGACGCGGCGGACCGTGCTGTCGACCGCCGTCCTGGCGCTCGTCGCGGGCGTCGCGCTCGGCATCGCCGGCGTGCTCGCGCCATCCCCCGGCGACCACGGGCTGGTGCTGCTCGTCGAGCTGGTCCTGCTCGTGACGCTGTTCGCCGACGGCCTGATCGTCGAGCAGAGCCTCCTGCGCAGCCACTGGAATCCGGCGGCCCGCGCGCTCGTCCTCGCGATGCCGCTCAATGCGGCGATGCTGGCCGTCGCCGCGAAGGTCCTGTTCGGCCAGCTCGGCTGGCTCGAGGCGTTCCTGCTGGCCTTCGCGCTCTCGCCGACGGACCCGGTGGTCACGTCCTCGGTCGTGTCCTCGGCGAAGGTCCCGCCGGCAGTCAGGCACACGCTGAACCTCGAGTCCGGGCTCAACGACGGGCTGGCGCTGCCGTTCGTGCTGTTCTTCCTGGCGTTCGCGAGCGGCAGCGAGGACTCGGCCGTCGGCTCGGCCGGCCAGCTCGCGGTCGAGAGCGTCGTCGGCATCGGGCTCGGCGGCGTGCTCGCCCTGGCGGCCGGCGCGCTGCTCGGCCGCCTGCCCGAATGGGGGCTCGCCGATCGCTACGAGGGGTTGTACGCGCTCGGGCTCGGGCTGCTCGCGTTCGGCGTCGCCGACCTGGCGCACGGCAACGGCCTGATCGCCGCGTTCGTCGCCGGCATCGTGTTCGCGGTGACGCGCCACGAGATCCCCGAGATCTTCCACCAGTTCAACGAGAACCTGTCGAGCGTCCTCCAGCTGATCGCATTCGTCGTGTTCGGCGCCCTCGTCAGCGCGACGGCATTCGAGCACGGCGTGCTGCGGCTCGCCGCCTTCATCGTGTTCGCCCTGCTCGTCGCGCGGCCCGTCTCGGTGCTCGTCTCGTTGACCGGCGTGCGGTTCGAGCGGCCCGAGAAGGCGTTCGTCGCCTGGTTCGGCCCGAAGGGCATCGCGTCGATGCTGTTCGCGCTGTTCATCCTCAACTCGGGCGTCGAGCACCGGGCGCTGGTGTTCGACATCGCCGCGTTCACGATCCTCGCGTCGATCGTGGCGCACGGGCTGACCGACACGCTGGCTAGCCGCTGGATCGAGCGACGGCTCCGCGCAGGCGCCGAAGCGGCAGCAGACTGAGCAGGATCGCGGCGCTGCACACGCCCCACACGGCCTGATAGCCGTCGGTGGAGGAGAAGACGCCGTCCAGCGCGGTGATCGCGGCGCCGGCCATCAGCGGGCCGAGCCACGTGCCGAGCCCGCGGCTGAACGAGTAGTAGCCGGTCACGGCGCCGTGCTCGTCGGCGGGCATCAGCGGCATCAGCACGGCGTAGGGCAGGGCCATGATGACGCCGCCGCCGACGGCGATGAACGGGATCGCGGCGGCGATGATCGCGGGCTCGGTGACGAGGAGCGGAACGAGGAAGCCGAGCCCGTGGACCGGCAGCGCGATGCGCAGGACGCGCAGCGCGCCGTAGCGGTCGGCGAGCTTGCCGGCGAACACGGCCGCGACGACGACGACGCCGGCGACCCCGCCGATGATCAGCGCCGCGGTGGCCCGGCCGTAGCCGAGGCCGGCGGTCGCGTACAGGACGACGAACGTCTTGAGCGCCGCCAGCGACAGCTCCCACAGGCCGTTCGCGACGAGGAAGGCCTGCAGCTCCGCATGGTCGCGGACGAGCCGCCACAGCCCGCGCGCCGCGTCGGCCACGCCGCCCGAGTCGCTGTCCGGCTGCTCGGGGATGCCGCGCCGGCGCAGCACCAGTACGAACACGGCGGTCGCGACCACGTACACCGCCGCCGCGGCGACGAACGGCGCCCCGCTCCAGAGCGCGAGCAGCAGGCCGCCGCCGAGCAGCGCGGTGCCCGTGCCGAGTCCGCGCCACAGCGCCTGCGCGCTCTGCGCCCGGCCGGCCACCTCGTCGCCGACGGCGTCCGGGTACAGCGCGCGGTACGGCTCGTACGCGAGGTAGTAGCCGACGAAGAAGACGAGCGCGGCGGCGGCCATCGCCGCCGTCGAGCCGACGAGCGTCATGCCGACGAGCGCCACGACCACCAGCGGGGTCGCGACGAGCATGAACGGCAGCCGCCCGCCGATCGGCGTGCGCAGCCGGTCCGACCATGTCCCCGCGACGAGCGGCAGCCACAGGGCCACGATGCCCTCCAGGCCGACGATGACGCCGATCACCACCGTCGAGGAGACGAACTCGCGCGCGAGCACCGGCAGGTACGTCGTCACCACGGTCACCGCGAGCGCGAGCGCGAACGTCGGGATGCCGAGGAGCGCGACGGTCCGTTTCTCCTCGCCGCTGAGCGCTCGCTCGGTTTCCTCCGTCGTGTCGGTCATCGCCTCTGTTCCTGCCCGAACTCCAGGGCCGCCGCACACGCGGTCGCCATCGGAACGGCGAGGAACGCGCCCGCCAGCCCGGCGATCGTGCCGCCCGCCACGACGGCGAGCAGCACGACGATCGGATGGAGCTTCAGCCGTGGACCGACGACCACCGGGTAGAGCACGTTGCCCTCCAGCTGCTGGACGGTCACGATCGCCGCCAGGACGACGAGCGCCGACGTCAGACCCTGGGCGACGAGCGCGACGAGCACCGCGGCGGCGCCCGCGACGATCGCGCCGACGATCGGGAAGAACGCGGCGACCCACGTGAGCACGGCGAGCTCAAGCGCGAGCGGCACGCCGACGATCACGAGCGCGAGCCCGATGAGGACGGCGTCGACGGTCGCCACGAAGACGACGCCGCGGCTGTAGACCGTGAGCACGGTCCAGACGCGCGCGCCGAGGTCGCCGGCCGGCTCGCGCCGCTGCTCGGGAAGCAGTGCGACGAGCCAGCGCCATACGTGCTCGCCGTCCTTGACGAGGAAGAACGACAGGAACAGCACGAGCACCGCAGTCCCGAGCGCGCCGGCGATCGCGGTCGCGCCGCTGATCGCGTCGCCGGCAAGGGCGCCCAGATGCGAGCGGACGCGTTCGAGCACGTCGTCGAGCGCGCGGTCGACGGCCTGGGGGCTCATGCCGAGCGCGTCCTGCCCGAACGAGTCGGCGACGCGGCGCGCGCCCTCGGCGATGCTGTTGCCGAGGGCTCCCGCCCGGCTGACGACCGGCGGGACGATCACCGCCACGAGGCCGGCGACCACCGCGACGACGCCGCCGACGGTCACGCCCGCCGCCGCTGCCGTCGGCAGCCCGTCGCGCTCGAGCCTGGCGGCCACGGGCCGGACGAGCGCCGTGAGCAGCAGCGCGATCCCCAGCGGGAGGAGCACGGGCATGAGCCGGCCGGCGGCCCAGCCGGCGAGCAGGACGGCCAGCGCGACGCCGATGAACTGCCAGGCGAGCGCCCCGGCCCGCCGGAGCGGGCCTTCCGCCCGCGGCCGCCCGGCCGCACCGTTCTCCGTTGCCCGCGGCGACCGTGCCAGCACCTTCTTCTTCTGCGCCGCCGCGCCGCGCCGGCCGGCGCCTCTGGTCAGCGCGATGACGAGGCCTGTCCTGCCGCCGACCAGCGACCGCAGGGCGGTGCGGCGCCCGGGAAGGCTCGCAGTGGCACGCCCACGACACAGGAGGTCTGCCATGAGCGCTTCCGCACAACACACACGTTCCAGTCGCACGACCAACGGAGCCGCGCGGCACGAGGAGTGGCTCGACCACACACGGGTCTTCCTGCAACCGATCGCGGCGCCCTCGATCCTCGGCCTGTTCGGGTTCGCCGGGGCGACGTTCATGGTCGCGGCCCATATGGCGGGCTGGTACGGCTCCGCGACGACGGATCAGTTCCTGTTCCCGTTCGCCGCGACGTTCGGTGGCCTGGCGCAGTTCGCCGCCGGCATGTGGGCGTTCCGCGCGCGCGACGCGATCGCCACCGCCATGCACGGCATGTGGGGCGCGTTCTGGATGGCGTTCGGCATCCTCCAGCTGCTGGTTGCCGTAGGCGTGCTCACGACCCCGGCCTCCGGTGAGTTCGTCGAGCTCGGCTACTGGTTCCTGGCGCTGGCCGTGATCACCGGCTTCGGCGCGCTGGCCGCCCTCGGCGAGAACCTCGCGATCACGAGCGTGCTCGGCACGCTCGCCGTCGGTGCGGGGCTCGCGGCGGTCCACTACCTGGTGGGCGGCGCCACATGGGAGACGGCGGCGGGTTGGGTCCTGCTCGCTTCGGCGTTCCTGGCGTGCTACACGGCGGGCGCGATGATGATCGCGAGCGCCTGGGGCCGGACCATCCTGCCGCTGGGTGAATACCGCAAGTCGGCGAACCTGCCCGGCCGGCGGCCGGTCGATCCGCTGCAGTACGAGTTCGGCGAGCCGGGCGTCAAGCAGGGTCAGTGACCGGCCATGAGCGAAGCCAACTACCAGACGGTCCGCCTCGCGAAGGGGCGCCACTGGAGCCCCGACAGCGGCGTCTGCGTCGTGGAGCTCGCCTCCATGCTGGCCGGGGAGCCGTTCTCGGATCACCCCCGGTCAGTCTGTCCGACGATCGCCGCGTTCCTGCGCGCGTACAACGACGGGCTCGACGACAAGCCGCGGCAGGAGCTCTTCCGCTTCGCGGCGGCCGTCGTCGGTACCCGCAGCTCACGCGCGGTCGAAGCAGCGCGTCAGCGCCTGTGCGCCGAGTGGTGCCGCGAGCAGCAGTCCCAGGCGCATCCGCGCCGCAGCAGGTTCTGGAACCTGCTCGGCTTCGGGCTCTGGGAGTCGGGCGGCGACACGGCTGCCACGACGGCGGGCCGGCTCGCGGCGCGCAACGTCGCCAGGAAGCGGCCGGGCGCCGGCGAGGCCGCCGAGGCGCTGGTGTCGCGCCTGATCGGCTGCGGCGCGGCGGCGGCTGTGGTGGATGAGCACCGCCACGCGAGCGAACCGGCCGCGACGCTGCCCTGACTGACGGCGGCGCAACGGCTCGGCGGCGACGCGCCGCCGAGCCGCGGCCCGCCGGCCGCGCGCCGCACGTCAGCGGGCAGACGAAACGGCGCCGCGGTTGTCATCGCACAGCCCGACCGCGCCCTCCCGCCGCGGCGCCGGGCATGGGCGACGGCGATGAGCGAGAACGGACAGCGCCGGCTGCTCGTCCGCAACGGCGTGTGCAAGCGCTTCGGCAACGTCGAGGCGCTGGTCGACGTCGACTTCGAGGTGCGCCAGCGCGAGGTCGTCGCGCTCGTCGGCGACAACGGCGCGGGCAAGTCGACGCTCGTGAAGGCGATCGCGGGCATCCAGCCCGCTGACGCGGGCGAGGCGTTCTTCGAGGGCGAGCGCGTGCGTCTGCGGCGCCCGCAGGACGCGACGGCGCTCGGCATCGCGACCGTCTACCAGGACCTCGCGCTGTGCGACAACCTCGATGTCGTCGCGAACCTGTACCTCGGCCGTGAAGAGGTCGTGGACGGGCCGACGGGCGCCTTGCGGGTGCTCGACGACACACAGATGGAGCAGCGTGCCCGCGAGCTGCTGGACTCGCTGCACGTGAACACGCTCGGCAGCGTGCGGACCCAGGTCGGCGCGCTGTCCGGGGGCCAGCGCCAGTCGGTGGCGATCTGCCGCTCGCTGCTCGGCGAGCCGCGGATCGTCCTGCTCGACGAGCCGACCGCCGCGCTCGGCGTCGAGCAGACCGAGCAGGTGCTCGCGCTCGTCAGGCGCCTGCGCGAGCGCGGGCTCGGCGTCGTGATGATCAGCCACAACCTGGCCGACGTGTTCAAGGTCGCCGATCGCATCGTCGTCCTGCGGCTCGGCCGCGCCGCGGCCACGTTCGCGGCGCGGGACGCCGGCACCGACGAGGTCGTGGCGGCGATCACCGGCGCCGGAGACGGCGACGCTCCGGCGCACGCGCAGGCGGCGTCACTCGATCAGGCCGACCGCTCGCAGGATCGCGACTGAGTCCGAGTACACGTCCTTGCGCGCGATCCCGCCGTCGCGGATCGTGAAGACGTCGACGCCGCGCCACGTGATCCGGCGGCCGGTCGGCTGCGCGACGGCGCCGGCGCGGCTGACGGGCCGCGTGTGCGTCGCCGTCGCGGTCCACTCGCAGACCGCGTGGTCGGGTCCGTCGTGGTAGCGCCGGGTCTCGAACGTGAGGTCGGGCCACGCGTCGAGGATCGCGCCGATGTGCCGGCGGACGTCCGCCTCGCCTTCGGCACGCTCGGACGCGGTGTGGTTCTCGAACACGACATCGGCGGTATGGAGCTCGCCGATGGCGTCCAGGTCGTGCGCGTTCCAGGCGGCGTTGTAGCGCTCGATCAGCTCGCGACTCGTACCGGAGCGCTCGCGCTGCGGCGGGTCGCGCGGGTCTGAAGCGGCGATGTCGACCTCCCGGGTCGGAGGGCAGGATCGTGCGACGATACCCGGGCGACCGGCACGCGGGGTGCCGGCCGCCTGGCGAACCGCGTGGTCACTCGCTCAGCAGTTCCCGCGCGCGATCGGCGTGGCTCATCTCGACGAGCACCTCGTAGTGGTCGACGTCGACGTGACCGGTCTCCGGCACGGTCCGGTCGCGTCGCGTCAGCTGCCAGCCGGCCACGCCCAGCGCCGCGCCGAGCACGGCGCCCAGCCCCGCGCCGGCGACCAGGGCGCCGAGCCAGCTGAAGTCGCTGTCGAGGCCGCCGAACGCCCACAGGATCAGCGCGGCCGCTGCGGCGAGCAGCGCGCCTCCCGCCGCGGCCGACTTGACGAAGCGCGTCGCGGTGAACGCCTCGCGCCACGCCAGGCCGCGCCCGAACACAGTGATCCGCTTGCGCGGGATGCTCGCCACGCGCAGACGATCGACAGCGCGCTTTGCCTCGTGGTAGTCCGAGTAGCACCGGACGACGATCCGCTCGCTCATCGGCTGCGGCTTCCAGCCCGTGTTCGGTGACTCTACGACGGCCATTCGCTCCACCTCCGGGGTAGCTTTCGGTAGCTGCCGTACCCCGGTCTCTCAAGGCTTTCTGAGTCCAACCTCAACGGACGATCAAGTCGTCATTGCACCGACGAAGCGGCGAAGCGGCCGCGCTGGGAAGGGACAACCAGCGCGGCCGCTCTCATCCGTGCCGCGGTGACTCGACCGCCGTCGTGGCGGCCCGCTGTTTCCCGAGCCCTTGCCTCCCGGGCAACATCACTCGGTCCAACAGCGCGGGCCGGCAAACGCTGCGCCGGCACGTCCGTCAAATGACGAGGGAGGAGAGCGACGCTCCACCGGAAGACCCGCGGCGCGCCACGCCTGAGAGCCGCCGACGACGTCGGTGACGTCAACGCCGAACCGCTGCACCGTCGCGGCTGCGAGGCTCGACTGGCAGCCCTCGTCGCAGAGCAGCATGACCCGCGTCGTGCGATTCGCCGGCTGCTCGTCACGGTCGTCGCACGACGGATCGAGGCGCCACTCGAGCACGTTGCGCGGCACGCGTCGCGCTGCCGCGGACGAGCTGGACCGTGACGTCGCGCGCGGCACCGCGCAGATCGCTCGGACCTGGGTCCGTCTGGACCGCGAGCGCATGCGTCGCGACGCGGAGCTGCTCGGCATCGCGCTCGATCGCGACCTCATCGACGCCGGCGACCTCCACTGAGTACGGCCGGTCAGCCGCGGTGATAGGGGACGACGAGCACCGGCCGCCGCGACTGGCGCACCGCGTCCTTGGACGTGCTGCCGAACAGCGCCGTTTCCAGCCACGAGGAGTCGCGGCGACCGATCACGATCAGGTCGGCGTCGTACTCCTCCGCCAGGGCGTCGAGCACGTCCCCGACGTCCGCGGCGGCGCCGCAGCGCAGCTCGGGCCGCGCGCGCAGGCCGGCGTCGGACGCTCGCCGCACGCCTTCGTCGGCGATCCGCCGCGCCGCCGTCTCCAGCGCGGCGTCCTCGTACTCGGACGGTGGCCCGGCAGGGGCCGCATGTGGATAGGCCGACGTGGCCATGACCGCCGGCCGCCAGACGTTGGCGACGACGGCGTTCGTCGCGCGGACGATCGAGGCAGCCGCCGCGATCGCGTGGCCCGCTTCCTCTGAACCGTCGTAGCCGATGATCAGTAGTCCGCTCATGTGCCGCTCACGCTCGCTTGCGTTCCGGTGAAGGAGGTGGGCGGTGGGGACGTTCGTGTCCCCACCGAGGCCGCGCGCCGGGGAGGCGACAGGACGGCCCCTCACCGAGATCGGACGGGACTGGGGTCGCCTCGGTGCGCCCAGCGGAGCGCTGCCCGACCGGCCGCCTGGCGGCCCGAGACTTGTCAGTCGGCGTACGAATCCGGGCGCCGCGTTGCTGTCGTCAGGCGGCGTACCGCTGCGGGCCGGGCCGGTCGAACACGGGGTACCGATACCGCGGTGCCCAACCTGCTCACGCCGAGCCGACGGACCGCGCCGGTCATTGCGAGCCTTCGATGACGTCGCCGATCGTCGCGCGCCGCGTCGGCTTCCGGTACGTGATCACGCCGGCCGGCCGCTTCGACTCGCGTGCCCTGTCCGGGATCTTCGACGCGTACTTCGGCGCGATCGAGCAGGGCGCCCGGGAGATCTGGCTCGACCTCGGGCGCGTGAGCGGGATCCGCAGTGGCGGGCTCGACGCGGTGACGCGCATGGCCGCGTTCGGCCACGAGCTCGGCCGGCGCACCATCGTCGTCTGCCCGCCCGGACCGCTGCGCGTGACGCTCGACCACGCCGGCATCGCGGAAGACCTCGAGATCTTCGACACCCTCAGCGACGCCCAGCGCGCCTGCTAGCGGGCGCGGCCCCGCGGCGGCCGGCGAACGCGACGACCGCCGGTACGAGGACCAGCCGGATCAGGAACGCATCGATCAGCAGCCCGGCGGTCATCGCCATCGCGAACTGGCGGAACTCCCAGAGCGGCAGGATCGCCAGCAGCGCGAACGACGCCGCGAGGACGACGCCCGCGGCCGCGATCGGCCGCGCCGCCTGCGCCGACGCGCCGCCGATTGCCTCGCCCAGCGGCGCCGCGCCCGCCGCGCTCCAGATCCGGCCGGCGAGCAGCACGCTGTAGTCGGAGCCGAGCGCGAGCAGGAGCACGGCGACGGCGAACGGCACGTAGTACGCGAGCGCGCCGCCGGTCAGCCAGGTCCAGACGTACGCGGTGATGCCGAGCGCGGCCGCCAGCCCGAGGAGGCTGGCCGCGACCATCAGCGCCGGCACGACGAGCGCCCGCAGGTAGAGGGCGAGCACGGCGAAGATGACCGCCACGACGGCGGGCGCCACGAGCGCGAGGTCGGATACGGCGAGCGAGATCGTGTCGGCGGCGAGCGCCGTGTCGCCGCCGACCCCCGCGCTCGCCCGCGGCAGGCCTGCGTCGCGCAGGAGCGCGGCGAGATCGCCGCGCAGGTCCTGCACGGCGGCGATCGCGTCGGGTCCCAGCGGGTCGCTTGCGAGCACCAGCGCGAAGCGCGCGGTGTGGCCGTCGGCCGACACGAGCGGGGCGCGCACGCCCGGCAGCGGGTTGTCTCCCGGACCGAGCACGGCGGTCACGTCCGGCCGGCGCTCGAGCGCATGCTGGAAGCGGGCGAGTGCCGCGCGGCGGGCGTCGAGGCGCCGGCCGCTGACCACGACGAGCGTCGGCGCCGCATACCCGGGGCCGAAGTCCGTCGCGATCGCCCGGTACCCGCGCGCTGCCGGGTCGCCGGCGGGCAGCCCGCGCAGGAGCGGGTTGGCGAGGTGCAGGCGGGTGAGCCCGGCGGCCGCGCCCCCGAGGAGCACGAGCACCACCAGCGCCGCCGGCAGCGGATGCCTGACGATGGCGTCGAGGAGCCGGCGCCGGCGCTGCGTGTCCTCGCCGGACGACCGCAGCCGTCCCGGCCAGAACAGCGCGCGCCCGAAGATGCCGAGGAGCGCGGGCACGAACGTGACGCCGACCAGCCAGCCGACGGCGATCGTCGCGGCCATGCCGGGGCCGAACGCGCGGAAGAAGTCGAAGTCGGCAAGCACCAGCGTCGCCGACGTGCCGGCGACGATCGCCGCTGCCACGGTGATCACGCCGGCGACGCGGGAGACGGCGCTGCGGGCGGCATCGCGGCGGCTCTCGCCGGCGGCGAGGCACGCGCGGCAGCGCGACAGGAAGAAGATGCTGTAGTCGGTGAGCGCCCCGAACAGCAGCACCACGATCATCGGCGCCACCTCGCGCGGCACCGCGACGCCCAGGCGGTCGCCGGCCCATGGGATCACGCGCGCGGCGATCAGGTAGCTCACGGTGACGGCCGCGAGCGCCGCCAGCGGCGCGCCGGGGGCCCGGAAGTGCAGGCCGACCACGAGCGCGACCAGCAGCCCGGTGGCGAGCTCGACGATCCAGAGCCGGGAGACGATGAGGTCGGTGGCGGCGAGCCGGGCCGCCACGACACCGGTGACGTGCGCCTGCGCGCCGAACGTGCGCGGCGCGAGCGCTCGCGCCGCGTCGGCGCGCTCGGCGGGATCGACCGACGGCGGGAACAGCAGGTAGGCCAGCGCCGCCGTGCCGTGCTCGCGCGTGGACCCGGCCAGCGCCGGCGCGTTCACGAGCGGGATCGCCGCGGACGGGGCGGCGCGGTCACCGTCGCCGGCGCGGCGGTCGTGGCCCGTGGTCAGTCGCGCCGCGGCGGCGAACCAGCCGAGCTGGTCGCGCCGCGACATGCCGCCGGCATCCCGGCGGGCGACGATCGTCCGCGAGAACAGCGGGTAGCCGAACGCGTCCGCCGCGCGGTGCTCAGCGGCCAGCGCGGGGCTGCCGGCCGGGACGATGCTGCCGAGCGAGCCGGCGCTGCGCTCCGACAGGGGCGGCAGCGCGATGACCGCGGCGATCGCTCCGGCGATCCACAGCAGCGCGATCGGCCAGCGCAGCGCGACGACGGCGACGGCGTACGCTCGGGCGAGGCGCCCTGCCATCGCCGTGCACGCCGGGCGTCAGTCGCGTCCGCGGTGGACGCGCACGCCGCTGAACTCGACGTCCACCGGGTCCGTGAACCGGCGGCCGTTGATCTCGTCGTGCCGCAGGAACCGCGGCGGTTCGACGCGGACACGGAGCGTGTACTCGCCGTCGGCGGGGACGTTCCAGTTGCGGCCGTAGTGGTAGAGCATCGGATGCCAGATCAGCGGCTGCTCGAACGGGCCGATCTCCTCGCCGGACGGGCCGATCAGCGTCGCGTGCACGGTCACGGCCGGGACGAAGCGCCCGTCGGCGGCGTCGCGCACCGTGATCTCCAGGTGCAGGTTGTCGTCGCCGGGCTCCCGCCAGGTCAGGCGACCGCCGTCGGACACGTACATGCCCTCGGCCTCCTCGACCGCGAACCCGACCAGGTAGTGGCCCGCGACCTGCTCGCCGCCGTCGGCGGCGACGTCCTGCACCATGTGCTCGAGCGCGCGGCCGTACGCCTCGCCCTGTACGCAGGCGAGGTCGAGCTGATGGGCGGTCGCCTCGCTCGTGTTCGGATCCATCGGGGGTCGGTCTGAGACGGAGGAGCGCATGGCCCGGCACTACCCGCGGGGGTGTTACGCGCGTGGCGCTGGTTGTTTGCCTGACCGCAACGGTCGCGGCGGCCGCAACCGCGGGCAGTGCCGGGACATGCTGCTGCTGCGGATGCTCGTCGCCGCCGCGCTCGTCGCGGTCGTGGCCGGGTGCGACGACGAAACGGCGCGCGACAACGCGGTGGAGGCCCGTGAGGGCAACGCCGTCGAGCTCGGCGGCCTCACGTACCGCGTCGTGCTCTTCCGCCAGCTCAACCCGCGGGCGACGCCCGAGTCGGCGCTGGTCGACGGCGTCCCGCCCGCCGGCGAGGGCTATTACGCGGCGTTCCTGAGCGTCTGCAACGCCTCCGACGGAACGCATGTGCCGACGGACGACATCCACCTCGAGGATGCGTTCGGGAAGTCATTCGCGCCGCTGGACACGGACGTGAACGCGGAGCTCACCTACGAGCCGCGCCGGCTGCCACCGGAAGCCTGCGAGCCGGCGGACGACAGCGCAGCGGACGAGACGTACAACGGCGCGGCACTCGTGTTCTCGGTGCCGTTCGACGCCGTCCAGCGCCGGCCGATGGTCCTCGAGATCCAGCCGCGCGGGGGCGGCGTTCCCGCGCGCGTGCAGCTCGATCTCTGACGCGAGACGGCGCTCGCCACGGCGGCGACCAGCCGTGAACCATGGTCAGCCGTCTGACCGGCG
>DASSUW010000330.1:0-8150 GCA_035706585.1 Solirubrobacteraceae bacterium | reverse complement strand
CCCGTCGAGGGCGGCGTCGAACGTCTCCGCGGCACGGCAGCCGAGCCGCTCGGCGAGCGCGTCGCGCGCCGCGCGCGAGCGCGCGTGGACCGCGACGAGCTCGAGTCCGGCGCGGCCCGCGGCGGCCGCCAGCCGCGGCGCCCACATGCCCGCCCCGATCAGCGCCACGCGGGTCACGCCGCGATCTTCTCCGCCAGCCAGTCGGCGACCAGCGGCCGCGCCTTGTACGGGATGTTCGCGCACACGTGGTTGCCGTCCTCGAACAGCACGAACTCGCCGTGCGGGGCGGCGTCGGCCTGCCGGCGGGTGGACTCCCACGGGATCAGGCGGTCGAGCTTGCCGGTCACGAACAGCGCGGGCGCCTCGAGCCGCTCGAGCACGCCGGCGAGGTCGAACTCCAGCGCGCGCTCGCGGCCGTCCCCCGACTTGTGCATGAACGTCTCGCGCGTGAGCTCGGGGAGCGAGTCCCACAGCTCGCCGAAGCAGAACGGGCCGCTGATCCCGGCGACCGCGCGGATGCGCGGCTCGAACGCCGCCGCCCGCGGCGCGAAGTAGCCGCCGAGGCTCACGCCCAGGGCGCCCACGCGCGACAGATCGAGATCCGGCCGGTCGGCGACCGCGTCGAGGATCGCGGTCGCGCCGACCTCGTAGTCGTGCCGCATCGGCAGCGCGTACCCGCCCTCCCCCTGGCCCGGCCCGTCCATCGACAGCGTCGCCATCCCGCGCGCGAGGAACAGGTTCTCGAGCCGGAAGAACTCCTCCTTGGTGGAGTCGAGCCCCGGGATCAGGAGCGCCAGCGGCGGCCGGTCGGCCCGAGCCGGCCGCCGCAGGTTCGCCACGAGGCCGAGCGGCGTCTCCACACGCTCGGCCGTCGGATCGAGCAGCCGGTGCGCGGCGCGCAGCGCGGCGACCGCGCGGTCGGCCGCCGCACGTGCGCGCCCCTCGTCGAGCACCCACACGAACTTGCCGAAGTGAAAGCACACCGCCGCGCGCAGCCACGCGTCGCCGGCGGTCTGCTCGCGGCCCGCTGCCTCGGCGGCCCGCGCCAGCTCGGCATGCTCGTCGCCGGTCTCGCACCAGGCGTCGAGCCAGTCCTCCCAGCGCTCCACGCGCGCGGTCGTGCGCGCGAAGTCGTTGTAGTCCACGCCGGCCTGGATGAACCGGGGGGCCCAATGGTCAACCGCCGACTGCACGCGCGCGTCCGGCATCCACCACCTCCTCGATGCTCGTGCCGAGATCCTGGAGCAGCACCATCGCGGCGTTGCGGCCCGGTGCGCCCGTGATCGAGCCGCCCGGATGCGTGGTGCCGCCTGTCTGGTACAGCCCCGGGATCGGCATCCGGTGCTGCCCCCAGCCGGGCGCCGGGCGCAGCGCGCCGCTCTGCGGCAGCGTCCGGTTCCCGCCGTGGAACGTCCCGTGGATCATGTGCTCGTTCGCGCGCTCGATGTCCTCGGGCGCCTTGACGAGCATGTCGAGGATCGCGTCGTCGCCGAAGCCGGGCGCCACCGCCCGCACGCGCTCGAGCTGGCGCCGCGCCTGCGACTGTTTGCGGTCCTCGAAGCCGTACGACTGCGCCGACAGGAACTTGACCGTGTGCCGGCCCGCCGGCGCCCGCGAGGGGTCGGCGAGCGTGGGCGTGGCGACCAGGATCCACGCCGGATCCTCGACGTAGCGCCCGTCGGCCAGCGCACGCCCGTACGCGATCGCGTCCTCGGGGAACCCGGCGAGGCCCGCCGAGACCGCGGTGCGCTCGGCGCCCTCCGGCGTGACGAACACCGGCGCGCGGTCGGCGGCCATGTACACGCCCATCGCCGGCACGCCGATGTCGAACGTCTCGACGCCGTAGCGGAAGTCGTCCGGCCAGCAGCCGGGCGGCGCCATGTCCAGCAGGTGCTTGACGTGGATCGTCGAGACCACGGCCTCGCGCGCGCGGAACACGTCGCCGTCCTCGGTCTGCACGCCGGCGCAGCGGCCCTCCTCCACGAGCAGCCGCGCCACCCGCTTGCCGCACAGCACCGTCCCGCCGTTCTCCTCGATCACGGCGACCAGCGCCCCGGCGAGCCGGCCCGAGCCGCCGCGCGGGATCGTCCACGAACGCCGCTGCCGGCCGAACACGATCGAGTACGCCAGCGGGCCGGAGCCGGGCGAGTCGACCGGCACGAGCGTCTGGTAGGCCTGCCACAGCAGGAACGCCTGGACGTGCCGGGACTCGAACTCGTGCCGGATCACGTCCCACGCGCTCAGCATCCGGCGCCGCTGCCAGATGTTGCCCTTCGGGTGCTCGCGCAGCAGCTGCTCGACCGACGGGCCGAAGCCGGGCGGATTGAACGTGCCGGCCGCGAAGATGTGCTTGACCTCGTCATAGTCGGCGAGCAGCCGCCGGTACGCCGCGCCGTCGGCCTTCGAATAGCGCTCGATCTCCTCGACCGTGCGGTCGAGGTCCATCCAGGCGGTCAGCTGGCGGCCGTCGGGAAACGCGACGTGCGCGAACGGGTCGGGGACGATGTACTCGAGCCCGTGGCGCTCCTGCAGGCCGAGCTCGTCGCGCAGCAGCAGCGGGTTGGTCTGGATCAGCGTGTGGCCCGTCGAGCACGAGTCGATCAGGTAGCCCGGTCCGAGCAGCTCCTCGGAGGCGGCGCCGCCGCCGGGGATCGCGCGGCTCTCCAGCACGACCACGGTGCGGCCCGCCGCCGCCAGGTATGCGGCGGTGACCAGGCTGTTGTGGCCGGCACCGGCGACGACGATGTCCGCGTTCATGCCAGCAGCCTCCTCGCCGTGTCGCCGAGCTCGTGCGGATCCAGTCCGGCGGCGCGCACCGTCGCCACCGGATCGTGGTCACCCATGTCGAACGGGTGGTCGGTCCCGAGCACGATGTGGTCGGCGCCCGCGAACGCGGCAAGCTCGCGCAGCACCGCCGGGTCGTGCGTCACCGTGTCGAAGTAGAACCGCTTGATCGACGCCTCCGGCGACCCGCGCAGCCGCGCCCGCGCCGCGCCGATCGCCTCGTGCGCGTGCCGGAGCCGGCCGCGCAGGGCGGGCAGCGCACCGCCCCCGTGCGCGAGCACGACGCGCAGATCCGGGTGCCGCTCCAGCACCCCCGCCATGACCATGTGCGCGCCTGTGATCGTCGTCTCGAATGGGTTCCCGACCGTGTTCCAGAGGTAGTAGTCCGGCCAGTCGAACGCGCGGGTGGTCGGGTGGATGAACACGACCGCGCCGGCCTGCGCGGCCGCGGTCCAGAACGGCTCGAACCGGTCGTGCCCCAGGTAGTCGCCGCCGACGCTCGCCGGGATCTCGACGCCCGGCAGGTCCCGCACGACCTCGGCCGCCCGCTGCGGGTCGTGCAGCGGCACCGCCCCGAGCACGCTGACGCGGTCGCTGCGGAGGGCGAGCAGCGCCTCGTTGTCGACGCTGTCGAGCTGCCGCACCCACGGGGCGAGGACGACGTGATCGACGCCCACGCGCTCGGCCTCGGCGACGATCTCCGCGGGATCCGCGTATGCGCCGACCATCGACGGTGGCGGCGAGGCGTCGCCGACGATCACGTGCGAGTGGAAGTCGACGATCACCTCAGCCCACCACGATCAGCGCCAACGCCCCGCCGACGACGAGCGTCGACCCCGCCCACACCCGCGGCCCGACGCGCTCGAGATGCCGGCCCACCACCAGCGGCGCCAGGAACAGCACCGTCGGGACCGACAGCAGGCTCAGCGCCAGCACGACACCGACCGACGCCCCGTCGAGCGCGATCCAGCGCCACCAGGTCGCCAGCGCCACGAGCAGCCCGGCGAGCAGCTTGAACGCCATCGCGCCGCGGGCGATGCCGCCGAGCGACCGGCGCGTCATCGCCACGCCGTAGGCGGCCGTCGAGGCGACCATGCCGAGCGTCACGCCGAGCAGCGGCGACGCCAGCCCGTCCAGCCCCTTGACGGTGAAGACCGGGCTGATCGCCCACATGAGCGCACAGCCGAGGCCGAAGACGGCATCGGCCGGCCGCACCCGGCGCCCGCCGGCGACGAGCCACGCCCCGGCCACCATCGGCGCGATCGCCGCCAGCGCCGCCGCGCTCGGCAGATCGCCGACCGTCAGCGCGGCGATCACCAGCCCGAAGATCGGCGACAGCGTCAGCAGCGGCGCCGTGCGGGCCGCCCCGATCCGCTTCTGGCTGAGGTTGAGGAACGTCCAGCCGAGCAGGAAGTGCACGACGCCCGCCGCCATGAACGCGGCGACCGCATCCGCTGGGGCCGCGGCGAGGCGGTCGAGGTCGCCGGTCGCCACACACGCGGCGATCAGCACCACCGCCGCGATCAGCAGCTGCAGGAACGTCGAGACGAACGCGTCGTCGATGTCGCGGATCGCCCGCCGGTTCAGGCTCTGGAACAGCCCGAACCCGATTCCCGACGCGGCGGCCCACAGCGCTCCCGTCACACCGTGGCCCGCGGCGCCTGGCGGACCGAGCCCCCGAAGTACAGGTCGGCCATCTCGGGGTTGGCGAGCACCTCGTCCGCCGGGCCGTCGAGCAGCACGCGGCCGCTCTCCATGACGATCCCGTGCGTCGCGAGGCGCAGCCCGAAGCGCACGTTCTGCTCGACCAGCAGGATCGTGCGACCGGCGTCGCGCATCCGGACGACGCTCTCGTGGACGTGCTTGAGCGCCTTCGGATCGAGCCCGAGCGACGGCTCGTCGAGCATCACGATCCGCGGCTCGAGCATCAGCGAGCGCGCGAACTCGACCATGCGCCGCTGACCGCCGGACAGGTTGCCGGCCTTCTCGCCGCCGCGCTCGCGGACGACCGGGAACAGGTCCTCGATCTCCGCGTAGCGGCGCTTGAGCCGCGCCTTGTCGCGCCGCAGGATGTAGGCGCCCATCAGGACGTTCTCGCGCACCGTGATGTTGGGGAACAGCGCGTTGGACTGCGGGACCTGCACGATCCCCCGCTCGAGCACCTCGGCGGTGCTGCAGCCGTCGAGCCGCTCGCCCTCGAGCGTGATCGCGCCCTCGCGCGGCCGCAGCAGCCCGCTCACCGCACGCAGCACGGTCGACTTGCCGGCGCCGTTGGGCCCGACGATGCAGGCGATCGAGCCCTCGCGCACCTCGAGGTCGACGCCCTGCAGCACGTCGCCGCCGCCGTAGCCCGCGATCACGCCGGCGAGCCGCAGCATCACGCCTCCGCGAGGACGAAGTCCTCGCCCAGGTAGGCGTCGAGCACCTTCGGGTCGCGCTGGATGTGGTCCGGATGGCCCTCGCAGATGCAGGTGCCGGCGGCCAGCACGAGCACCGGGTCGCACAGGCCGAGCACGAACGGCATGTTGTGCTCGACGATCAGGAACGTCTTCCCCTGCGCGTTGAGCTCGCGGATCATGTCCCCCATCCGCTCGATCAGCGTCGGGTTGATGCCGCCGGCGGGCTCGTCGAGCATGATCAGCCGCGGGTCGAGCATGAGCACCTGCGCGAGCTCGACGAGCTTCTGCTGACCGTAGGACAGCGCGCCCGCCTTCTGGTCGCGGAACTTGGCCATGCCGACGAACGCGAGCAGCTCCTCGGCCCGCTTGGTCTCCGGTCCGCTCACCGCGCCGGCGTTCAGCTGCGCGACCCGGAACGCGCGCAGCGGCGCGACGACGTTCTCCAGCACGGTCATGTCGCGGAACAGGCGCGTGATCTGGAACGTGCGGCCGATGCCCCGGTAGGCGCGCCGCCACGGCCGCAGGGAGTCGATCCGCGCGCCGTCGAACCACACCTCGCCGGCGTCGGCGCGCATCGTGCCGCCGATCAGGTTGAACACCGTCGTCTTGCCCGAGCCGTTCGGCCCGATCAGCGCGGTGATCGATCCCTCGGGGACCGCGAACGAGCAGCCGTCGACCGCCTTCAGGCCACCGAAGCGCTTGGCCAGGTCATCGACCTCGAGCAGCATCCGCTCGCTGACCGCCGGCCGCTCCGGCGGCGCCGGTCGCTCGCGCAGCTCCAGCCGCGCGCCGACCAGGCCGGCCTTGCCGCGCGCGCGGCGCGCCGCGATCCAGCCCTCGACCGTCGGCAGGATGCCGCGCGGCAGGAACAGCACCACGAGCATCATCAGCCCGCCGAACACGAGCAGCCGCGCGTTGCCGCCGCCGAGCGAGTTGTTGGAGAACTCGTTCAGCGGCTCGATCAGGAAGGCGCCGAGCACCGGTCCCCACAGCGTCCCGCGGCCGCCGAGCAGCATCGACAGCAGGATCTGGACGCTGAGCAGGATGTTGAACATCCCGAGCGGGTCCACGAACGCGAGGTAGTAGCCGTAGATCGCGCCCGCCATGCCGACGAACACGGCGCTCGCGACGAACCCGAGCAGCTTGTAGACCGGCGTGTCGATGCCGACCGTCGCGGCCTTGTCCTCGTCCTCGCGCATCGCGATCAGCCCCATCCCGAACTTCGTCCGCCGGATGCGCCAGGACATCAGCAGCGACACGGCGAGCAGCGCGTACAGCGAGTAGTAGAACGGCCAGTTCTGGATGTCGATGCTCCACGTCGGCAGCGGCAGCGTGAGCCCCGCGGTGCCGTTCGTGAGCGCGGGCCAGTTCGTGGCGACGAGCTGGAGCAGGAACAGGAACGCGATCGTCATGATCACGAACGAAGGGCCGCGCGTGCGCAGCGCGATCACCCCGAGGAGCGCGGCGAACACGCCGGCGACCAGGCCCGCGAGCGGCACCCAGACCCAGACCGATACCCCCTCCACGCGCGTGGACAGGATCGCCAGCGTGTACGCCCCGAGCCCCAGGAACGCACCCTGCCCGAGCGAGATGTAGCCGCCGTAGCCCGAGATGATGTTCAGGCCGACCGCCCCGATCGCGAAGACCAGGGACAGGATGATCATGTTCTGGTAGTAGAGGTCGTCGCTGAGGAGCGGGTAGGCGGCGAGCGCCAGCGCGGCCAGCGCGATCACGGCGCGCCGCGTCATGCGGTCGCCACGTCCTCACGCAGCCGCGCGCCCATCAGCCCCTGCGGCCGCACGAGCAGCACGACGAAGATGACCACGTACGGCACCGCGGTCGCCCACGCCGGCGAGATGTAGGTGACCGTCGCGGTCTCGGCGACCCCGAGCAGCAGCGCGCCGAGCACGGCGCCGGGGAGGCTCCCCATGCCGCCGAGCACGATGATGCCGAGCAGCCGCGCGATCCACTGGTAGTGCGAGCCCGGCAGGAACGGATACAGCACGCTGACGATCGAGCCTCCGGCCCCGGCCGCCGCGACGCCCACGGCAAACGCCAGCGCCGCGACGGCCGAGACGTTCACGCCGACCAGCGCGGCGCCGGAGGGGTTGACGGCGCTCGCGCGGATCGCCCGGCCGAGCCAGGTCCGCGTGAGGAGCAGGTACAGCGCGCCGAGCACCACGACCGCGAGCGCGCAGCCGTAGACCTGCGCCTTGGGCAGGAAGATCTCGCCGATCGTGAACGAGTCGTTGACGTACGGCGGCCGCACCGAATGCGACGTGTTGCCCCAGATCACGCCCATCAGCCCCTCGACCACGAGCGCGAGCGCGAACGTCAGCAGCACCGACGAGGACACGTGCGCGCCGCGCACGCGCCGCACCGCGGTCACGTACAGCATCCAGCCGAACGCGAACATCAGCGGCGTCGTGAAGAGCACCGACACGAGCGGGTCGAGCCCGGTCGCGCGCCAGATCGAGTACGTGACGAACGCGGCCAGGATCAGGAACGCGCCGTGCGCGATGTTGATCACGCGCATGACGCCGAAGATCAGCGTCAGGCCCGACGCGAGCAGGGCGTACGTCCCGCCGATCAGCAGGCCCAGGACGATCGTCTGGACGAACTGTGTCACTCGGCGGGACGATGCCTCACTTCGAGCCCGGCTTCCAACCCGCCACGATCTGATCTGACGTCGCGGCGTCGTCGGGCAGGACGATCTCGGGCTTGCCGTTCTGCCACTGGCCGACCAGGAACTCGCCCTTCGGGCTGCCGTTCTCGTTCCAGCTCAGCGGCCCGAGGATCGTGTCGACGGAGTTCGAGCGCAGCCAGTCGGCGAGCTTGAGCTGGTCGTCGATCGAGCCCACTTCCTCGACGGCCTTCTGCATGACCTGCGCGGCCGCGTAGGCGTCGGCCGCGTCCTCGGGCACCTCGGTGCCGCCGAACATCTCCTTGTACTTGGCCACGAACTCC